>JBKPRH010000154.1:0-25558 GCA_046765795.1 Acidobacteriota bacterium | reverse complement strand
GTGGCAGCTTCAATCATCGCTTTGCGATGCCCGGTCAAGCCGGCAACTCGGTGCTGTCCATCTTGCGCCCGGTTGATCTGCCGCCGTTCAGAGACGAGGGGTTACTCGCCAACGCACGCGGCGCTCACGTCACGCCGAAGATCTTCTACACGTTCTCATCAACGGAATACTGGGCGCGAGCAGGCTCGCTCACGCACACCACCGATGACGGCCGTGCCGACGCGCCGCTCGACGCAACCTCGCGTCTGTACTTCCTCGCCGGCACTCCGCACTCGATGGGCGGACTCCCGCTCTCGAGGGGCAGGGATCAATATCGGCAGTTCGTCAACTTCGCTGAGCAGCGCTGGGCGACGCGCGCGCTGCTCCTCGAGCTCGATGCGTGGACACGCGGCGATCGCGAACCGCCGGCCTCGCAGTATCCGACTATCGCCAAGGGCGAGCTCGTGCCTCTCGAGGACGTGCACTTTCCGAAGGTGCCGTCGTTCCCGTTTACGACCTACATGCCCCGGGTCTGGCACATGGACTACGGGCGCGAGTACAGCTCGACACGTGTGATCACCATCGAGCCGCCACAGACAGGCGAGGCATATCGGGTGCTCGTCCCACAGGTGAATGGCGACGGCAATGACGTGGCGGGAATCCGATTGCCTGAAACGGCCGTGCCGCTCGGCACGTTCACAGGATGGAATGTCACCATCCCTCAATTGACCGAGCTGCGATATCTGGCCGGACTCATTGGAGGATTCGAGCCGTTCGCGCTGACGAAAGAGCAGCGGCTCGCCAACGGCGACAGTCGGCTCTCGATCGCAGAACGCTATAGCGGACGGCAGGACTATCTCGACAAGGTGAAGCGCGCCGCCAACGACCTTGTCCGCCAACGCTTCCTCCGCGCCGAAGACGTTCCCGCGGTCCTGCAATTCGCCGAGCGGATGTGGAACGCGATCGCCAGCCCGTAGACCTTTTTGAAGGAGAATGTGGCATCCCGCTATGAACACATCGACCGATTCCCGCGCCGTCTTCCGCCGTCTGCACGAGAGCGGCTGTTTTGTCATGCCCAATCCCTGGGACGTGGGTAGCGCCCGCGTGCTCGAACAACTCGGATTTCCGGCGCTCGCGACGACGAGCTCGGGGCTGGCGTGGTCGCTTGGCAAACGTGACAACAGCGTGTCGAGGAACGAGACCATCGCCCACCTGCGCTCGATCGCTGAAGCGGTTGACGTGCCGGTCAACGCCGACTTCGAGGACGGCTTCGCGACGATGCCGACCGACGTGGCGCGCAACGTGAAGATCGCGACGACGACCGGCGTGGCGGGCCTGTCGATCGAAGACTCGAGCGGTGACGAGGCTGAACCATTGTTCGATTTCACGCTCGCCGTTGAGCGCATCAGCGCCGCGCGCCGTGCGATCGACGAGAGCGGCACTGGCATCCTGCTCACCGCTCGCTCCGAAGGCTTTATCGTCGGCCGCCCTGATCTCGCCGAGACGATCCGCCGGCTGTCTGCGTATGCCGAAGCCGGTGCGGACTGTCTCTATGCGCCAGGACTCTCGTCGACGCAGGATGTGTCCGCGGTGGTGAAGGCAGTCGCTCCGAAGCCGGTGAACGTGCTCGTCGGCAGCGACTTCACGACGGTGGCCGAGCTCGCCGAGCTCGGTGTCCGGCGCATCAGTGTCGGTGGCGCGCTCGCTCGCGCCGCGTGGGGCAGCTTCCTCTATGCCGCGAGTGAAATCGCCGAGCACGGAACGTTCGCACGGCTCGCTGCCGGTGTGCCGTTCCCTGTGCTGAACCGCCGGTTCACCGCACGCGGGTAATCAGGGCGACGCATGCGTCGCCCCTACGAACGCGGAACCGTTAATACGTGCCCATGGTCAGGCGCACTCGTTCGCCTGGCGCAACGTCAGCGCGCTTGTGAACGACGAACGAGATCTCGGTGCCGCGTCGCAGCAGCCGTGGCGTTTTCAAGATGTACGGCGTCGGCCATGCGATCGCCGGGTTCTTCGTTAACAGCAGTATCTCCGTTCCACCATCAGCCGTTCGGGCCGAGACTTCGATCGACGCGATGTCGGCCGCAAGGTCGGGCTGAAGCGCCCACACTCGCGTGTCGCGCGATAGCCGGATGGAGGCGCGACGCTTGTCGGGTGCGACGGCTTTTGTGTCGAGGGTGAGGTCCGACGACAGTGCGGTCGCCTTTCCCTGATTGAAGAACAAGCCAAGCGTCCCTTGATCGACGACCTGCCGATCCGTGCTCCGGTAATACACGTCAGCAACGATGCGTGATCGCGCAGGCAGACGTGCCGAGACTCCATCGGGCAGCTTCACGAAGCCGTACCACGGCGTCCAACTACCCAGCCACTGGCCTGTACCTTCGATGGAGAACGTCGCCGCCCGCACGACTCGTCGATCACCGGGCTGATACTCGAGCGCGCGGAGCAGTCGGTCCGAAGCGAGTCCTGGATCGATCACCACGCGCTGCGTGAAATCGCCTCGTCCGGGCTCCACTCGAGTTGGCGACAGCTGGCGAGAGAGGTCAGGTTCACCAAGCTGCCAATGCCCGACGTGTGCCGTCGCGCGGACGTCGGCTGGTGCCGCATCGGGCCGGGCGACGTTCAGGAACACGGTGCCGGCGTTCCGTGGGCCCAGACCTTCTACCCACGACACCATGAATTGGGTCTCTCGTACCGTCAGGTTGTTGTCGTTGACGAACTCCCCATAACCGGCAACCGCGGACCACGGCGGCATGTGACGACGAAGGATTTGCGTGCGGATGTCGCGGCCGCGCACCCACGTCTGCTCGTACGTCGAGAGCGGGAAGGAGAGCGACTGATCGCTGTGACACATCACGCAGTGATTGCTCAGGATGCGCACGATCTCGCGGTCGAAGAGCACGGTCGTCGTGATCGAGCCGTGCGAGCGCGCCACGCTCGGCCAGCCAATCCACAAGGCCATCGCGTACAGCACGACCGTGAGACATGAGATCCGCCTCACGGCGCCGCCACCGTAAACGTCGTGGTGAAGGTATGGACGATGTCGTTGCGGCGGAACTGAGTCCAGGCGCGATAACGTCCGGGCCTGGGCATCAGGCCGTCGAACGTCACATCCGGTCCGCCGCGCAGTTTTTCGAGATCGCTTCCGGGCGGAATGATGAACTGCGGCACGCCGTCATCGTCTTCGCCGGCGAGGATGTCGAGCGAGTGCGAGTGCACGTAGTCGAGCATGTCCTCGCTCATGATGAGCGTGTGACCGAAGGCACCCAGATAAGTCTGGAGATCAGTGATCGGTCGTCCTGTCTTCGTGTCGGTCAGGTGAAAGATCACGTGACCGTAGAGGCCGGCCACGAACGTCGGCGGATCGAACGAGACGCTCGCGGTCAGATCGTCGACGACCTTCACCGGATTCGTATCGGCGACAAGATGCGCGCTGTCGCCGGCGAGATCACCCGCATAACCCGCCGTCACCAGCGGACGCGAAATCAGCTGTGATGCGCCTCCGGTTGGAAGGAAGTCCGAGAGCACGGTGTAATAGCCGGCCTTCGGCACAGTCACGTCGATCGTCCATGTGAGGTCCGGCTGCCGCTCCGGGTGAATGTGCTGGAAGTGCTCCATGTCCTGACTGATCACGAACAGGTGATACGGCCGTTCGTGCACGATCTCGAGCGATGGCACAGGCTTGCCAGTGCCAGGGTGCCGGATCGCGAATTGCCACGTCGCTTTCTGGCCCGGTCGAACTCCCGCGGGCTTGGTTTGAAAATCGAGCGCGTAATCGCGGACGTCGAACGGCGTCGCGCGTACGAGTGCCATCCCGCACCGCGGACATGTACCGGCGATGTCCAGTGTGTAGTCGGGATGCATCGGGCAGACGAACGCCGTGGTGTCGAGGGCATCCTGCGTCTGTCGCGCGCTCACGAGGAGACCCATGAGAAGAAGGAGCGCCGCTCCGCTAACGATGAGGGCTCGTGGCATTGCCTTCGTAGGTGCCGGTGCCGGGCCCCGGCAACTCGTCGCGTCTCGGACCCGTGTATCGCGCGACGTGTAGACCGGTGTCGTTGTCCACCCAGTAGATCAGGCCGTCCTTGAAGACCGGGTACGTCCGCGCGACGCCTTGTGGGATCGTCAGTGCGTAGCCGACTTCGCGCGGGGTGTACGGATTCGAGATGTCGATCGCTCGCAAGCCGTGGCCGTACCACGTCGTGAAGACGAGGTTTTTGAAGACCGTGGGATTGTGATTCTGCTGCGGCACGCGGCGCCGCTGCGCGCCGTTCGGTTCCGTCGTCGCTTGATCGAGACATTCCTCGACCAGGTTGTCGGGAATGGCGAACGCGCCAATCATGATCGGCGTCATCTCCGATTCGACCGACACCAGGCGCGCGTGGTTGAGCGGGCATCCGCCGTTTTCATCGCTCAGCCACACGTACGCGGGCCGTCCTTTTGTGTTGCCGCGCACACGCGCCGGGCGATTGGGTACGAATACCGCGCTGTGCGTGCCGGTCGGGAGCGCGTTCACGGGCGGATAGACGTCAAAGCGGGAGCGAGTGAGCAGCACGAGATACCGGTTCGCCTTGATCTCAGGCGATGCGTTCGACGCCAGAAATGCTTTCAGGCCTGGATCGTTGTTGACGACCATGTGCAGGCAGTCGTTGGCCAGCGCCGGCAGCTTCGCAGCATCGATGGCGCCGCCGCTCGAGACGATGGTCGAGCGCTGATTGCATCCAGCAGTGCCAGCAGCGAGCTGCGCGTCCGTGGCGCGGGCAATGCCCTCAGAGTCGAGCACGTAGAATCCCGCCGTCGTCCCCGCGACGTAGACGCGTTCGCCATCGTCGGTGACCGAGACCGAATGCAGGCGATTCTGCTCGCGATTCTGGAAATTGCCGGCCTGACCGAGACGGTTCTTCGAGTCGCTGAAGTCGAGGAATCGGCCATCTGAGAAGAGCCCCGTGGCATCAGGGCGCTCGTCGATGGGCGGACCTCCGACGTCCTGCAGCGTGAAGCCCGCGAGCATCTTCGCTTTGGGCAAGACGGCGCCGGTACGTTCGTCGGTGACCGCAAGGGCGATGAGATCGGGAACAGTCAGGCCTGGGTGTTCGGGATCGGGGAGTCCGCCGGTCCAGTTCGTCATGTAGACGAGCACGCGATTCGCGTTGGCCGGGTCGTGCCAGAGGAAGAACTCGTGCGACTGCGAGTGGAAGTCGGTGACCTCGCTCGTGAACGTCGGCAGGCAGGTGTTTGCGTCGATCTGATACGACTGCATGCGACCGAGTGTGTTCGTGCCGGCGTTTCGTACGAGGACATAGCGGTCTTCACCGCTGGAGGTCTTGTAGACGAGCGATCGCAGCTCGCGGTCATCGAAGCCCTGATTGCCTTCGGACATGGCGGGGATCTCGCCGACCTGTACCGGCGGCTGCTTCTCCGGGTTCGGTTGGATCTTGAAGATGTTGATCGCGTGTCGCACGCCGGCGCCGTTGGCGTGTCCAACGAACAGACAATTGCCGGCGATGCCCAGGCCGCGTCCGTCGCCTGCGCCATCGAGGTCGCCGCCTTTCCACGCGCCGGTTGCGGCATCGCGCGTCGATGGTACGGTGACGACCCAGTGCAGGTGTTCGAAGTTTCGAAACAGGTGCAGCTGCTTCTCCAGCTCGAACGCGCCGGCCTTCGCATCGGCTTCAGATGAGGTCGGGTCGATCTGTCCCTGACGATTGACGCGGACCGACGGCATCTGCGCCAGTGGCGTGTCGAACGTGCTCGGCTGGCAGCCGGCGGGATCCTTCGAGTGATCGACGCACTGTTGTTCCATGGACGCGTCGATCGGCCACAGCAGCGCCGCCGACAGGAATATCGCGCCGACGATCAGGCATCGTGACAGTCTCATCCGCATATCCCTCTGAGGCGGCCCAGTATAGCTATCAGCAACCAAGAACCACCAACCACGAACCACCAACTACCAATAGCCTTTTGCCGTCCAACGCCGCATGGATCTCCTGGCTGACCTGCGGTATGCCCTCCGTCTCCTGAGAAAGACGCCCGTCTTTACGATCGCGGCGATTGGAACGCTGGCGCTCGGGATTGGCGCAAACACGACGATCTTCTCGCTCGTGCAGACGGTCCTGCTTCGTCCGCTTCCGTATCAGAACCCGGATCAGGTGGTGATGGTCTGGGAGGACAACACGGCCGCGGGCTTTCCGCGGAACTCGCCCGCGCCGGGAAACTTCAACGACTGGCGGGCCAGCAATCGATCGTTCACCGACATGGCGGCGACGGCGTTTGCCTTTGCCACGTTGACGATGGATGGGGGACCCGAGCTGGTGCTGGGTCGTCGAGTGACACCGAACTTCTTCGATGTCCTCGGCGTGCGTCCTTTGCTTGGACGCTCCTTCACTCCAGCCGACGATCGGGCCGGCGTGAACGTCGTGATGATCAGTCATGCGCTCTGGCAGCGTCGGTACCATGGCGACCCCGCGATTGTCGGCCGCACCATCCTGATGAGTGACGTGAAGTACGAGGTCGTTGGCGTTGCGCCCCGCTCGTTCGTGTTCATCAACCGTGAGGTCGACTACTGGGTCCCAATTCAGTTTTCGCCGGAGGAAGCGAACACACGACGGAGCCATTTCCTCAGCGTCGTCGCCCGGCTCAAGCCGAACGTGTCCGTTCAGGCAGCGGATGCCGAGATGCGCGACATCGGGGAGCGCCTCAAGCAGCAGTACCCACTTACAAACCGCGACTACGGAGCACGGGCTGTTCCGATGCGCGAACAGGTGCTTGGCGACACGAGGGTCGAGGTCATTGCGCTGGCAATCGCGGCGATGGCTATCGTGCTGATCGCGTGCGCCAACCTGGCCAGTCTGTTGTTGGCGCGTGCTTCCGCGCGACGCGGTGAGTACGCCGTGCGGCTGTCGCTTGGCGCAACACGCGCGCGGCTCGCGAGGCAGGTGTTGGTCGAGGCGCTCTGTCTGTCGGTCGCGGGTGGTGTGCTGGGCCTGGCGATCCCAGTGCTCACGAGCACACTGATCGAGCGCATCGTTCCGGCCGGTCTCCAGGCGCTGGACGTCTCGATGCTCGACTGGCGTCTGTTGTCGTTTGCTGCCGTGCTCGCAGTCGTGACTGGTGTGTTGTTCAGTCTTGGACCGGCAGTGTCAGCTGCGCACGCCTCGACGGCGCAGGTGCTGCAGCAGCACGCGCGCGGCAGCGTCAGTGGATCGACGCGTCGCTTTCGGGATGCTCTCGTCGTCTTGCAAGTTGCGGCGACGTTGGTGCTGCTCGTCGGCGCCGGCTTGATGCTGCGAACGCTCGCCAACCTGAACGCCATCGCGCTGGGCTTCGATCCCAATAATCTCCTGACGATGCAGGTGGTGTTGCCGCAGCCGAAGTACGCTGAGCCGGCGAAGCGATTGGCGTTCTTCGACCGCGTGGTTGCCGGAGTGCGGTCGCTGCCTGGCGTGCGAGGGGCTGCGGTGGCTTCGACACTGCCGTTTCAGGCGACCGGCAATACGCGTTTTTTCGCCGTCGAAGGGCGACAGCAACGTCCAGGTGATGTCAACGACGCGCTGTTCCGCGTCGGGACGGGTGACTATCTCCGAACCCTCGGGGTCACTCTGCTCGAGGGCCGTTTGATCGAGGATCGCGACAGCGCGGACGCGCCACTGGCGATGGTCGTCAACGAGACGCTGGTCCAGCGCTTTCTGTCGGACGGGCCGCCGGTGCTTGGGCGGCGGATTTCCTTCGGCGGTCCCAATGACCCGTATTACACAGTCGTCGGCGTGGTCAAGAACGTGCTCGAACGTGGCTACGAGCAGGACGACAAGCCGGCCGTCTACATATCGTCTGCACAGTCGGGCGGTGCAGGCGGGAACCTCATTGTCCGTGTGGACGGCAATCCTCTCAGCTATGCACCAGCCGTCCAGCGCATCATCCAGCAAGTCGATCCCGATCAGCCAACGCGTCTCATCCGCACGATGGCCGACATCATCGGCCTGAGCGTCGGAGATCGACGACAGCACACATCGCTGCTCGTCATGTTCGGTGTACTGGCGATGCTGATTGCGGCGCTCGGTCTCTACGGTCTTCTTGCGCAAAGTGTGTCGGCGCGTGGTCGCGAGATCGGGATCCGTATCGCTCTGGGTGCGACGTGGAAGAGTGTGATTGCGATGGTCATGTCGCGCGGCCTGGCACTGACCGCGACGGGCCTTGTCGCCGGCGCAATGATCGCGTGGACCGTCACGCGCGCGATGTCGGCGTTGCTCTACGGCGTCGATGCTGGTGATCCACTGACGTTTACTGCCGTGATCGGTCTGCTCGCACTCGTCTCGATTGCGGCCTGCGCGATTCCGGCAATCCGTGCGTCCCGAGTCGATCCGATGCTCGTTCTTCGCGATCAATAACGGTTCGTGGTTCGTGGATGAGTGGTTCGTGGCGGTGGTTGGTGGTAGCCTCGCCAGCCATGGATCTGCAACTGAAGGGCAAGAACGCCGTTGTTACCGCCGCGAGCAAGGGAATCGGCAGGGCGATCGCACTGCGGCTCGCAGGAGAAGGCGTGAACGTCGCCATCTGCGCGAGAGGCGCGGACGCTGTGCGTGCCACCGAGGCCGAACTGCGTCAGACCGGCGTCACGGTGCACGCCGAGGTTTGCGATGTGGGGCAGTCCGATGCACTCGAGCGCTTTCTGACGAACGCCAGGCAGACGCTCAGCGGCGTCGATATCCTCGTGAACAACGCCAGCGGGTTCGGGATGGCGGACGATGAAGCGTCGTGGATGGCGGGTGTGAACGTCGATCTGCTCGCCGCGGTTCGCGCGACGCGGATAGTGATTCCCTGGATGGCGTCATCAGGCGGCGGTGCCATCATTCACATCGCGTCGGTCTCCGGCATGGAAGTGTTCTTCGGTGGGTCGGGCGCCGCATACGCCTCAGTAAAGGCCGCGCTCATCAGCCATTCGAAGAGCATGGCCGAGGCGCTTGCCTCGCAGAAAATTCGAGTCAATGCAATTGCGCCGGGTTCGATCGAGTTCCCTGGCGGTATCTGGGAACGCGTCAAGGGAGGCAACCGGCCGATGTACGATGCAGTCCTCGGCGGCATTCCGTGGGGCCGCATGGGACGACCTGAAGAAGTCGCTGACGCAGTTGCATTTCTCGCATCGCCACGCGCGAGTTGGATTACAGGCGTGTGTCTGGCGGTGGATGGCGGCCAACACAAGGGCAATTTCTAGCTGGTGGTTGGTGGTTGGTGGTTCGTAGTTCGTGGTTCGTGGTTCGTGGTTAGGGCTACCGCGTCGCGCGTCATTTCACGATAACTCCCGACGAGGAGCGCGAAATGGCAAGACGTGTCTGGTGCGCGTTGACGGTGTGTGCAGTCCTGGCAATCGGTCAGGAGGCGAGTGCTCAGACGCTTGGCGAGGCGGCGGCTGCAGCGCGTAAAGCCCCTTCGCTGGATCCTGCGCTGCGCGCGGACATCGAGAAGCTGATGGCCCTCACCGGCGCGACGAATCTCGGCGTTCAGATGGCCAGCCAGTTTGCCGACGCATTTTTCAAAAGCTTCAAGGACACGCAACCGAACGTGCCGCAGCGGGCGATCGAGATCGTGCAGGAGGTGATCATCACGGAGCTCTCAACGGCGTTCTCCGGACCCGAGTTGAAGGACGGATTGATCGGGCTGTACGCGAAGTACTTCACGCATGCGGAGATCAAAGGCCTGATCGCGTTCTACGAGAGTGACCTTGGACGAAAGGCCATCGCGAACATGCCAAACCTGGTGCGCGAAGGCGGGGAAATCGGTCAGCGGTGGGCGCAGAGCGCGATGCCGAAGATCATGCAGAAGCTGCAGGACCGCCTGAAAGCCGAAGGCTTGGTTCCATAGGAGAGAGCAGACGCCGCCACACAGGAATAACGGCAACGCTCGCCAGAATCTGCACACCGAAATAGCCGGGCAGAAACCAATCGGACGTCCGAACCATCATTCCTTCGCTGAGCGCCCAGAACAGCGCCTCGCCCATCATGGCGAGCCCGAACGCGCTGAGCCCCATCGAGACGATTTGAAACATCAGCACGGCGTACGGCACGCGCAGAGAGCGTCGCCGTTCAGCGGGAATATGCGGCCACTGTCGCTCGAACAGCAGGCCGAAGATGGCGAGCGGCAAACCGCCGAAGAGCAGCAGCAGAAACGCGACAGCCGCGGGTAGCCCCGCAATGCCAGGACCGTTGATGCCTACGGTCGAGACATGATCGATCCACTCCAACTCCATGTCCGCCTCGAGCGCATATTGCACGATGGTCATCAGCGCACCCACATGCGTGTCTGTGGTGGTTGCTCCGATGTAAACAAAAACCGCTGCTGCCGCACCGACGCCGATCATGTGGACACGGGACATGGGGTTATATCTTTAGACACCGTCCATACGATTTGGGAACCACGATGCTGGTAGTACCATCGTTTCCCATGGCAACTCTCGAGATCACCGATCAGAGTCCGTTCTCCGCGATCGGGGCGGCCGTGGCCAGGACGGTTGAGGCTGCTGTCCCGAATCTGCGAGCGTTGAGCGAGTCGCGCGCCGAGCAGCCGCGTGCGCCGGGGAAGTGGTCGCCCAAACAGGTGATCGGACATTTAATCGATTCCGCGGCGAACAACCATCAACGCTTCGTTCGCGCGCAACAAGGCGCCTCTTATACGGGGCCCGGTTACACGCAAGATCACTGGGTGGCCGTGCAGGGGTATCAGGACGCCTCCTGGGACGATCTCATCGCCTTGTGGTCCGCCTATAACCGTCACCTCGCGCGGGTGATCGAGCGGATTCCCGACGGCAAGCGCAGCACGGCCTGCACGATCGGCGAGGGCGCACCGGTGACCCTCGGATTCCTGGCCGCCGATTACGTCCGGCACCTCCGTCATCACCTGGCCCAGGCGGACGCGTTGCCCGAATCGTCTCCGACGAAATAGACTCAAGCTGGAGGATCCCTGAATGACCCGGTGGTTGAGCGCAGTGTGTGTAATTGCGGTGTGCGTGGCGCTTGCGCCGTCTCTTGGCGCGCAGTGGCCGTCGTACCCGACACCGGGTGTCCCGCGGACCGCGGACGGAAAGCCCATTCTCGATGGACCGGCTCCGCGCACGCCGGACGGCAAGGTGGACTTCTCGGGTATCTGGGAGATTCGCTTCGGTGGTGGCGGCGGTGGTGGACGTGGTCGCGGCGCAGGGGCGCCGGCGACGCCTCCTCCGGCACCGGATCCCAATGCGATTCCCGTGTCGCAGTTCTTCGAGGTCGCCGGACGCGGCTATCCGCTTCCGCTGCAGCCCTGGGCCGCCGAGCTCAAGAAGAAGCGCATGGCCGACAACAGCAAGGACAACCCCGATGTGTGGTGCCTGCCGATCGGCCTGATGCAGTACCACAATCACCCGCAGCCGCGGCAGATCGTGCAGACGAAGAACCTGATGCTCATCACGTATGAGTCGAACTACGGTCTGCGCTACATCTACCTCGATGGCCGTCCGGCGCCGAACAACGATCCCACGCCGTGGTGGTTCGGTTATTCCCGTGGCTGGTACGAAGGCAACGACACCCTCGTTGTCGAGACCACCAACTTCCGCGGCGACGAACGTGCGGGTTGGCTCGACGTCAACGGCAGCCCGTATACCGACGCGTTGAAGATGACCGAGCGCTTCCGTCGGCCAAACTTCGGCACACTTGAAATCGATATCACCATCGACGATCCCAAGGCGTACACGAAGCCGTTCACGGTGCGCGTCAATCAGCGTCTCATGGTGGACTCGGAGATGATCGAGTTCATCTGCAACGAGAACGAGCGATCGACGCATCACATCGACGCACCGGATTGGACGGCGAAGCCGGCGGCACCCACGAAGTAGACCGTCACTCGTAGAGCGGAGGCTTCAGCCTCCGCGGACGGAAGCGTGAGCTTCCGCGACATGGAGGCGACCATGACGACCAGGTTCTGGGGCGTGGTGTTCCTCATCGCGTGCGCGGCGATTGTCGGAGCGCAGAGCGGCGCTCCTGCGAAGCCGGCGCGCATCAATCGCGCGATCGAGATGCTCGAAAAAGGGCAGCCGATCTACTACACACAAACGAGCGGCGGCGGGTACGAGGAAGGCAAGAAGCTCGCGCAGACGCCGTCCGACTACATCACCTACGACATGGAGCACGCCGCCTACGACATGACGGCGCTGCGCGCCTTCATGCGCGGCCTGGTCGATGGCGGCCCGACGCCCACCGGTCACCGCACGCCCGCTGTCATCGTCACGCTCCCGGTGCTCGGCCTGGACGAAGCCAGCATGCGCGCCAACTACTGGGTGATCCACCAAGTACTGGCTACGGGCGTGCACGGCATCCTGCTCTGTCACACGCGCGTGCCTGAAGCCGCGCGCCTGTTCGTCGAGGCGACGCGCTATCCGTTTGCACCGAAGGTCGCCGGTCTCGCCCAAGGATTGCGGGGCAGCGGCAGCCAGAGCTTCGCGGCGCAGATCTGGGGACTGTCACAGACCGACTATCTGCGCAAAGCGGATCCGTGGCCGCTCAACAAGGAAGGGGAGTTGCTGCTCGGCGTGAAGATTGAGGACAGCTACGCGCTGGCGAACGCCGAGAAGACAACGAAGGTGCCGGGGATCGCGTTCGCGGAATGGGGACCAGGTGACATGGGATTCTGGCTGCTCGGCATTCCGCAGCCGGGACAAGACCAAACCAGCCATCCTGATATGCGCGCGGCGCGATCGCGCGTGCTCAAGGCGACCAAGGACGCGAAGATCTTCTTCCTCAACTCGTGCAACGACAAGAACGTCGTCGAGATGATCAAGGAAGGCGTGATGATCTGTACCGGCGGCTACGAGGTGGGGCGGAAGTTCACGAGCCGCCCGTAACCGTTCGAATCTTTCGGGCGTTCGTCACGTTCGGTTCGTTCTACTCGTTCGGCGTTTGAACGTCCGAACCACAGGAACGATTCGAACGCTCCGAACGACTCGAACGATCCGAACGTTCACGGCACAATCAAGGTGCTGCGATCGACCTTGCCGTGCTGCCCGACCATGAGCTCGGGCGCGTAGTTCGACTGCTGGCACTGGTACTCGAAGAGTTCGGTGCCATCTTCCCAGCGCAGCGTCATCGCGCCAGACCACGGTTTCGTGTAGGCACCAGGGTCGTCCACCGTCAGCTCGTATTTCAACGCCGCAGCATCGGTGCGCGTGAGGCGCTCGACGGTGTGCAGCTTGTCGGTGTGCGGCAGGCCGTCGCGGTCCATCCAGAAGCCTTCGTTGTAGCCGACGGTGTCGATGACGAGCGTGTCGCCTTCCCACCAGCCAATCGAGTGGCCATAGAAGGTCGGTGAGAAATTCGCCGGATGCGTGCGGCCGTCCATGTAGACCGTGCGAAAGGTGTGCGGGCCGCCGATGTCGAAGATGTAGACGCGCTCGAGCTCACGGAGCTCGACGATCTCGACGCCGTACGGCGTGAGGAACTGGCGCGTGACGCCGGACGGTTTGCACCGCGTGTGCGGCTCGAGCTCGTTGTTCTTGCGATCCTCGAGCAGCGCCTTGGCCCACGGCTGGAACGGCGCGTCCTTCAGGCCCAATGGATTTGAGACGACCGCGCCCGGAAGCCACACACCCTTGTCCTTCGGCGTTGCGCCGCCGAGCAGTACGTGACCATCGGTGCCGCGCGGCGCCGGCTTCGCCGGACCTGCCTGACGTCCGCGACCCGCTCCGCCTTGCCGCGCACCACCGGCACCACCGGCGCGTCCTTCGGGCACGCCGACTTGCACGCTGGGACGCTCGGGCTGTGGCTGTTGCTCCTGGCCTTTGATCAGTTCAGTAAGGAGCGGAGAGACGAACAATGCGGCCGCGGCAACTGTGGCGAGGTATCGCATGGAGGCCCTCAGGGAATGATTGGGCTGCGGCGGTCGACCGAGTCATTCGAGCCGACCATCAACTCGTGCGCGTAATTCATCTGCTGGCAGACGTACTCGAACAGATCGACGTTACCGTCATGACGCAACGCGAAGCCGCTCTTCCACGGTTTCGTGTATGCACCCGGATCGTCGATGAGCACCTCGTACTGCATGTTCGCTTCGTCCTTGCGCGTGAACCGCTCGATGGTATGCAGTTGCTCGGTGTGCGGCGAGCCGCGGCGATCGAGCCAGAAGCCTTCATTGAAACCGATGGTGTCCACGACCAGCGTGTCGCCTTCCCACCAGCCAATCGAATGACCGTAATAGCTTGGCGAGACCTTCGCTGGATGCGAGCGGCCGTCCATGTAGATCGTGCGATAGGTGTGCGGGCCGCCGATGTCGAAGATGTATATGCGTTGCAGTTCCTGGAGCTCGACGAACTCGACGCCGTACGGCGTCAGGAACGGACGCGTGACGCCTGAGGGCTTGCAGCGAGTGTGCGGCTCGAGCTCATTGGCCTCGCGATCGGCGAGCACGCCACGCGCCCACGGCTGAAACGGGATGTCCTTCTTGTTCGCGTCAGTGACGGGGCCGCCGCCAGAGGGCAGCCACACGCCATTGCGATCTTTCGGCGTCGCGCCGCCGAGCAGCACGCGCCCTTCTGAAGAACGCGGCGCTGGACCCGCAGGGCCAGCCTGACGTCCGCGTCCGCCACCTCCTGCGCGTGCACCGCCAGTACCTGCGGCACGCCCATCAGGAACGCCGACTTGAACGCCGGGACGTTGCGGCTGCTGTGCGGCCTGCTGCTGCGCGAGTACCGGCACAACGAAACACAACACCGCGCCTGCGATGAGCGGGAGATGTCGCATAGGAATAAACGAAGAGCCGCGTGATCGCGGCCCTTCAGAGTACGGGTGAAACACAAAAGGGCCGGCTTCACAGCGGCCCTCTGGTTTTTAGTTCTGGTTGTCGCCGCCCTGGCTCGACGCCGCATCGAGCGTCTCACCCGGCCGTCCGCCGGTGCTGGTCATCGTGACCTGCCGGGCGTTCATGCGGTTGCTGCCGTTCTTGGCGCGTGAGCCAACGACGGTCACCTCTTCGCCGATCTTCAACGTCTCACGACGCCAGCCGCGGCGCTGCAGGCCGTGCGGAGGACCCATCTCGGCGCCCCAGTTCGTCACCTCGCCGGTCTTCTCATCCTTCACGTTCACGTAGAACCACACGTGAGGATTCGTCCACTCGACTTTCGTGACGATGCCCTTGAGCGTGATCGGCTTGTTGGCGTCGAACTCCGCAGCAAAGGAGTGATGGGCGGCAATCCTGCCCGCACTCAGCAGGACGCCGACGACTACCAGACCGCCCAGAATGTACGCTCTCATCTCGTTCCTCCCACTAGCATCCAGCTATCAGTTCACCGACGACCCGCCAGTTATATCATTACGGTCTGTTTTCCTGACATAGGTGCCGCGGCAATTCCTCGCCCGCCACCCAACGAAGCGTCCAACCTGTCGACCACGGCCGCGTGTAGGCGCTCGGATCGTCGATCGTCACTTCGTACTTCAGCGTGTCGAAGTCTGGCCGCGAGAACTTCTCGAGCAACTTCAGTTGCTCGGTGTGCACCAGACCGCCGTTGGTGAACCAGAAGTCCTCATTGAACCCTCTGGTATCGACCTCGAGCACATCGCCATTCCATTTTCCCACTGAACGGCCGTAATAGAGCGGGTTATCGTCATCGCCCCCGACCTGCCCGGCGTGGCTGCGGCCGTCGAGGTAAATGATGCGGTAATTGGAGTTACCGCCGCCAATCAGCACGAAAATGCGCTGGCGTTCACGGTCTTCCACGAACTGCACGCCGTACGGGAGTTGAAACTGTCGCGGTCCGCCTGGCGGTTTGCAGTTCAAATACGTCGGGTCGTCCTGCAGGAACCGGCTCTGACGGTTGCGATAGAGAGCCAGCGCCCACGGCTGCATCGGCGCGACCTTGCTGGCATCGGCGATGTTGGCCAGCAAGCCCCACTGATCCATCTTCACGTTCGCGCCCGCTTCCTGAAGAACGGTCGTCGTCGGATAGGCCCAGTATCCCTGCACGCCGCCCGGAATCGGTCCGAGCCGCGGCTGCTTGTCGGCCCAGCGCGGCGTCGGCCGCTTCTCGAGTGGCTCGGTCGGCATCTTCGGTGTGAACTTCAACACCTGACGGCCTGTTGCCGACAGCGTGATCGAGTTGCCCCACACCTGACGGCTGTCGTTGCGCGCCAGGATGCCGCGCACGGTGATCGGATCACCAGGCTGCAGTGTCTCTTTATTCCACCCGTTCGATTCGAGATCGATCGGGCTCTCGATCTCCACCGCCCAGTTCAGGACGCCGCCCTTGGCGTCCTTCACGTTCATGAACACGTGCACGTGCGGATTGCGCCAATCCACCATCGTGACGATGCCGTTGAGCGTGGTGGGTTTCTTGTCGTCGAACTTCGCGGAGATCGCGTGATGAGCGACGCCGGTGGTCGAAGCCAGCAGGAGCACGGCTCCCGTACAGGCGAGCAGACTCAGGGTACGCAAGTGTTTCATCACTACTGCCTGCTGATCTTGAATGCGCCGCTCTCGCCGCGGCCCTTCCAGGTTCCGACGACCGAGCGGTTGTGGAATGCCAGACCTTCGATCTTCCCGTCGATCACGTAGGTGATCGGGCCGGTCTTGTCTTTCGTCTCGGCCTCGATGTGCACCAGCCAGCCCTCGGGGTTGAGCGTGGCGTTCTTGATCGGAATGTTGTCGGTACCGGGATTGATCATGCCGCTGATCGTTTTCCCGTCCCAATTCATGATGATCAGAATGTCATTACTGTGAAGCTTGCTCGGCCCCCAGGTGCCGAGCCAGGACCCCTTCAAGGGGTGGCCTTCCTGCGCAATCGCGGGCGCGACAAGGCAGACGACGGACAAACTCACAAGGACGATCAAAGATCGCATCAATGGGCTCCTTCAGAAGGTCCCTCGCATAAGCGGGGTCTCTCCGTAGGCCGCAAGCGTAAGCCATTCACGAAAGCGTGTTCAAGCGGGAAACGGTTCAGCCTCGCAGGACCTGATTTCAGTGTGAATTACGCCACTCGCCCACGGCGCGTTGCTTGCACCGTCTTCAGGAATGTCCTGGTCCTTTCGGCGTGGCCCTGTGGTCTGGTTTCTCGTGGTGGCATCGGCCTGCGCAACGCCGGCGACGGCGTGTGCGACGCCCGCCAGCCCGACCGAGATGGCCGCCGCGCCTGCTGCTGCCGCGGCGGGCGGAGGGACGTCAGCGATTGCCGGCACGATCGTGCAGCTGACGAACGCCGAACGCGCGACTGCGGGACTGCCGGCGCTGCGAGCGAACAGCCAGTTAATGGAAGCGGCGCAACTCCACGCGGATCAAATGGCGCGTCTCGGCCGTCTCGAGCACGTCCTCTCCGGCGGACGATATCCGCGTCCTGAGGACCGGCTCGCGGCCGCGGGCTATCAGTGGTCGGCGTACGCCGAGAACATCGCCATGGGCCAGAGCACCCCCGCCGCGGCCATGGACTCATGGATGCACTCGTCCGGTCACCGCGCCAACATTCTGAAAACCAACGTCACGGAGATCGGCGTCGGCTTCGCGCGCGATTCCGCCGGCCGCGCTTACTACGTCCAGGTCTTCGGCAGACCCCTGTAGTCTGGGGCGCAGGTCTCTGGACAACTACCAACCACCAACCACCAACCACGAACCAGACCGTCGTATCATTCGCGCCAAAGGAGCGAATGATGACCATTACACGTGTAGGTCCCCTGTCCGTGGCCAAGGTCGCTGGGCTGCTCTACGTGGTGATCGGTTTGATCGCAGGCGGGTTCGTGTCGCTGTTTTCCCTGGCGGGCGCCGCGATGGGTGCCGGCGCAGGGAACGATGGTGCGATGTTCGGCGCGCTGTTCGGCGTCGGCGCGATCATCCTGCTCCCGATCTTCTATGGCTGTCTGGGCTTCGTTGGGACGCTCATCATGGCCGCGCTCTTCAACATCGCCACCGGCGTCGTGGGCGGCGTCGAGGTTGATGCGAGATGAAACCCCGCAGCATCGCTCCCGTTGTCGCGCTCGTGGTGATGACGGGCGCGATCGCGGCTCAGGAAGTCCGGCCCCCTTCGGCGCGCCCCGTACACACCTTCTCGATCGTTGCGCGGGATCCGGCGACGGGGGAGCTTGGCGTCGCGGTGCAGTCGCACTGGTTCAGCGTCGGGTCGGTCGTACCGTGGGCCGAGGCGGGTGTCGGCGCGGTTGCGACGCAGTCGTTCGTCGAGCCGAGTTACGGTAAGAACGGCCTCGATCTGATGCGCGCGGGCACAAGCGCGCCAGATGCATTGAAGATGCTGCTCGCGAAGGATGACGGCCGCGACGTTCGCCAGGTCGCGATGATCGACACACGCGGACGCGTGGCCGCGCACACCGGTGCGAAGGACATTCCTGCCGCGGGCCACATCACCGGCACGAACTTCTCGGTGCAAGCGAATCTGATGTTGAACGACACGGTGTGGCCGTCGATGGCCAAGGCGTTCGCGTCGGCAAAGGGCGACCTGGCCGATCGAATGATGACGGCGCTCGACGCTGCACAAGCCGCCGGCGGCGACATACGCGGTCGTCAATCCGCCGCGCTGATCGTCGTCACGGGCAAGCCGACGGGAAAGCCGTGGGCCGATCGCGTGTTCGATCTCCGTGTGGACGACAGTCCCGAGCCACTGAGAGAACTCCGTCGTCTGCTCGTGATGCAGCGTGCCTACAACCACATGAACGCCGGCGATCTCGCCGTCGAGCACAAGGACAATGAAGGCGCCCTTCGCGAGTACAGTGCCGCGGCGGCCCTCGTGCCCGACAACCTCGAGATGGTCTACTGGCACGCCGTCGCGCTCGTGAATATGGGACGCGTCGATCAGTCGCTGCCGCTGTTCAGACGCGTGTTCCGTGGAGACAAGAACTGGCTGACGCTGACGCCGAGGCTGGCACAAGTCGGACTGCTTCCATCCGATCAGCGCATCCTGGATCGGATTCTGAAATCAGCGCAGTAAGGCCACGACCTCGGGCTTGCCGGGACTGAGCACGAGCGTGTTCACGAGAAAGCGCTTCGCGTCCTCCGTGACGTCGAACGCGTGATACGCGCCGTACGGATGTCTGATCTCGAACAGCGGATCGTAGCCGTTGAGCGTGAACTCATTCCCCTTGATCGTGACGGATGCAGCGATGACTTTGCGATCGGGAGCGAGGTAGAAGATCTCGCTGCTGTTACGCCGCCAGCGCGCCTGGCTTCCGCCGTCGGCTGACACGCGGAATCGTTTTCCATTCCACGGGAACGGCGACACGTAGACCTCGATCGTTCCCGTCTCCGTGGAGCTGTAGGCCACCCACTTGCCGTCGGGCGAGAACGCCGCCCAGTTCTCGGACGCGTCGGTCTGCAGATACGGATAAGGCTTGCGCTCGCCGGTCAGCGGCAGCACCCAGATGTCGTTGCTCGTCGTGCGGCTGTTCGTGACGTAGAGCAGGAATCGGCCGTCACGCGACCAACTGACTGGCCATTTGGCGATGGTGTCCTGCATCAGCACCGTATGCGGCTCGAGGCTGCGTGCCGCAGCCTGGAAGAGATCGAGATGCTCTTGTCCGAACGAATTGAGAATGACGCGCTGGCTGTCGCTCGACCAGATCAACCAGTTCTCGTCGGTGGGGTCGGACGTGAATCGTGTGCGATCCCCTGACTTCGCGTCGTAGATCCAGATGTCGCGCGTTTCGTGCGTGTGATCGGTGACGGCGACCGCGACGCGCGTGCCGTCAGGCGAGAGTTCGAAATTGCCGTGATCGGCGACCGGACCGATGCCGCCCAGCCGTGTGCCGGCCCGATCGAACCAGGTCAGACGCGAGAGAATCTGCGGGCGCTCTTGCTGCTGCGCCAGGACGGGCACGGCGACGAGTGCCACGAGGAGGCATCGCGCCAGACGGCACATGCCGCCAGCATAGACCCAAACGGGGGATTTTCGCAGAGCGCATGACTTGTTCGGATTCATGAAATAGACTGAGAGGCTGGTTGGCGCCTGGAATGGCGCGCCGTCTCATAAAAACTTGTAGTGGCGGGGGCTTAAGACCCGCCGAGAAGCGACCTGACGCGGTGATCGTCCACATCAATCACATCTCGCAGAGCAAGAAGCCGAAGGGGAACCAACGGTCACCTCAGAGCGAACTCGCCAGCCTTGTGACCGGGTCCTTGATGTCCCTCGTCGAGGAGGGCGTCCTGGACGCGCGGCTGGCCCCCTCGCTGCGCATCCACCTCGACTGGATTCAATACAAGACCAACTTCAGGGATCCGGTCATCGTGCGGCGGACGACCAATCCGCAAGGACAGGTCCTGCCCCTGGCCGAAATCGCGATCGATCTGCGACAGGCCGAGGCGGCGCGTTTGCCGGAAGAATTGGCGCGCGCCGTCCAGAATATCGGCGCCGGTCCCGAGTCAAACGGCTACAACCACCTCTACCTCGACGAGTTCAGGCCGTATCGCGACTGTCTGATCTGGGCCTTCAATCGCCTGTTCTGGCGTCACCTCGGTGACTGGGAAGCACTGTCTGGGAAGGGCTTCGAAGCAGCGTTGCCCGGCGGCACCTCAGACGCGAACCACCCGCAAGCCGTGCACGACTCGGTGGCCGACTTCTGGACGCTGCTGCGCGATCTGGAAAATCGCAATCAGCTGCCACAGGAGATCGTTGGTCTCGAGATCGGCGTGGGTTCAGGCGCACGCGCCGCGGCCTGGCTCGATCGCTTCAAGGCGCTCGATGCGCAGTGCGGCACGAACTTCTATTCGCGCCTGCACTTCATCCTCGGCGACTACTCGCCGACGAGCCTCGAGCGCGCGCTGCAGGCGGTCGCGCATCACGGTGAGCACGCCAGCGGCATTCCGCTCGATGCGCTGAATCCCGAGAAGTCGCTCACGAAATACCGCTTCAAGTTGATGTACGTGCACCTGACCAACGTGTACGACAACCTGCCGTTCGACGATCTCGTGCGTCGCGACGGCAAGCTGTATCTGGTCGAGGTCCGCGCGTATCTGAACGGCCCAGCCGTGGATCGGCTGACGGCGGATTTTGGTCTAAGCAGGCAGGAGCTTCCCGGCCTCGTGAAGAAGCTTCTGGACGAAGGACCGTACGCGATCTACCCGGGGGAAAAAGGCGTCGAGTTCTGGCGCCGCCTGTGGGACACCTTCAAGCTCGAAGAGCGTCTGCGCGTGCTCGACGATCGCGAAGAGGATCACGTGCCGCCGGGCTTGAACCGCACGCACCTCGAGGACCTGCTCGCCGAGGCTCCTGACGATGTGCGGTTTCATATTTCTCGGGGAGCGGGCGAGAGCTTCGCCAACACGCTGCCGCTGCTGCATCCGCGAGGATATCTGCAGGTGCAGGACATCTTCGTCAGCGACATGGACGACTATCGCAAGGGCTTCCGCGGACCCGGCAAGCTCGATGGCTCGCTCGTGACGTGGGTCAACGGCGCGCTGCTGCGAGCTGTCGGCGCGCGCGCCGGCTATGACGTTCATTTCGCCCCGTTCCCCTATAGGCCGGGAACGAAGACCAGCATTCTGTACACAACGCAAAGAGATTGACGGTCCGGCTGAAGCCGGACACTACGAGAGCACACTATGTCGTCGCCACTTCCGATCCTTCCCACTACTGTCATCGGCAGCTACTCGATGCCCGAGTGGCTCGAGCGCGCGAAGAACGAATACCTCTCGCGTCGTCTGAGTCGCCGTGACCTCGATGAGATGCACGACGCTGTCCGCAAGGCGGCGATCAAGGACCAGGAGATCGCTGGTATCGACATCGTCTCCGACGGTGAGGCGCAGCGCGACAACATGATCGATTACTTCACCGAGCGCATGCCCGGCGTGCAGGTCGATCAGGGATCGAAGCGCTTCTACTACGACTTCTACGAGAGCGTGGTGCGGTCGAAGCTGGCGACGGGAACGCTGGGACTGTCGGAAGAAGCGAAGTTCCTGGGCCGGTTTACCGACCACAGTTCGAAGATCTCGATCTCGGGACCACACACGCTGGTCAAGCGGATCCAGAACAAGCACTATCCGACCGAGGAAGCGTTTGCGCTCGATCTCGGACGCATGCTGAACCTCGAATTGAAAGAACTCGTGCGGGCAGGGGCGACGCGTCTGCAGATCGACGAGCCCTACTTCTCCGGCTTCCCGGAGGATGTGTCCTGGGCGTTCAAAGCGATCAACGCGATGGTTGAAGGCGTGAATGCGCATATCACGCTGCACATCTGTTACGGCAACCGGTACGGCAAACCGTCGTTCGAGGGCAGCTATCAGTTCCTGTTCCCCGCCATCCTTGAAGCCAAGGTGCAGGCGGTATCGATGGAGTTCGCTCGCCGCGGCGAGGACGACCTCGAGCTGTTCAAGAAGTTCAACGTCCCGTTCCAGGTTGCGATTGGCGTCATCGACGTGAAGACGAATGAAGTCGAGTCGGCGGGTTTCGTCGCGGATCGCATCCGCCGCGGTCTCGAGGTGATCGGACCTGAGCGGCTGATCATCACTCCCGATTGCGGCCTCGTGCGCTTGCCTCGTGACGTCGCGTTCAGCAAATTGAACGCCATGGTGGAAGGCACGCGAGCGGTTCGAAAGGAGTTGGGTAAGTAACGTGCGATCGCTCGCCGAACGCGTGACGTCCGGCCAGTTCGTCTATATGACGGAGCTGGTGGCATCGGGCCTCAAGCGCGAGGCGCAGGTGCTCGAGATCGCGTCGAAGCTGGCGATGATTCCGGAGATCGCCGGCGGCAGCATCACGAGTTACGCTGGCGGTGCGCTCGGGCAGGATTCGATTCGCGTTGGCACGGCCGTACGCGCCCGCGGCCTCGTGCCGAACGTGCATCAGACGTGCGTCGGTCAGGACCGCACGTCGATCGACAAGATTCTCAACCAGCTCGCGGCGCTGGAGATGCACAACATCTTCGCGATCAGCGGCGACTGGCCGAAAGCCGCGCAGCGCACGGCGGTCTTCGACATCGATTCTGTGCAGCTCGCCGCACACATCTCGGAGCTTCGCGCGCGCACGGGCACGCCATTCTTCATCTCGTGCGCCGTGTCGCCGTTCAAGTACCAGCGCGAAGACCTCCTGTATCAGTACCTCAAGCTCGAAAAGAAAATCGCCGCCGGCGCCAACATGGCGATCACGCAGGTCGGCTGGGATGCGACGAAGTTCGTCGAGCTGAAACGGTATCTCGACGAACGCGGCATCAAGACGCCGGTGCTCGGCAATGTGTTCGTACTGAGCCGCCGCGCCGCCGAGCGTATGAACACCGGCAATCCTCCCGGATGCTGGGCGTCGGACGAACTGGTCGCGGTATTGAAGAAGGAATCAGAGGCCCCCGACGGTGGACTTCAGGGTCGGCTCGAGCGCGCTGCGCGATCGATCGCGATCCTCAAGGGCATCGGCTATGCCGGCGCCTACATCGGCGGCACGCACGACGCGAACCAGATCCGCTGGATGATTCGTCGCGCCGAGGAACTCGCACCGAAGTGGGAAGAACTGTACGAGGAACTGCAGTACGGCAAGAAGGACGGCTTCTATCTCTACAAGCGCGATCCGAACCCGAAGCCAACACGCACGTTCTTGCCGACCGTGATGGACGCGGCTGCCAAGACCTTGCCGTTCGTGCCGTGGTCGAAGAGTACGAAGCCGTCACTCGTGAAAGGCGCAATTGCCGGCGTCTTCAGCTGGCTCGATAAGCATCCGAAGCTCAGTCACTGGTTCGAGCGGTTCGAGTACTACGGCAAGAAGGAAGTGTTCGGTTGCCAGAACTGCGGCAACTGCGTGCTCGGTTCCATGGAGTACGTCTGCCCGCAAACGTGTCCGAAGCAGATGCGCAACGGACCGTGCGGCGGCACATTCCATGGCGAGTGCGAGGTGATCGGCCAGCAGTGCATCTGGGTCGAGGTGATGGCGCGCGCCGAGGCCTCGAATCAGATCGAACAACTGAAGGTGTTCATCCCGCCGCCCGATCGCACGCTGACTGGCACGGCGTCGTGGGTGAACTTCTATCTTGGCCGCGACAGCAGACCTGGCCGTCCCAAAGATCTGTGGCAATCAAGTGGTCCGGGCCGTACCGTCCCAGTCGAAGAAGACGAGCGCCTCAAGACCGCGGGGCCGTCGGCAGCGGACAAGGCGCTGGCCGCGCGCACGCCACCCAAGCCGCCGGCAAAGCCTGCGGCAAGTGGAACAAGTGAAAAAGTAGAGAAAGTGGAAAAGTCAGCGTAGAGCACAGGCTTTAGCCTGCGCGTTCATCACACTCTCACAACAATGAAAACAGCCCTCGAGATCGCTCACGAAGCCAAGCTGCGTCCCATCTCCGAGATCGCCAAGGAAGCCGGCATCCTCCCCGAGGAGCTCGAACAGTCCGGCCAGTACCGCGGCAAAGTCCGCCTGTCGGTCCTCGATCGCCTGTCCTCGCGTCCGAACGCGAAGCTGGTGATCGTCACCGCCATCACGCCCACCAAGGCGGGCGAGGGCAAGACGACGACCAGCGTCGCCTTGACGATGGGGCTGGGGAAGATCGGGAAGAAAGTGATGCTGTGCCTGCGCGAGCCGTCGATGGGGCCGGTGTTCGGCGTCAAAGGTGGCGGCACCGGAGGCGGCTACTCGCAGATCGGTCCGATGGAGGACATCAACCTCCACTTCAACGGCGACTTCCACGCCGTCACCACCGCGCACAATCTGCTTGCCGCGGCGCTCGATGCGTCGATCTACAACGGCAACCCGTTGCGCATCGATCCGGCCTCAGTAATTTGGCCGCGCACGCTCGACATGAACGACCGCGAGCTGCGCTATTCGGTGATCGGCCTCGGCGGCAAGACGCACGGCTTCCCGCGTGAAAGCCAGTTCATCATCACCGCCGCCTCGGAAGTGATGGCGGTCTTCGCGCTGTCGAGCAGCCTGTCCGATCTTCGTCGCCGTCTCGGCCGCATCGTCGTTGCGAGCACCTACGACGGCGAGCCGGTCACCGCGGAGATGCTGAAGGTCGCCGGTGCGATGACGGTCGTAATGAAGGACGCGATCAAGCCCAACATCGTCCAGACGCTTGAAGGACAGCCGGCGCTCGTACACGCCGGTCCGTTCGGCAATATCGCGCATGCGGCGAATTCGATCGTCGCCGATCGCATTGCCATCAAGTCAGCCGACTATGTAGTGACTGAAGCGGGTTTCGCGAGCGACCTCGGCTTCCAGAAGTTCTGCGACATCGTGTGCCGCGTCGGCGGATTCGCGCCGAGCGCCGCCGTACTCGTGACCACAGTGCGCGCGACCAAGTCGCACGGCGGCAAGCCGTTCAACGTGCTGGGCAACGAGGACCTCGATGCGCTGCGCAAGGGCGCCGACAACCTGGCGGCGCACGTGCAGATCGTCCGGCAGTACGGCCTGCCGTGCGTCGTGGCGATCAACAGCTTCCCGACCGATACCACGCGCGAGCTCGAGCTCGTGCGCGAGCTGGCAACGAAGGCCGGCGCGGAAACCGTCGTCACGAACTCGGGCTTCTCGGAAGGTGGCGCGGGTGCCACCGAACTCGCGAACGCCGTCGTCACCGCGTGCGACAAGCCGAACACCTTCAATTTCCTCACGCCGCCGGGAACCGGCATCGTGCAGCAGATCGAGGCGATCGCGACCAAGCTGTAT
>JBKPRH010000153.1:0-6833 GCA_046765795.1 Acidobacteriota bacterium | reverse complement strand
GGAACGATGCGCTTTGTCGTCCGCGCGTATTGTGCGTAGGCTGGTCCGAACGTCTCCTGAAGGACGGCCTCCTCGACGCGGATCCGATAGCCGAGCGCGACGAGATAGGGCAGAACGCTGCATGCCAAGGTCCACCAGTTCGAGAACGCCAGTCCGAGACCGAAGTAAGCGAGCAGAGAGCCGGCATACGCAGGATGACGAAGTCGCGAATAGAGCCCGGTCCGTATGAGTGCGTGACCTTCTCGAATCTGGACGCGACCCGTGAAGAAGACCCCCAAGGCGTGAATGGCCGTCCAGCGAACAGCGATGCCGGCGACCATGAGTCCCAAACCGGACAACTGGAGAAGAGCATCGGCACGATCGATGCGTCCTACGCCGAGGAAGCCGACCAGCACGCCGACCAACTGAAAGCCGTGCGCCACATTCAAGGCCAACAACGATCCCTTGTCCGAATCGCGTGACGGAATCGCCCGATGTCTGGGAAAGGCGTCAATGGCCCACCAGATACCCAAGACCGCAGTAGCAGCGCCGGCGCTGAGCAGGTTGTCGCTCGGCATGCTGATCTTTGTCGTTGGTTTCGATTCCTGAAGGTAACGTTCGCCGCGTGAGCCGCGGGCCTCGGGTGACACTCTAGCGCACAGTCAGCTGTGCGTAGTTCCAAGCGGTTCAAACCGGAACGGTTGATCGATTACATCGCGTTCAAGTGAGGACTGTTCAGGCGAACAACTTAGTTCAGCGATTTCGCCGCGTGCTCTGCGGCGAGACGCTTGCGTTCCTCATCACTTGGCCGCTTGGCTGGGTCTGGAGAGTACCGTTGGGCAATCCAATGCCTCGCGTCTCTGAGATCCCGTATCGAGTCGGCGAGGAAAATCCGTTGCGTTACGTCCCTATGAGACACACGAGTCGCTAGATAGTCCTCAAGAAACGTCACAACGCGACTGATGATGGCCCCGACTTCGGACAGCTGCTCCTCGTTGAATCGATTCGGGTCGATTTTTCGCACGAAGGCTCTTAACGCCGCCACTGCGTCGAAATATTCGGCCGATCTGTTTTGGAAGAGTCCGAACAACGATCGGCGGCTCTCGAAAGATGCGAACGCTTGGCGGGCAATTGCCTCGAGTTCAGCGCTAGATGAGTCAGTGTCCATATCCCACGGTCAGATGCTATGCCGAATTGAGAGCCTCTGGAGTACGTAGAGGGCGGCAACACTCGGACCAGCTTTCGGGCGACAAGAGCCATGAGTTATGCGTCGTGAACGCAAAGAGTTCGCGCCTTGCTTCTGAGGTTCCGTCCGCGGCGTGTGGAAGCTTCGAAGCTGCCGTCGTGGCTCAATGACGCGAGCGGGTGGTATTACTCCCGAATTGAATGGCGCCCTCGGGATCTGGTGAGCGTCTTCGCGGCGGCAGACGGTCAAAAGGTCGCCGACGATGAGCCAGGCACGACGGTTCTTTGCCTCGAGCCGCGTCTTCGTTCAGTGCGACTGTTGGATGCGGAACATCGGGAGCGAGGCATCATCCGCGCCGAAGGACTTGTGCCGGGACGATTCGTTCTCCGCCGCGACGGTAATCCGGTGTGGGTTCTCCGCGTGCGATCCTTCGTTCGCAAGAGACACCGTTTGGAGCTTGTGGGTACCGATGCCTGGATGTTCGACACGCCATTCTTCTGGTGGCAACATCTGAGAGGCAGCGTCAGTGGTTGTCCGACGTTGCTTGGACATGTCGGCCCGAGGAAACGCTACTGGGGCTTCAAGGTCGAACCCGGTCGCGAGACGCTTGACGTGTTGGGAGCCGTCGCGTTCATGCATTGGAAGTGGTGGCGCTGGTAGCCGCTGATCCTGAGAGGAGATGCCTATGGATGATCAAGCACGGTATTACATGGCGAAACTCCAGTACGAAATCGACCCGTGGGATTTGAACGAGGCTCTCGAACGAGGAGACAAGATTCATCTCGTCGATACGCGATCGCAGGAGGCCTACGGGAGAAGTCACATTCCCGGCGCCGTCAACATCCCACATCGGACGATGAGCCCTGCAACGACGGCTCACCTGGACAAAGCGGCGTTGATCGTCACCTACTGCGATGGGATTCGCTGCAACGGCTCGACCAAGGGTGCGCTAAACATGGTCCAGCTCGGGTTCCGGGTGAAGGAGCTGATCGGCGGTCTCGATTGTTGGCGGTACGACGGCTATCCGGTTGATGGACTGGAGCCCGTGCAGCCTGCTGGGTCGTGCGGCTGTTCATAAAAGGAAGCGCGAATCACGACAAGCGGACTCCACGCATGTCGCGTCCGGATTTGCGCAGGATGAAGCCCGTCGCTCGGCCATCGGGGCCAGTTTCAAAAATGATCTGCGTGTCAGTCACTCTCGCGAACAACTGGTTCTCGCCTTCGGCAAACAGTTCGAACTTCGGCAGGCCCGTCGGATCGCCGGGCCGATTCTGAGAAAGCTGCGCGAAGCCCTGTGAGAAGAGGCGGTCGCCATCTCTGGTGATGTCTAGAACGAGGTGTGGCGTCACTTGATAGCGCCCGATGTAGTTATCGAGGAGCGTCGGATCAATTCGGGTCTCGGTGTGCTCCTGTGGTGGCTCGGGATTGGCGAGCGGCGCCTTCGGGTTCAGGAGATGAATCCCGATGTCGTCGACACCGTTGGCTGTAGACGCATTGGACAACACAACGACTCCGATGCGCTGCTTCGGATCGTATCCGACGAATGAGCGGAAGCCTCCAGTGCCTCCGTTGTGCACGGCGAGTTCCCGGTCGTCAGGTGAGTAGATAAACCACCCCAGGCCCATCTCGGTGTGACCGGCGGGACAGCGAGTGTCGAACATCGCCTTCATGGCGGGTGCGAGCGGCGATTCCTTGTCATCGAGGAACGCTTCGAGGAGCGTCAGCATGTCATTGGCGGACGAGCGCAGCGCGCCTGCACCGGCAAGCGGCGCGGGAAGGTCCGAGTTGGCGGCGGGAGCGAGCATCGCGTTGTGACCGGTCGCCATGCGCTGCTTCATCGACGAAGACAACTGAATACCCGTGTCAGGCATGCCGAGCGGTTGCGTGATGCGATGACGGACCAGGCTCTCATAATCCGTCCCCGCGCGATACGCGAGCAGATGCCCGAGCAGCCCTGCGCCCAGATTTGAATATTCGAATGAGGAACCGGGGTCGCGCGGCAGCGAATAGCTGGAGAGGAACTGGTACAAGTCGTCCACGCCGTAGCCGACGTGAGCACCGTCCGGGTCCTTCCGCTGTGCCATCTTCGCGAGGAGGTTGCCGGGCATGGGTGGGAGCCCGGAGCGGTGCGTGGACAGATCACGCAGCGTGATGGATCTGCCGCTCCGCTCAGGCATCCTGACATGCTCAGGAAGGTAGTTGGCGGCGGGATCGTCGAGGGCGACCTCGTTGCGATGCGCCATGTCCGCCAGGAGCAGCGACGTGAAGACCTTGGAGACCGATCCGATTTCGAAGATCGTGTCTCCATCGACCTCGCGTGGATCGCCCTTGGCGAGGTGGCCATAGGTGACAAGGCGGCGACCACTCGGTTCGATGACACCGACGACAATGCCCGTCGCTTGTTTCTGTTGATCCACACGTTGTACGAGGATCTCGCGAATTTGCATACACAACTCCACACTGCGCTCCACAGGACTAGCCGTCCTTTCGGGAGACACACGTCGGCTATCGCGCCGAAATTGGTTAAGAGGGTTGGCCTAGCGAGGACGGGCGGAAAGCAGGCAGTCCTGATGCGCGCCGATCATCGCTTCTTCGGCCGGGTTGAATTCGAATTTCATAGCGGACTACCTCCTTTTCGTTGAGGCGCCCGTTGGGACGGGCGCAGTTGAGAGTTGCGGAACAATAGCACGAGTGCTCGAAATTGCTTCGGCCAGGGGTGGTCCCATCTGACGGTCAGTCATGATGGATGTAGAAGCGATTTCCATCCACGTCTTCGAGTGTGAACTGCCGCAAGCCCCACGGTTTCTTTTCCAGTGGTTCGACGATACGCGCGCCGGACGATTTCAGTTCGAGGTACGTGGCGTCGATATCGGGCGCGAATATCCAATGCACGGCCGGCTCGAATGGTGGCGTGCGTCTTCGAAAGAAGACGGCGAAATCCGATCGCGAGACCGCGCCAATTGATTTGTCCTCGTAGAGCCAGTTGACCTCGAAGCCCAGCACATCACGATAGTGTTGCTGGGCGCGCTCGACGTCCATGACCGGCAGTTCTGGAACCGGTGCAGCAAGATATGTTCGCGGGTTCATAGATCTCTCGCCAGTAAGACCTTGTATCACGTGCCCGCATTCAGCGCGGGGTTGGTTTAGCGCTATGCTGCCAGCCGCTCATGATGGCGCGCGTGTTTCAGTGGCTGGCCAACCTCGACCAGACACTCCTGCAGGCGCCTCGAGCCGTCCGAATCGGAGCGTTCGTGCTGACGGCTGTCGTCATGGCCGCGACCAGCCTGCCCCATGTGCCCCGCCACATCGTGGATTTCCGCGGCGTGCCGATGCTCTCCAGTCTGCAGCGGCATGAGAGCTACGGCAACGACACACTCGCAGACGGGTATGAAGCTCGCGTCGTGCTGAACGACTGGCGCGACATGTACACCAAGGCCAAGGTCGCGATGACGCCGCTCGAGGCCGCAACCTGGACGAAGGAGGCGAGCGCGCCCTATCCACCGGCGGTGCTCCTCGCGGAAGCCGGCTTGTCTGCGGTCGGCACCTTGGTGGGTATAGGGTTCTACGGATCTATCCTCACGCTGGCGATCGTGTTCATCGTGCTGTCCGCTCGCTACTTCCTGCAGACGCGCTGGTATCTCTTCCCGGCTCTTTACTTGAATTTCGTGTACTTCAGCGAGCGGTTCGTGTACGTGCAGGACTGCAGCTACCTCGTCATGCTCACCGTCGTGATGGGCGCGCTCTATCTCGCACGCCGCGGGCAATCCGGTCACGCGCTCGTCGCGCTCGCGACCGTGATGAAGTTATTGCCGCTCTACTACGTGGTGAACCTTGGAACCATGCGTCGCCGGGACGCCATACTGTATATCGCCATCCTTGTCGCGGGGCTGATCATTCCGTATTTCGTGTGGGAGAACTATCTCTACATCTTTCAATACGGTTCAGAACTCAAAGGCGACTGGGACAACGCCGCGGCAGCGTTCCTCGTCGCGTCGGCGTTCGCGCTCGTGCTCCGGTACGTCGAAACGAGGCTTCAGTTCGACTGGGAGGATCGGGTCGGGTGGAGTCTCGTCCCGTTTGCGCTGCTGCTGGCGCTGAAAATGAACGTCGCCCGTCATCTGCTGATCGTGCTGCTCGTTCCCGACAAGCGCGGCATTCGCAACATCGCCGCCGCGATCGGACTCGCAGTGCCGGTCATGTTCGGTGTGCCATTCAACTCGTCGCTCGCATGTGCGGCGCTCGTGCTCGTCGCTGGCCTGACGTACTACGTGAGGGAGATTGGATGGGAGCGCGTCCGGCTCGATCTTCGAACTCCGCTCCCCACACTTCAGGAAATGTTCTTATCTCGCACAGTAGTTGGTCGCGATGATCTCTGAACACGCCGGGCGTAGACCATAGATCGTCAAGTAGGGCGGCGCATCCGATGTCGCTTTGGCAGCGGCCAGTTTTCCAGAACCCTCGAAATACTCGGTGTGAGAGATGAATCCGTCTCCAACGCGGACGAAACGATACGTGCCGCACGTGCCAACGGCAGCCATAAAGCAGCGGCCGCCGCTGCTGAACCGCTTGGCCGCTTCGACGCTCCTGGAGTAGTCGGGACAGCCGCTGTCGTTGCAGTACGAGTTCAACGGCTTCGGCACGAGACGTAAGTCAGGTTGTGCTTCCTCGGCCGTCAGTACGCGCAGCCCCTTGTAAAGGTCCATTGCCCGGCCGTTCGCCATCACGATCTTCTCTATCTGGGCCGCATGGGAACCATCACGAAAGCGAAAACCGATCGCGGTGATGACGTCTCCCGGCTTCAACGTGTTCTTATCCCAGCCGTTGACTTCCGAATTTTTCTTGCTCGAGCCGCCGAGTTTCCACTTTTCGATGGTGCCATTGGCCTGAACGTCGAGCGCGATCGTCACGTGCGGGTCGGCCCAGAGGAACGCGGTCACTGTTCCCGTGACCGTGATCTGCTTGGTGCGATCGACCGGCCAGTCATGGTGCGCGAGCAACGGACTCGCGGCCACGAGTGCCACGATGACACCCCATGCAAGGGCTGAGCACCTAGAACACATAAGGCACCATCCGTTTCGTGGCAGACGCGTAGAGCCGGTAGCCTGGGTAGCGCTGGACAAGGAGGCGCTCTTCGGCGGTCATCCGCATGAACGCGCCGACCACCACGAGACCGCCAAGGACAACGGTACTCGGAGACGCGTGAGCCAGGACCGCCGCCGAGCAGAACAGACATATAGATGTGTAGATCGGATGCCGAATGAAGCGATAGGGACCCGAGGTGACGAGGCCTCCGTCAGTCGGATCCGCGGTGGCATGGAAGCTTCGGAGCCCCATCGTCAGTCGCGCCCAGATCATGAGTCCTACCGCCGCCGCCTGAGCCACGACGCCGATCAGCGACGTCGAGAGGATTGCGCCCCTCACGAGAAGGCTCACGACCCCGACGGCCATCACAAGCAGACCGGCGACAGAGATGATCCGCATTAGATAGCTATTGTGCGCCCGCGACGGGATCAGTCGATTAACGCCTGTCCCGAGTCTCGGTGTGCCGTTGGCGTGCGAGCAGTAACCCGCGCGGTGGAGCCTGCGCGGCGCAGTGGTGTCCTACGCGAAGGAGGCGCTGTCATGCTCGGGTTCGCTCGCTAGTTCCTTGTGCTGGTTGTTGGCTTGG
>JBKPRH010000152.1:0-20375 GCA_046765795.1 Acidobacteriota bacterium | reverse complement strand
CCCTCGTTGAGCGTGACGCGGTCCGCCGCCTGCAGGACCGGCACGGAATGCGCAACCGCTTCCAGATCGTTCATCAGACGCGCTGTCCTCAGATTCAAGTCCCGGGCAAGCGTGGCTTCATCCATCAGCCACGGCAGGTTGGTGGTCTTCACGTGGCCCGCGATCACTGGACCGGCCACCGCGAACGAGGCGACGTCAACCGAGACGTCCACCTTCGCGAGAAACTCGATGACGATCGCCTGGAGACTCGGATAGTCGGCGCTGTGCACTTCCATCTGAGCCAGCGGTTCGCGAGGACCACGCTCAGTCGAGTAGATGGCCAGATCCGTTTTTGTCCCGCCGATGTCGCCGGCTATCAACATGGTCAACTCCTCAAAGCGGCTTGCGCAGCGACGTACCGCTCGCTGTTCGCTCTGGAACCGCTCAGGCCGTAGAACACGATGTACGCGTAACAGATCACCGGCACAAAGAACGCGTGTTGGATGCCGATGCGATCGGCGATAGCTCCTTGAAGGACTGGCAGAATCGCACCGCCGACGATGGCCATATTGAGAATGCCGGAGCCACGCTCCGTCAGGCCGCCGAGCTCGGCGACGCCGAGACTGAAGATGGTCGGGAACATGATCGAGTTGAACAACCCGACGGCGAGAATGCTCCACATAGCCACGGGGCCGCTGGTCAGCATGGAAACGCCGACCAGGGCTGCGGTGCAGACCGCGCACAAGGCAAGGAGACGGCCGGCTTTGATCCTGCGCAGCAGACCTGCTCCGATAAAACGTCCGACCATGGCGCCACTCCAGTAGAACGACACGTGGAATGCCGCGGCTTGCGGCGACAGTCCACCGATGTTCGCCTGACCGAGATAGTTCACCAGAAAACTTCCGATCGAGACTTCCGCTCCCACGTAAGCGAAGAGACCGAGCGCTCCGAGAATCAGATTCGGGTGCTTCCAGATTGAATTGCCGACCGGTCCGTACTGTCTGGAGGCTGCGTTCGTGATTGTCGGCAGCTTCGACGTCGCGATCATCACGGCCAGCAACGCCAAGGCGCCGCCGATCACGAGATAGGGCAGCCGTACGCTGGCGGCTTGTTGCACGCGGTAGAGATCCAGCGCGTTCGGCGAAAGCGCATGCAATTGGTCGACGCTCAGGGGCACCGCACTCAGGATCAACAGTGCGCCGAGACTCGGGGCAATCGCTGTGCCGAGCGAGTTGAAGGCTTGTGCGAGGACCAGACGGCTCGGGGCCGTCTCCGGTTTGCCGAGCACGACGACGTACGGATTGGCCGCGACCTGAAGGCCGGTGATGCCGGTGGCTAGTACCACCAGCGCGCCGAGAAACAGCGGGAACGACGCAGATGCGGCAGCGGCAACGAACAGCAGCGTACCGACGGCCATGCAGACCAGACCGGCGACCATGGTCCGCTGATAACCAATCGCCGTCACGATCCGTGACCAGGGAATCGAAAACAGGAAGTAGGCCGAGAAGAAAGCAAACTGAACGAGCATGGCGCTCGCATATCCGAGGTCGAAGATCGACTTCAGATCGGGGATGAGGATGTCGTTCAGTGAGGTGAGCAACCCCCACATGAAGAACAGCGTGGTGACGATGGCGAGCGGACGTGCATAGTTCTCAGCCGCCGCACGGGTCGGAGCCGTCGTCGTGTATAGCGAGCTCGTCATCGCCCTGGCCATCGTTCAACCTCCAGCGTCACCACCACGTTTCGAGTTGCACTCCGTAGGTCAGGCCGTTGCGCCGAGTCCTGAACGGAGTCCCGCCGACAAATCCGCGCAATCCATCGGACCAGTTCGCGTAGGTGGCAAATCCTCGGAGAACCGGGCGGCTGAAGAACTGGCGGCCAGCGCCGATTTGCGGCGCGATTGTGAGCTTGCGCAGCCACCCCTCATAGAGGCCCTTGCCGCTATCTGTGTGATCGAACCCGCCCTCGACGGCGACCGAGAGGAATCGGGTGAAGAACACCTCAGGCCGTGCGCCGAACGAAATCCACTCGTCCCACGCCTGGTCCGGATTCCCGTCTCGCGTGCGCTGATAGATCGCGATCGGCATGATGGCGAAGGTGTCATTGGGCTGGACCAGCATCTGTCCCGTGATCAGCAGGCGCCTGGAGTGATCGGTGAACGGTGTTGGGTCGTCGATCGCCGCGCTGAAATTGCTCGCGGCGCCGGTTCCGTACTGCACGCCAATTGCCTGGAAGCCGCCATGCCAGTTGAGACGCTGGTAACGAACGCCGGCGGCGTACCCCGTGCTGGTTGGAATGACGGACCCCGCCGCGGTGATGCCGCCCTGGCTGTCTGCGAACGCGATCCATCCCGCCCAGATACCGGCAGGTCCGTTGAGGTCGTAGAGCCGAACGTCGATGTTGTTTTTGATGTAGTTGCCGTTTTGCGTCGCGACATCGGGCCGGGCGCCGGCGAGATAGCCCACCGCCATCTTGCCGAACCCGAGATTCACATCTTCGACACCGCCGCCGTAGCCGCTCATGTCGAGGGGATAGAAATCGTTGATCTCGATGTGCTGGCGACGGTAGTACCGCTCCCCGGCCCAGAACTTCGCGTCGGGCTGTCGCCCGAACAGATTGCCGCCGCGGACGAACGCTTCTCGCAATCGAAATTGATCGTTGCCAACCGGGATGTTGAAATTCGCGTAGCTGGCGGAGTTCGTGGTGTTGGCCTCGAGCATCACTTGCGCCTTGAACCACGCCTTGTCGGCACTGCGTTCCGGGTTCAGCCAGTTGTTGACCAGGATGAACTCGCCATAGGTCTCGGCTTCGTTTCCCAGCCGGTATTTGGCGCCGGCGCCAGGGGCCTGGAAGGCGACCTGCTGGCCACCTCTGTTGTTCAGCCCATATCCGGAGCGGAAGTAGCCGTGAAATTCGAAAATACTCACCTGCTCCTTCAATGTGGCGAGCGTCGTCTCCGCTTCCTGGAGCAGGTCGTACGTTGGACGCGATGGCACCTGGCCCTGAAACTGCGCGCCGACATTCTGCGAGTCTCCGAGCATGACTCTCTGCGCCGCTTCTCCGGCAGCGGCCTTCGCTGCCGCCACCGTCTCCTCTCGCGCCTCTGCGGTTGACTTCTTCTGTTGCTCGAGTTGCTGCTCGAGCGAGGCGATTCTCTCCCGCAGGTCCTCAGTCGTCTGCTCGTAGTGTTGCTTCAGTTCCTGGAGTTGCAGCTCCAGCTCGCTCGCACCCTGAGCCGATGCCGAAGAAGACGGGACGAGGATGATCAACGCGAGCCACCCGAGGTGATTCGGCCGCAGCCAGTTTCGCGCCGGCGTGTACTTGAGAGCCCTGTAGACAGGTGCCATCGATCGACGCTCAGGGCAAACCTCAGGCCAGGGCGATTTGAGTTGTTACCGAACTGAAATACGGCCGCGTCGCTAGCGTCATGCGTTCTACGCGTGGCGCGATCACGATGGGGAATGCGTCCCTGCGTACAACGAGTGTGTGTACGCATACAGCGCGGAATCATCCATGCCTGGACATCGTTGGCGGGACCTGAGGATCCGTCACCGGGCACCCCGCGATCAGTTGGCGTTTGTCTTGCGTTGTCGAACGCGGAGCATCAATGGCGATCAGCGCGAAGACAGCGAAACGTGCACCGGCGGTGGCAGTAGAAGCGTTGAGCACACTGCAACAGCAATACGGATGTGGTCCGGTCCAGCTCACCGGCACTGCTGATGCGCTCTATGAACGGCATCTGCTGTTTGACAACGTCGTCGATCGGGCGACGGCCGGTCCTCGCCAGCGCTACGAGGCGCTCGCGCACTCGGTCCGCGACATCCTCTCGCAGCGATGGGTTCGCACCGAGCAGACTTACGAACGCGAGCGTGCGAAGCGCGTGTACTACCTCTCGATGGAATTTCTGATCGGACGCTCGCTGACCAACAACATCGCGAACCTGCTGCTCAGTGACTATGTCAACGAGGCCTCCACGCTATCGACTCGTGACTGGCTGAGCCTCCTCGAAGAGGAGCCCGACGCCGGACTCGGAAACGGCGGCCTCGGTCGTCTGGCGGCATGCTTTCTCGACTCGATGGCGACACTGCAGTTGCCGGCCATGGGTTATGGGCTGCGTTACGAGTACGGGATGTTTCGGCAATCCGTCGAAGATGGCTGGCAACGCGAGCAGCCCGACAACTGGCTTCGTCGTCCCGACCCGTGGGAAGTCGCGCGACCGGACGAGAAGGTCGATATCAGGCTGAATTGCTCGTTCGAGATTCAGAACGGAGAGCTGCGCCCGGTCCTGGGTCAGCCTTCCACGTTGATTGGCGTTCCATTCGATCGGCCGGTGGTCGGTCATGGCGGCAAGACCATCAACACGCTGCGACTCTGGGCAGCGGCAGCCCCCGACGCGTTGGATTTTCAGGCGTTCAGTCACGGCGAGTTCGTCAGCGCGATGGCAGGCACGCTGGCGGCCGAATCGCTCACCCGGGTGCTCTATCCCGACGACTCCACGACGCGCGGGCAAGCGCTACGTTTCATCCAGGAGTACTTCCTGGTCGCCTGCTCGCTGGCGGATGTGATCCGACGATTTCGCCGAACTGGCGCCGAATGGACCACGCTTCCGGATAGTGCCGCGCTTCAGCTCAACGACACACACCCCTCGATGGCGGTTCCAGAGCTGATGCGGATCCTGCTCGACGAGGCGCACCTCGAATGGGATCACGCGTGGGATCTCACGCAACGGACCCTCGCCTACACGAATCACACGCTGTTGCCCGAGGCACTCGAGAAATGGCCGCTCGCGTGGTTCGAGATGCTGCTGCCTCGTCATCTCGAGATCGTGTTCGAAATCAATCGCCGGCTTCTCGATGAGGTGCGGCGCCGCTTTCCCGGCGATGAGGGACGCGTCGCGCGCACGAGTCTGGTCGAGGAGGGCCCGGTCAAACATGTTCGGATGGCCAACCTCGCGATCGTTGGATCGCACAGCACCAATGGGGTAGCGGCGATTCACTCCGCCCTTCTGCGCTCGACCACGGTGAAGGATTTGAGTGAGATGTTTCCCGAGCGCTTCAGCAACAAGACCAACGGCGTGACCCCTCGTCGGTGGCTGCTCCTCTCGAACCCCTCACTCGCGGACACGATCACGAGCGCTATCGGCGACGGTTGGATCACCGACATGGGTGAGCTGGTACGGCTCAAACCGTACGCCGACGACCGGGCATTCCGCGATGCGTTTCGTGCTGCGAAGCGCTCGGCCAAGTCGTCGTTCGCGAACTGGCTGCGATCGGCGTCGGGGCAGAACCTTGATCCCGACAGCATCTTCGACAGCCAGGTGAAGCGGATTCACGAATACAAGCGGCAGCTCCTGAATGCTTTGCGGATCGTCGTGCTCTTCAACCGGTTGCGCGAGAACCCGGACCTCGAGATGACGCCGCGCACGTTTCTGTTCGCCGGCAAGGCGGCGCCCGCGTATCACCTGGCCAAGCTCATTATCAAGCTCCTGAACAATGTCGCCGCGACGATCGATGCCGATCCCGTCGTGGGCGGCCGACTCAAAGTCGTGTTCCTGCCCGAGTACAGCGTGTCGCTGGCCGAGCGACTGATTCCCGCGAGCGACGTGTCCAACCAGATCTCCACCGCCGGTTACGAGGCGAGTGGCACGAGCAACATGAAATTCATGATGAACGGCGCGCTGACGATTGGCACGCGCGACGGCGCGACGATCGAAATGGCAGACGAGGCTGGAGAAGAGAACTTCTTCCTGTTCGGCCTGACCGCCGATCAGGTTGCGAACAGTCGCGGCTGGTACTCGCCCAGGTGGCACTACGACAACGAAGCAGAGATCCGGGCGGCGCTTGATCTCATCTTGTCCGACCACTTCAGCCCGCATGAGCCCGGTGTCTTCGCGCCGCTGCGTGACACGCTGCTGACGCATGGCGATCACTACATGCACCTCGCCGACCTGACGGCGTATCTCGAGGCCGACGCCCGCCTCCGGGCACTCTACGCAGACCCGGACGCATGGGCGCGAAAGGCCATCCTCAACGTGGCGAGTTCGGGGAAGTTCTCGAGCGACCGCACCATCGCCGAGTATGCGACCGAAATCTGGCACGCCACGCCGTGCCCCGTGTCGTAGGGGAAAGCCATCGTGGAGAAGATCTTGGACAAGACCGCGGCTCAACAGACGAGAGAGCGCGTGTCGATCTCGCCGCTGGCAGGAAAGCCCGCTCCGAAGTCGATCCTCGTCGATCTGGCGCGCCTGGAACAGGCGTACTACGAGCGGAAGCCTGACACGAACGACTCGAGCCAACTGGTGATCTTTGGCACCAGCGGCCACCGTGGTTCCCCGTTCAACGGCTCATTCACCGAGGCGCACATCGCCGCGATCACACAGGCGATATGCGACTACCGGCGCGCTCACGGAATCGACGGACCGTTGTACATCGGCAAAGACACACACGCGCTGTCGGAACCGGCGCAGCGCACCGCATTGGAGGTACTCGTCGCGAATGGCGTCGAGACGATCCTCCAGCGCGATGGTGGAGTGACGCCGACGCCGGTGATCTCGTGGGCCATTCTCACCTACAACCGCGGCCGGGACGCGCACCTCGCCGACGGCATCGTGATCACGCCTTCACACAATCCCCCGGAAGACGGGGGCTTCAAGTACAACCCGCCCAACGGTGGACCTGCCGACACGGACGTCACCGAGTGGATTCAGAACCGCGCCAACGCGCTGCTCGAAGCCGGTGTACGAGATGTGAAGCGCGTGCCGTTCGCCACAGCGATCAAGGCGGCGACGACACATCAGCAGGACTTTGTCCTGCCGTATGTCCAGGATCTGCGCAACGTGGTTGACGTGGAGGCGATTCGCGCCGCCCGTCTCACGCTGGGCGTGGATCCATTGGGCGGGGCGGCGCGGCCGTACTGGGAACCGATCAACTCGCTCTACAAACTCGACGTGACCGTGGTCAACCCCGAGATCGACTCGACGTTTTCGTTCATGACGGTGGACCACGACGGCAAGATCCGCATGGACCCGTCGAGCCCGTACGCGATGGCCCGTCTGGTCCAGCTGAAAGATCGCTTCCGCGTTGCGTTCGCGAACGATCCCGACTCGGATCGACACGGCATCGTCACGCGCTCGGCGGGTCTACTGAATGCCAACCACTATCTGGCGGTGGCCATCCGCTATCTGCTCACGCATCGGCCGCAGTGGTCCGCCAACGCGGCGGTCGGCAAGACGCTCGTCAGCAGCAGCCTGATCGACCGGCTCGTTCAGAAACTTGGCCGCCGCCTCAACGAAGTGCCGGTGGGTTTCAAATGGTTCGTGCCCGGGTTGCTCGACGGCTCGTGCTGTTTCGGCGGTGAGGAAAGCGCCGGAGCGAGTTTCCTGCGGCACGACGGCACCGTGTGGACCACCGACAAGGATGGACCGATCATGGACCTGCTCGCGGCCGAAATCACCGCGCGCACCGGTAAAGATCCTGGTGAACACGACCAGGAGCTGGCGACGGAGTTCGGGACTTCGTACTACACGCGGATCGACGCGCCAGCCACGCCCGCGCAAAAGGCGCGATTGCGTCAGCTCTCACCCGATGATGTGAAGGAACAGACGCTCGCCGGCGAGCGGATCACGGCCAGGCTGACCGCGGCTCCCGGAAACAACGCTCCCATCGGCGGGCTGAAGATCGTAACCGCGAGCGGATGGTTCGCGGCGCGGCCCTCCGGCACAGAGAACATCTACAAGATTTACGCGGAAAGTTTCAGCGGTTCGGCGCATCTCGATGCGCTCGTGAGCCAGGCACAAGATCTCGTCAACCGCGCGATTGGCGGTCGCCCGTGAGTCTGGCTCTATTTCCCGCCGATTACCGAGCTTCAGGCGTGCTGGTGCACATCACGTCGTTGCCGTCGCCGTACGGGATCGGCGATGTGGGGCCGACGGCCGTCGCCTTTATCGACGGTCTTCATGAGGCGGGGCAGGGGTGGTGGCAGGCGTTGCCGCTCGGACCGACTGGCTACGGCGACTCGCCATATCAATCGTTGTCGACGTTTGCAGGCAATGAGCTGTTGATCAGCCCCGACTGGTTGATCGAGGACGGGCTCGTGACGAGAAGCGACTGCGAGGGTGGATCGTTTTCAGCCCTGGCCGTCGACTTCCGGCGCGTCAGAGCATTCAAGTACGGCTTGCTACGGACGGCATGGAGGAACTTCAGCGCCGGCTGGCGATCGGATCTGCGGCAGGCCTTCGCGCAGTTCGCTCTGGATCATGCGCAGTGGTTGGACGACTACGCATCGTTCCGCGCACTGAAAGGCAAGTATGCGGGCGCCGATTATCTGCAGTGGCCCGACGAGATCGTACGGCGCTCGCCCGCAGCACTCGAACGGGTCCGGCGAGACCTGGCCTTTGAGGTCGAGCAGGTGCGCTTTGCTCAGTTCCTGTTGTTCCAGCAGGGTGCGCGGCTGAAGGCGCACGCGCGCGCCAAAGGCGTCCGACTGATCGGCGATCTCCCGTTCTTTGTCTCGCCGGATTCGAGCGATGTATGGTCGAACCCTGACCTCTTTCTGCTCGATGCCCAGCAGCGGCCGCGCGTCGTTGCCGGTGTTCCGCCCGACTATTTCAGCGCGCAGGGACAGCGATGGGGCAATCCGATCTACGACTGGAACGCGCTTCAGGCACGCGGGTATCGCTGGTGGATCGATCGGGTGCGCGCGTTGCTGGCTCACGTTGACGCTATTCGACTCGATCATTTCCGTGGATTCGCTGCAGCGTGGCATGTACCGGCGTCGGCTCCGACCGCGGCATCTGGAGAGTGGGTGCCCGGTCCGGGCGCCAGCCTGTTCGGCGTTGCGGAGCAGGCACTGCGCGGTCTGCCATTCCTCGCGGAGGATCTCGGGATCATCACACGGGACGTGAGCGCACTGCGTGACGCGTTTCATCTGCCTGGAACGCGCGTGCTGCAGTTCGCCTTCGATGGGCAACCTGATAACCCGCATCTGCCCGCCAACTACGTCCACAACACGGTCAGCTACACGGGCACTCACGACAATCCCACGACCCGCGGCTGGTACGAGGATCTGCGCGAGCCCGAACGGCGCAACGTATGGAGTGTGATGCAGCGTCCTGAAGGCACCAGCGCCGAAGCCGCGCCGGCCTTGTTGCATCTCGCGTGGTCGTCGCCCGCGGCGCTTGCCATCGCGCCGCTGCAGGACGTGCTCAATTTGGGCAAGGACGCGCGGATGAACCGGCCGGGGAGTGCCGATGGCAACTGGCGCTGGCGCGTCACGGCGAACCTGTTGTCGAGCGCCGAATTCGAACCGCTGCGAGATCTGACGCGCAGCTCGTCACGATGGCCCACAGTCGATCCCGGCGAACGATCCGTCGTCACGTCATCGGAGATCACCGCATGAAAGCCACACAAACGCTCCACGACCAGGGCCAGAGTCTCTGGCTCGACAACATTACTCGCGACCTCTTGCAGAACGGCACACTCGCGCGCTACATCCGCGAGCTCTCGGTGACGGGGCTGACGTCGAATCCGACGATCTTCGACCACGCCATCAAAAACAGCTCCGCCTACGACGCGGCCATTCATCAGAAGGTCAAGGAGGGTAAGTCGGGCGAGGCGCTGTTCTTCGAGCTGGCACTCGAGGATCTGACGCGGGCGGCCGATCTGTTTCGACCGATATGGGACCAGACGCACGGTGTCGATGGATGGGTGTCGCTCGAAGTGTCGCCACTGCTGGCTCATGACACGGCCAGCACACTGGCGGCCGCCAAAGATCTTCACGCTCGCGCAGCACGGCCGAATCTCCTGATCAAGATCCCGGGCACGACAGAGGGACTGCCCGCCATCGAAGAGGCGATTGCTGCCGGCATACCCATCAACGTGACGCTGCTGTTTTCGGATCAGCAGTATCTCGCGGCGGCACGCGCATTCCTTCGCGGCATCGAGCGTCGTCTCGATGCGGGCCTCGATCCCCTGGTCGACTCCGTCGCGTCAGTATTCATCAGCCGTTGGGATACGGCGGTCGCGAAAACGGCGCCACCTGCGCTCCGCAATCAACTCGGCATCGCAGTAGCGAAGCGTACGTACAAGGCCTACCGCAGCCTGCTCGCCTCGCCGCGCTGGCAGCGCGTCTTCAACGCCGGCGCGCGCCCGCAACGGTTGTTGTGGGCCAGCACCGGCACGAAAGACCCAAGCGCGTCAGATGTCCTGTATATCAAGACACTCGCCGCGCCGTTCACCGTGAACACCATGCCCGAGGGCACGTTGAAGGCGCTCGCCGACCATGGATCGATGGGCGGGCTGCTGCCAGCCGACGGCGGCGACTCCGAGGACGTGTTGGCGCAGTTTGCCCACGCCGGCATCGACGTCGACGCGCTGGCCAGTCAACTTCAGGCCGACGGCGCGAAGTCGTTCGTCAGCTCGTGGCACGAGCTCATGGGCGTCATCGCAACCAAGAGCGCTGCCTTGCAGAAAGTCAGCTGACGACTCGCGATTTCAAATGACGAAGGGAAAGGAAGACCGATGACAGGGATTACCACCGAGCCGCTGCCACTGACTGCACGCCCAGCGTGGAAGGCGCTTCAGGATCATTACAAGACGATCCGAGCCCTTCACCTCCGCACGCTGTTCGCCGATGACGCGACTCGTGGCGAGCGCCTCTCGGCTGAAGGTGCCGGCATCTATCTCGACTACTCCAAGAATCGTGTCACCGACGAGACGATCGCGCTGCTGTGTCGTCTGGCCGAGAGCGCCGGGCTGCGCGAGCGCATCGACGCGATGTTCGGAGGAACCAAGATCAATGTGACTGAAAACCGGGCCGTACTGCACGTGGCCCTGCGTGCACCACAAGGCGCTTCGATCACCGTGGATGGCAAGAACGTCGTACGGGATGTGCACGCCGTCCTCGATGCGATGAGCGACTTCTCGAACCGTGTGCGCAACGGTGCGTGGAAGGGGCACACCGGACGACGCATTCGCAACATCGTCAACATCGGGATCGGAGGGTCGGACCTCGGCCCGGTCATGGCGTATGAGGCGCTCAAGCACTATAGCGATCGCGCGCTGTCCTTCCGGTTCGTCTCCAACGTCGACGGAACCGATCTCGTGGAGGCCACCCGCGATCTGAATCCGGCGGAAACGCTCTTCATCGTCTCATCCAAAACCTTCACGACGCTGGAGACGATGACCAACGCCGAGAGCGCACGCGAATGGCTGCTCGCGGGTCTCGGCGGCGAGGCCAAGGCGGTGGCGAAGCACTTCGTCGCTGTCTCGACGAACGCGCGAAAGGTCACCGAGTTCGGAATCGACACCGCGAACATGTTCGGATTCTGGGACTGGGTCGGCGGCCGCTATTCCATGGATTCCGCGATCGGTCTCTCGACGATGCTGGCCATTGGCCCGGAGAACTTCCGCTCGCTGCTCGGTGGCTTTCATCAGATGGACGAGCACTTCCGCAGCACGCCGTTCGAACGCAATCTGCCAGTGCTTCTCGGTCTGTTGACGGTCTGGTACACCGACTTCTTCGGCGCCGAGACAGTGGCTGTCTTGCCGTACGAGCAGTATCTGAAGCGATTCCCTGCCTACCTCCAGCAGTTGACGATGGAGAGCAACGGCAAACATGTCACGTTGGCGGGCAACGCCGTTGACTACTCCACGGGCCCGATTTACTGGGGGGAGCCGGGAACAAACGGACAGCATTCCTTCTACCAGCTGATCCACCAGGGCACGCGGCTCATTCCCTGCGACTTCATCGCGTTCGCTCACGCCCTCAATCCGATCGGACGCCATCACGACATGCTGATGGCGAACGTGTTCGCGCAGACAGAGGCGTTGGCGTTCGGAAAGACGCGCGAGCAGGTGGAGGCCGAGCGCACGGCGAACGATCTCGTTCCCCATCGAATGTTCGAGGGCAACCGTCCGTCCAACACGATTCTCGCGGAGCGGCTGACGCCGAACACGCTCGGGAAGCTCGTCGCACTCTACGAGCACAGTGTGTTCACTCAGGGCGTCGTCTGGGACATCGACTCATTCGATCAGTGGGGCGTCGAACTGGGCAAAGTGCTCGCGCAGCGAATCATCCCGGAGCTCGAGAGCCGTACCGAGCCCAGACTCGCGCACGACAGTTCGACCAACAATCTCATTCGGCGCTATCGAAACGAGAAGGGTGCAGGGCAATGACGAGCGCATCCACATCGGCCGTTGGCACCTCGCGGGCGAGCGACAGTGAAGAAAAGCTCGAGCGGATGAAGACGCATCCAGGGTTCGTTGCAGCCTTGGATCAAAGTGGCGGCAGCACACCCCATGCGTTGGCGGCATACGGAATCAAAGAAGGTTCGTGGTCTAACGACGCGGAGATGTTTGCGCTCGTGCATCAGATGCGAGCGCGCATCATCACCAGTCCCTCCTTCAACGGAGATCGGATCATCGGCGCCATCCTCTTCGAGAAGACGATGGACAGCGACATCGATGGACGGCCGAGCGCCGACTACCTCTGGACTGTGAAACGGATCGTGCCCTTCCTGAAGGTGGACAAGGGCCTGGTCGCGGAGAGAGACGGCGTCCAACTGTTGAAGCCGATCCCGCAGCTTGCTGCGCTGCTCGACAGAGCCAAGGCGAAGCACATCTTCGGCACCAAGATGCGCTCGTTCATCAAGCAGGCCAACAGAGCGGGCATCAACAACGTCGTCACGGAGCAGTTCGAGATTGCGCGACGGATTATCGCCGCAGATCTCGTGCCGATCATCGAGCCAGAGATCGACATTCACTGCCCGGACAAGGCTGGCGCCGAGGCGTTGCTGAAAGCGGCGATCCTCGAGGCACTCGAAGAACTGCCGGCCGGTCAAATGGTCGTGGTCAAGATCACATTGCCGGAGCAAGACGACTTCTACGCCGACCTGGTCGCGCATCCCAAGGTCGTGAGAGTGATTGCGCTCTCAGGCGGGTATTCGCAGAAGGAAGGAAACGAACGCCTTCGCAGGAATCATGGTGTGGTGGCGAGCTTCTCGCGCGCGCTCATCGAGGGCGTGTCGGCCCAGCAATCCGACGACGAGTACCACGCGGTGCTCGATACGTCCATTCAGCGCATCTTCGAGGCCTCGATCGTATGAGCGGGATCACGCTGGCTCCGTCCATTCTCGCGGCAGACTTCGCGCGTCTGGGTCAGCAGGTGACCGAGGCGGAGAAGTCCGGAGCGGAGCGCATTCACGTCGACGTGATGGACGGGACCTTTGTGCCGAATCTTTCGATGGGGCCTGCGATCGTCGAGTCGCTGCGGCGCGTGACGCAACTGCCTCTCGAGACGCACCTGATGGTCTCAAACCCAGACCTATTTCTCGACTCGTTCGCGGAGGCTGGTTCCGATTCGCTGCTCGTGCACTGGGAAGGCAACAACAACCTCCACCGTACCGTGCAGCGGATCAGAACGCTGGGCAAGCGCGCCGGCGTCGCGATCAACCCGGCCACTCCAGCAGCCGTGCTGCAGGAAATCGTCCACGACGTCGACCAGATACTGGTCATGACCGTCAATCCGGGTTTCGGCCATCAGCAGTTCATTCACACCATGGTGCCGAAGATCGAACAGGTGCGCGCGCTGATCGAACGCCTCAACCCGGCGTGCGATCTGGAGGTGGATGGAGGCATCGACGCGACGACGGCCCCGCTCGTCGTTCGTGCCGGCGCCACCGTACTCGTCGCGGGCTCGTCGATCTTTGGTGAGCGAGAGGGTGTGACCGCCGCGCTGACTCGACTGCGGATGGCCATCAATCGTCCTGCGCCCGAACCGGAACCGGCCGCGCAATCGGCCCATTGAAGGAGTCTGCCGTGCAACTTGGAATGATCGGACTTGGGCGCATGGGCGCCAACATGACTCGACGCCTTCTCGACGGCGGACATCAGTGCGTGGTGTTCGATCGCTCATCGAAGGCCATCGAAGAGCTCACCGCGGACACGGCGGTCGGAGCTTCGTCACTCGCAGACATGGTGAAGAAGCTGACGACGCCACGGGCCGTCTGGCTCATGGTCCCCGCAGCGGTCGTCGATAGCACCATCAACGACCTGCTGCCACTGCTGGCGGCCGGTGACATCCTCATCGACGGCGGCAATTCCTACTACGTCGATGACATCCGGCGCGCAAAGGAACTCGCCGCGCGCGGCATGCACTACGTCGACGTCGGAACCAGCGGCGGCGTCTGGGGACGCGAACGCGGCTACTGCCTGATGATCGGCGGCGAGCCGGAGGTGATCAGGCATCTCGATCCCCTCTTCGCGCGGCTGGCGCCCGGCGTTGGCGACATTCCTCGCACTCCGGGACGAGAAGGGATCGACGGCACCGCCGAGCGCGGATATCTGCACTGCGGACCGAACGGCGCCGGCCATTTCGTCAAGATGGTGCACAACGGAATCGAGTACGGCCTCATGGCCGCTTACGCCGAAGGATTGGGCGTGCTGCGTGCCGCCAATGTTGGACGGCGATCGCGCGCGTCCGATGCCGAGACGACGCCGTTGCGGGTCCCGGAGCACTATCAATACGACCTCGACCTTCGCGAGATCACTGAGGTGTGGCGTCGCGGCAGCGTCGTCGCCTCCTGGCTGCTCGACCTGACCGCGGCGTCATTAATCAAGGATCCGGTCCTCTCTGAGTTCTCCGGGCACGTCTCCGATTCCGGCGAAGGGCGGTGGACGATCAACGCGGCAATCGACGAGGGCGTTCCTGTACCAGTACTGTCCGCCGCGTTGTATCAGCGCTTCAGCTCGCGCGGCGAAGCGGAGTTCGAAAATCGCGCGTTGTCGGCGATGCGGTACGAATTCGGCGGACACCGAGAGATGGTGGGTGCAGGTCAGGGGACACGGCGATGAGCGACCAACACTCCGACGCGTTCGTGTTCTTCGGCGCGACGGGCGATCTCGCCAACAAGAAGATCTTTCCGGCGCTGCAGGCGATGGCGAAACGCGGCCATCTCGACGTGCCGGTCATCGGCGTGGCGAAAGCGGGGTGGACGCTCGATCAGCTCCGTGCCCGGGCGCGCGACAGCGTTGAGAAGCACGGCGGCCTGGATCCTGCGGCCTTCCAGAAGCTGAACGGCCTGCTGCGCTACGTCGACGGTGACTATCGGGATATTGCGACGTTCCAAGCCATTCGCGAACAGCTCGGGGCGGCCAAGCGGCCAGCCTACTATCTCGCGATCCCGCCAACGCTTTTTCCGCTGGTCGTTGATCAGCTCCGCCAATCGGGCTGCACGAACGGCGCTCGCGTGATCGTCGAAAAGCCGTTCGGCCGCGACCTCGTTTCGGCGCAGGCGCTCAATCGCACGCTGCTCGGCTGCTTCGATGAGCGCACCATCTTCCGCATTGACCACTACCTCGGGAAGCGGCCAGTGCATCACATGCTCTTCTTCCGATTCGCGAACGCCTTCATGGAGCCGTTCTGGGACCGAAATCGTGTGGAGAGCGTGCAAATCACGATGGCCGAAGATTTCGGCGTCCAGGGGCGCGGCGCATTCTACGACGAGACCGGCACCATCCGCGATGTGGTTCAGAATCATCTGCTCCAGGTGCTGTGCAACCTGGCCATGGAACCTCCGGTCCGCACCGACAGCGAATCCATTCGCAATGAGAAGGTGAAGGTCCTCAAGGCCATCCCTGACCTCACCGTTGGTGACGTGGTGCGCGGTCAGTTTCGCGGGTACAGGTCCGAAAAGGGAGTCGCCGCTGATTCGCAGGTCGAGACGTTTGTCGCCTTGCGTCTGTGGATCGATTCCTGGCGCTGGCAGGGTGTGCCCTTCTACATCAGGGCGGGCAAGCATCTTCCCGTGACGTGCACGGAAGTCGTCGTGCGACTGCGGCAGCCGCCCACTCTCTACCGCGAGTTCAGCCTTGCGCCGAATTACTGCCGGCTTCGGATCAATCCGGACATCACGTTTGCCATCGGCGCAAATGTCATCGCGCCGGGACAGGAGGCGTCCAGCATCACCGCGGAGATGGTTGGGACCCACATCCCACGCGCCAACGAGATGGATGCGTACGAACGCGTCCTGGGAGACGCCATGCATGGAGACGCTACGCTGTTCGCACGCGAGGATTACGTCGAAGAGGCTTGGCGAATCGTCGATCCGATCCTCAAGACCGGCTCGCCGGTCTACGAGTACGAACCAGGTACGTGGGGACCACGAGAGGTCGATGCGCGAATCTCGCCTCCGGACGGCTGGCACAACCCGAAGCTGGGTGCCGTAGGCGCGCAGCGCGAGGTCGCGTTCGTATGAACATCGAAGCGCTGCCCGACGCTGATGCGGTCGCACGAGCGGCTGCCTCATTCACCGCCGCGGAGGCGCGGGCCGCCGTCGCTGCCCGCGGCCGGTTCATCATGGCGGTGAGCGGCGGACGCACGCCGTGGAAGATGCTGCGTGCACTGGCCGATGAACCGATGCCATGGGCTGATGTGCATGTGGTGCAGGTCGACGAGCGCGTCGCGCCGCCTGGGGACCCCGACCGCAACCTCACGCATCTGCGCGAGAGTCTGCTCGCGCACTGTCCGCTCGTCCCCGAGCACGTTCATGCGATGCCGGTGGAATCGCCTGATCTGGACGCGGCCAGCGAACGCTATGCCCTGACCCTCCGCGAGATCGCCGGATCTCCGGCCGTACTCGATCTCGCGCATCTGGGCCTCGGTCCAGACGGCCACACCGCGTCGCTCGTACCTGGAGATCCCGTCCTCTACGTCACCAGCGCGGACGTCGCGCTGACTGGAATCTATCAGGGGCGTCGCCGGATGACGTTGACCTATCCGCTGCTCAATCGATCACGACGGATCCTCTGGCTGGTGACCGGGCACGACAAAGTGGACATGTTGCCGCGGTTGATTGACGGCGATCGCTCGATACCAGCCGGGCGTATCAGTCGCCAGCACTCAGTGGTACTAGCCGACGATGAGGCGACGGCGCATGTGCGGTACAGCCCTCACATCGTTGACAGATGAGGAGAAGACTATGCACCTCGGCATCGCCAGCGATCATGGCGGGTTCCGCCTGAAAGAGGATCTGCTCACACGCCTTCGCGCGGACGGTCACGACGTCGTCGATTTCGGAGCGCGCGAGCTGAACGAAGGCGACGACTATCCGGACTTCGTCATCCCGCTTGCCCGGGCGGTGGCGGCAGGAACGCTCGAGCGTGGCATCGCCGTGTGCGGCAGCGGTGTGGGCGCCTCCATCTGTGCCAACAAAGTGCCTGGCGCCCATGCCGCACTGATCAACGACCACTTCTCCGCTGCGCAAGGTGTGGAGGACGACCACATGAACGTGATCTGCATTGGCGGCCGTACCGCCGGGCCCGAGGTCGCGTGGGATCTCATGCAGACCTTTCTGGCCGCCAAGTTCAGCGATGCCCCACGCCACCTGCGTCGCTTGAGCAAGGTCGCGCAATTAGAGCTTGAACCAGCGAGGACCAGGACATGAGCCCTACCGCGAACGTCTCAGAGCCGATGACACAGGCTCAGCTCGATCAGTTGTCGATCGACACGATCCGCACGCTCTCGATCGATGCGGTCCAGCGGGCGAAATCGGGCCATCCGGGCACGCCGATGGCGCTGGCACCGCTTGTCTACACGATCTGGAATCGTATGATGCGCTTCGACCCCGCCGACCCGATCTGGCCCAACCGCGATCGGTTCGTGCTCTCGAACGGTCACGCGTCGATGCTCCTGTGGTCGATGCTCCATCTCACCGGCACGTGCGCGGTGAATGAAGAGTACGAGCGCTTGGGGCAACCGTCGGTGTCGCTCGACGACATCCGGCGCTTTCGTCAGATCGACAGCAAGGCACCGGGGCACCCTGAATATCACTGGGTCTCCGGGGTCGAGACGACGACGGGGCCGCTCGGTCAGGGGATTGCGACCAGCGTCGGGATGGCCATTGCCGAGACGTGGCTTGCCAATCGGTACAACCGACCGGGCTTCGCGATCTTCGATTACGACATCTACGCCGTGTGCGGCGACGGCTGTCTGATGGAAGGCATCGGGAGTGAAGCGGCCTCACTCGCCGCTCACCTCGGCCTCGACAACCTCTGTTGGATCTTCGACAACAACCACATCACGATCGAAGGATCGACGAGCCTCGCCTTCACAGAGGACGTGGCCACGCGATTCCTCGGCTACGGGTGGCAGGTCCTTCGTGTGGGCGACGCCAACGACCTCGAACGCATCCAGCAGGCGCTCGACGTCTTCCGCAAGACACAGGGTCGGCCTACGCTGATCATTCTCGACAGCCACATCGGCTACGGCTCACCAAACAAGCAGGGCACCGCCGCGGCGCACGGCGAGCCGCTCGGTGACGAGGAGGTTCGTCTCACCAAGCGCAGCTACGGCTGGCCCGAGGATGCGCAGTTTCTGGTGCCTGATGGCGTCCGTGAGCATTTCGCCGCGGGCATTGGCGCACGCGGCGCTGCCGCGCGCACCACGTGGACAGCACTCCTCGCGTCATACCGGACGACCTATCCCGAACTGGCGACCGAGATCGACGCCATGCAGCGACGCGACTTACCCGCGGGATGGGATCGCAACCTTCCCGTTTTTGCCGCAGATCCCAAGGGCATCGCCGGTCGCGATGCCTCGGGCAAGGTGCTTAACGTGCTCGCGCAGAACATCCCGTGGTTCCTCGGAGGCTCGGCCGACCTCGGACCGTCGAACAAGACCACGCTGACTTACGAGGGGGCTGGACACTTCCAGGCCGGAAATCGCGGCGGCAAGAATCTGCACTTCGGTATCCGCGAGCACGCGATGACGGCCATCGTCAACGGAATGTCGCTCTCGAAGCTGCGCGCGTTCGGCGCCACGTTTTTCATCTTCAGTGATTACGCGAGGCCCGCGATTCGGCTGTCGGCGTTGATGGAGCTGCCGACAATCCTCGTGTTCACGCACGACGCCATGGGCGACGGGGAAGATGGCCCGACGCATCAGCCGGTCGAGCAGCTGGCGTCCCTGCGCGCGATCCCCGGCCTGATCACGCTGCGGCCGGGCGACGCCAACGAAGTGGTCGAGGCGTACCGCTATGTGATGCAGCTGCGACATCAACCGGCGGCGCTCGTGTTGTCACGGCAACCGCTGCCGACGCTGGATCGGCGGACCTACGCTTCGGCATCGGGCGTCGCGCGCGGCGCGTATGTCCTTGCCGACGCTCCGGGCGGAACTCCCCAGGTGATCCTGATTGCGTCCGGCAGCGAGGTGAGCCTTGCCGTGCAGGCTCACGAACAGTTGCTCGCGGAGGGAATCCGGTCGCGCGTGGTATCGATGCCGTCCTGGGAGATCTTCGACCACCAGACGCAGGCGTACCGAGAGAGCGTGTTCCCTCCATCGGTGACAGCGCGCGTCGCGGTGGAGCAGGCGTCGACGTTCGGATGGGAACGCTATGTCGGAGGTGCCGGTCGCATCATCGGCATGAGGACGTTCGGCGCCTCTGCGCCGCTGAAGGCGCTTCAGGAGAAGTTCGGATTCGAGCACGTACGCGTCGCGGCGGCTGCTCGGGAGCTGCTGGGCAAGCAGTGATCGACGGTCTCCAGAAAGGCAGCAGTTCGCCGCTGGGAGCAACGCCCACCTTCGCCAAAGCGACGGCGGGCAAGCCCTCGACTGCGGGGGTCAACTTCAGCGTGTTCTCGAAGCACGCAACCGGGGTCGAGCTGCTGTTGTTCGATCGCGTGGACGAGGAGCGGGCGGCGCGCGTCGTGTCACTCGACCGCACGTATCACTACTGGCACGCGTTCGTGCCGGACCTGAAACCCGGTCAGATATACGGTTATCGGGTCGAGGGGCCGTTCGATCCGCCGAGCGGGATGCGCTTCGATCCCACGAAAGTGCTTCTGGACCCCTACGGTCGTGCAGTCGGGGTACCGGAGAAGTACGGCCGCGACGAGGCGCGCCGCCCGGGCGACAACGCCGCGACGGCGATGAAGAGCGTCGTGCTCGACGTCTCCGCCTACGATTGGGAGGGCGATGCCCCACTGCAGCATCCCTCGTCACGGACCATTGTGTACGAACTGCACGTGCGCGGCTTTACTCGCCATCCGAATTCCGGCGTCTGCGAGACGAGACGTGGCACCTTCGCCGGTCTCATCGAAAAGATTCCGTACCTGCAGCGACTGGGCATCACGGCCGTAGAGCTTCTGCCGGTGTTCCAGTTCGATGCTCAGGACAGTCCGCCCGGTCGCGTCAACTATTGGGGCTACGCGCCTGTGTCGTTCTTCGCGCCCCATCACGCCTACAGTTCCCGGAGAGATCCCCTCGGCCCCGTCGACGAATTCCGCGACATGGTCAAGGCGCTCCATCGCGCCGGCATCGAGGTGATTCTCGATGTCGTCTTCAATCACACGGCGGAAGGTAACCACACCGGCCCGACGCTGAGCTTTCGGGGACTGGACAAC
>JBKPRH010000151.1:0-3921 GCA_046765795.1 Acidobacteriota bacterium | reverse complement strand
CATGCGCACACGAGGACTGCGATTCCGAGTCGCGAGAGCATGACGTTCCGTACGGGCAGGGCTGGCGAGCGGATTCTATCGTAGGAAATCGACGCTGGCGCCGAATTCCGCGAGCACCTCGCGTGCGCGTTCGGTGCCGTCCGCGGTCAAGTGACGCGGCCAGTCCGGTGGCCGAGGTGGGGGAGTGACGGTGACCGCCTCCGCGAGGATCGATCGCCAGGCTTGTAGTGCGTGTTCGAGCGTCGCGTGCTGTTGCCACCACGTGTGCGCGGCGGACCCGAGTGATGTGCGTAGCTGCGCGTCCGCGGCCAATCGTCTCAGCGCGATCGCCAGCGAATGCTCTTCGTCGCGTGGATCGATCGAGACCACGATCGGCGGCTGGCCGGTCCAGCCGCGCGGTTGCCAGGTCTGCGGATCGAGTGCGGGCCATCCGGCGGTGCTCTCGGTCTCGAGCACGATGACCGCTTTCCCGGCTGCCATGCCCGCGAGGGCGATCGTCAACTCGTCGGCGGGAGGCCAGGTGACTGCGATGAGGATGTCGGCGTTCTCGAGTACCGATTTGGCGGAATCTGCGATCAGCTCGACATCTGCACCCGCGTCCCGCGCTCGTCGAATGGCCCGCTGGATGAGCGAGTCGCGCGACGAATCGACTACCGCCACCCGACTCGAGCCCTGGGGAATGCCCTGGGCCGTGCCCTGGGCAGTGCCCTCCGCCGTGCCCTGGGGAATGCCTTGGGCCGTGCCCTCGGCCCAGCCCACTCCCAGCGGCGCGACGCGCACGCGTGCGACAGGAAACGCCCGCTGCAGACGTGCCGCGGCGTGAGCATCGGAGACGACGGTCATCCGCGATGCGAGGACCGGCGCGGTGATGAGGTCCCAGTCGCCGAACGCGAGCTCGAGCGCGCGGTCGCGCTCGCGATGCTGTCGTTGCAACGACGCGGTACGGCTGTCGTGCAACGACAGACTCCGCAACCGCAGTACGCCAGGCACATGCAGGAGATAGGGCCACACGAAGGCGTGCTGCCGAGTGTCGGCCACCTCATACACACAGAGATCGAATGGCGCGCGAAAGTCGAGTCGAATAAAGTCGTGGGCGTGTGCCTCGTCGAACAGCGCTATCTCATGCTCGGCACCAAGCGCGCCGACAAGGGCGGCGGTGTCGTCGGGCTGTTCCGACACATGTGTCGCCGGGCGAAACCAAGCCAACCGCATTGACGTTTTCCGGACGGTTCTATAGCATGAAAAGGTTGCGAAACTCTTCACAAGCGCGCAGAGCAACGTGCGTTTGTGAGTCCGAGTGTTTCCCTTCGAGTTGAGAGGTCCATGGACGGCTGGCTGGGCGTAGTCATCATGATCGGCCTCGGCATTGGCTTCGCTGCGACGATGATCGGCGCATCGTTGCTGCTGGGCCCGAGGAACCCCACGCCCGAGAAGCTCGCGCCGTACGAATGCGGTATGCCCGCGGTGGGCGACGCTCGCGAGCGGCACTCGGTCCAGTTCTATCTCGTGGCGATGATCTTCCTGCTCTTCGACATCGAGATCGCCTTCCTCTATCCCTGGGCGCTGGCGTTCCGCGATCTCGGGTGGACCGGGTTCTGGCAGCTCCTCACATTCGTCGCAATCCTGTTTGTCGGCTACGTCTACGTCTGGCGCAAGGGCGTGCTCGATTGGGGCCCGGCACTGCGTCGTCCGCGCACGCAGGTCGAGCCTCGAAAGGTGGCGTAGACCATGGCACCCGCAACGGAACAACAACACGACCACGGACTCGTTGACCCCGAACTCCCATTCCTGACCACGAAGTTCGAGTGGCTGGTGCAGTGGGCGCGCCGTTCGGCGATCTGGCCCGCCCAGTTCGGCTTGGCCTGTTGCGCGATCGAGATGATGGCGATGGCCGCCAGCCGCTACGACATCGCGCGATTCGGCGCTGAAGTGTTCCGCGGTTCGCCGCGTCAGTCGGATCTGATGATTGTGGCCGGCCGGCTCTCACGCAAGATGGCGCCGGCCATGCGCCGTGTCTACGACCAGATGCCCGACCCGAAGTGGGTGATTTCCATGGGGGCGTGCGCCTCGGTCGGCGGTGTCTTCGATAACTACGCCATCGTTCAGGGTGTCGATCAGGTCGTTCCAGTAGACGTCTTCGTCCCCGGGTGCCCGCCGCGTCCGGAGTCGTTGATCTACGGCATCGTTCAACTGCAACAGAAGATCGAACGGTCCCGCGCCTAGTCCATGGAATCTGCCGCCGTCATCGAGATTCTGCAGTCGGCCGTGCCCGGTGCCGCGTATGAAGTCGGTCTCAGCGTGGACATGCCGACGATCTATGTCCCGGCCGAGCACCTGGTCGCGACATGCGGCGTGCTGCGCGACCTCCCGACACTCCAGTTCAACGTGCTCGTCGAGGTGACCGCGGCGGACTATCTGCCGCGCGAGCCCCGTTACGAGGTCGTGTATCACCTGCTGTCCGTGCCCAATCGACAGCGGCTGCGCGTGAAGGTGCGCGTCGGCGCCAATGGTTCGCTGCCGACGGTGCAGAGCATCTGGCGCGGCGCGGGCTGGCCCGAGCGCGAAGTGTGGGACATGTTCGGCATCGTCTTCGACAACCACGGCGACCTCCGTCGTCTGTTGATGCCCGAGGACTGGGAAGGGCATCCGGCTCGCAAGGACTACCCGGTGCAGATTCGCAAGGCGGCGCAGACCTATGAGCCGCTCGAGGTCAGCGAGGCGGAGTTCAGGGCGAATATCGAACGCGATCGGTTGAAGAGGACGCATTGAGCGAGATTCGCACCGAAACGATGACCGTCAACATGGGGCCGCAGCACCCCAGCACGCATGGCGTGCTCCGTCTGGTGCTGGAGCTCGATGGCGAGATCATTCAGTCGGTGATGCCGACGATCGGCTACCTGCACACCGGCATCGAGAAAACCGCCGAGCAGAAGAAGTGGCAGCAGGTGGTACCGCTCGTCGAGCGCATGGACTATCTGGCTGCGCAGTCGAACAGCCTGGCCTACGTCCTGGCCGTCGAGAAGCTGCTCGGCCTGACGATGCCGCAGCGCGTCAACGATATCCGCGTGCTGCTCGCGGAGCTGCAGCGACTGGCCAGTCATCTGATCTGGCTCGGCACGCACGCGATGGAAATCGGCGCGGTGTCGATGTTGTTCTACGCCGTCCGCGAGCGCGAACTGCTGCTCAACATCAACGAGCTGATTGCCGGCTTCCGCTTCTTCCCGAGCTATTTCCGCATCGGCGGTTTGCGCGAGGACTTGCCGCGCGGGTTCCACGAGGCGGTCAACGCGTTTCTCGATCGTTTCCCCGGGAAGATCGACGAGTTCGAAGGGCTGCTGACGAAGAACGACATCTTCCGGCGTCGCACCGAAGGCGTTGGCGCGCTAACGCTCGAACAGGCGTTTCAGTGGGGGCTCGTCGGACCGATCGCACGCGCGTGCGGCTCGGACTACGACGTCCGCAAATACTTCCCGTACTGCGGCTACGAGTCCTACGACTTCAAGATCCCGACGGCGACTGAAGGCGATGTGTACGCGCGCTATCGCGTCCGCGTCGCCGAGATGCGTGAGAGCGTCAAGATCTGCCGGCAGGCGATCCAGCGCATTTCACCGACCGGCGCGTGGGCGTGCGACGACACGCGTGTCGTGCCGCCGCCCAAGGACAAGGTTTACACCGAGATGGAAGCGCTGATTCAGCACTTCCTCATATACTCGCAAGGCTTTACGGTCCCCGCCGGCGACGCCTACGTTCCGGTCGAGGGTCCGCGCGGCGAGCACGGCCGCTACGTCGTCTCCGATGGAACGAATCGGCCGTGGCGCGTGAAGATGCGTGCGCCGTCGTTCATGGCGATCCAGGCGCTGCCGTTCATCGTCAAGGGCGGCCTCATCGCCGACGTCGTCGCGGTCATCGGCAGCACTGATG
>JBKPRH010000150.1:0-50136 GCA_046765795.1 Acidobacteriota bacterium | reverse complement strand
GGCCACGACGGGTCGTTGACGACCATCCACGCGAACAGCCCACGCGACGCGTTGTATCGCCTCGACACGATGATCGCCATGGCCAATCTGAACATTCCTGACCGCGCCGTGCGGCAGCAGGTCGCCTCGGCGGTGAACCTCGTGATTCAGGTGACACGTCTCACCGACGGCAGCCGTCGCGTGACGTCGATCTCCGAAATCACGGGCATGGAGCAGGACGTGATCGCCATGCAGGAGATCTTCCAGTTCCACCAGAGCGGGATCAACGAGGCTGGGAAAGTGGTCGGCGGCTTCCGCGCGACGGGCGTCCGGCCGAAGTGCGCCGACCGTATCGCAGCGACCGGCCGGCAACTGCCGATGGACATGTTTTCACACGCGCATCCCGTCAACCAGGTACGTCACGAACGGAGATTCTGATGGGGATCGTGGTCGTCTCGTTCGTCGTCCTCCTGACCGGCATTCTCGGTGTGTACTGGCTGTTCGTCGTCCGGCCAGAGGCTCACGCCGAACGAGCGTTCTGGCGGCGGTTGAAGGTCAAGGCACCGTCGCGGGAAGTGCGTTCGAAGCTGTTGAAACAGGCGCAGCAGCTCAGCTCGCTGCCGTCACTCGACGCCACTCTCCGACGCGGGGAAAAGGCGCTCAAGCCGATCGAACTCCTGATCGAACAATCGGGCAACCGAATGACGGTCTCCACGTTCCTGCTGTTGTCGGCGACGTGCGGGCTGGCCACGTTGTACATCATCAATCAACTCACGGGGCTCTTCTGGCTGGGACTTGGGGCTGGGGCGCTCACTGCGACAATCCCGACGAGCATCCTGCGGTTTATGCGCACGAGACGGATGCTGAAATTCGAAGAGCAGTTCCCCGAGGCACTGGCGCTCATCTCGCGCGCGCTCAAAGCTGGCCATACGTTCACCACCGGACTGGCGATGGTGGCGGAGGAAATGCCGGCACCGATCGGACCGGAGTTCAAGCTGCTCTACGACCAGCAGAACTACGGTATGCCGCTGCCTGACGCCTTGAAGGAATTCGCGCGGCGCGTGTGGCTGCTCGATGCGCGTTTCTTCGTTACCGCCGTGATGATCCAGCGCGAATCGGGCGGTAACCTGTCAGAGATTCTCGACAACATCGCAACAGTCATCCGCGACCGGTTCCGGGTCAAGCGTCAGATTCGCGTCATCTCGGCGCATGCGCGCATGACCGGCTTCGTGCTCGTCGGCGTGCCTCCGACACTGGCGTTCATGTTGTTCCTGCTCAACCCCGATCACGTCAAGACGCTGACGGGGTCACCACTCGGGATGCGCATGATCTACGCCGCGATCATCATGCAAGTGAGTGGGTCACTGATCATCCGCAAGATGGTCAAGCTCGAGTACTGAGATGTCGGAACTCACCATTGCGCTACTCGCGCTGTTTGCATCACTGGCGTTAATCGCCGGCACGGCGACCAATGCCCTGCTCGCGCGCCAGGCCCCCGGCCGGCGTCGCCTGCTTGCCACCGACGGCCAGTCGCGCACCGGCGTGTTCGTGGACGGCGGCCAGCGGCTCTCGGAAATGCCGACGCCCGAGCAACAAAAGATCGCGTCGTATATCCCGAAGTCGCCGAAGGAAATGGGGCGGCTGCGACGACGGCTCGCCACCGCCGGATTCCACGGCTTCACGCCCGTCCTGATCTACTCCCTCGCGGAAGTGATTGGTGCGGTCGGCGGCTTCGTCATCGTGTTCTTCGTGATGGGATTCCGCACGGGATGGCTCTTTGGCCTCGCCGGCGCCATCTTCGGCTACGTGATTCCCGGGTACATCGTGGCAAGACGTATCCGTCAGCGCAAGAAGCAGATTCAAAACGGTCTGCCCGACGCACTCGATCTGCTGATCGTCAGCCTGGAAGCCGGGCTGGCTCTGGACCAGGCGATCCTCAAGTGCTCCGAAGAACTCGTGATCGCCTACCCGGCGCTCTCCGAGGAACTGCAGTTCGTGAACACCGAAACACGGGCCGGGAAACCGCGTGTGGAAGCGCTCAAGAACTTTGCGAAACGCACGCAGGTTGACGACGTGCGCGCACTCGTCGCGATGCTCGTGCAAACCGATCGGTTCGGTACCAGCGTCGCCCAGGCGCTTCGCACGCACGCCGAAGAATCGCGCGTCAAGCGACGTCAACGCGCCGAAGAGCGCGCGGCGAAGCTGTCGGTCAAGCTGATCTTTCCGCTCGTCTTTCTCTTGCTTCCCGCATTTTTCGTCGTCGCCCTTGGACCTGGGGTCATCAAGTTGGTCGAAGTGTTCAGCAACATGCAAATTGGAGGACAGAAATGAGTACGGTCATTCTCGCCGCCCTCGGAGCCGTTTGCCTTGTGCTCTACGTTCTGAAGCGCCGAGCACGTCTCCGCGCCGAAGAAGGCAACGACACCTACTAGGCGCACACCAAAGGACCCAGGTGATTTGATGTACCGGCTCTTCGTGTGCCTTGCCCTGGTTGCAGGGACGGTCGGGTGTGCAACCCGAACCGTGCCCCATTCGGTCAAGTCCGCTCCGGCGGCCCCTACACAAAGGCCGCCGGACGACTCGCTGACCGTCTACATGGACAAGGTGCGCGCCAAGTCGGAACGAGCGCGTCCACCCGTCAATCGCGTGACGACGATCGAGATATCCGATCCGTCGCTCGCGGAAGCGCTCGCCGCGATAAAGATTCAGCCCACCGCTGTTGCCCATCGCACTGTGGCCGCACGGTATGTCCAACTCGGCGTCCTCGACCAGGCCCACGAGCATTTCAGCGCGGCGGTGGCACTCGATCAGACGGATGCCGCCTCGTGGGACGGGCTGGCCCGCATCTGGCGGGATTGGGGATTTCCGCACCTTGCGCTGTCGGATGCGTATCGAGCCCTCTACTACGCGCCGGACTCACCCACGGTGCATAACACGCTCGGCACTGTGCTGCAGGCCCTCGGTCAACGCGCGGCCGCGAGAGCGCAGTTCGAACAGGCGCTCGCGCTCGACGTCACCGCGGCGTACGCGCTGAGCAATCTGTGTTACGCGTGGAGACTCGAAGGCAACGCCTCAAAAGCTGCTGATGCGTGCCGTCAGGCGCTGCAACTCCAGCCCGGGCTCGAGCCCGCTCGAAACAACCTTGCGCTCGCCTACGAAGCCGCAGGCGATCTATCCTCCGCGCTCGCCACGCTCGCCGCATCCACCGACGCGGCGCGAGCCGCCTATAACAAAGGTCTGCTCCACCTGGCGCGACGCGAGTATCGCGACGCGCTGCAGTCGTTCGACGTCGCGCGCGCCGAGCGACCCCGATTTCGTGAGGCCGAGGCGATTGCCCGGCAGGTGCGTGCCCACCTGCACGAAGGGAACCAACCATGATGACGCGTGTGCTGGCGGATGACGCACGGGACGCTACCGATCGCACGGCGGCGCTCCTGCCACCGAGCCCGACCACTCGGGAAGCGACCGGACTGAGCCTGGACCTGTTTGTCCAACTCGTACTCAAGCAACTGCATTTCTCCGGCGAGCTGACCGGCATCGAAATCGCCCGCCGCCTCGGCGTCGAATTCTCCGTCGTCGATCCCGCACTCGATTTCATCAAGCGTCTGCATCAATGCGAAATCATCGGCGGCGGTGGGATCGGCGGCCCGACGTTTCGCTATCGGATTACCGATAGCGGACGCCAGCGGGCGATGCTGTTCCTCGAGGGCAATCAGTACGTCGGCGTCGCTCCGGTGCCGCTGACGCAGTACGTCGCGTATCTCGAGGCGTATCGCAATGCCGTGCCGCGATCGATTACCCGGTCGCGCGTGCGCGACGCGTTTTCGCATCTGGTCTTGAGTGAGCGTGTCCTCGATCAAGTGGGTCCTGCGATCGGCGCCGCCCACTCGATGTTCGTGTATGGACCTCCCGGCAACGGCAAGACCGTGATTGCGCAAGCGATCCGCGGTCTGCTCGACGGCGAGCTGGCGGTTCCCCACGCGCTCGAAGTCGAAGGCAACATCATCCGCCTCTTCGATCCCGTCAATCACGAGCCACTCGAGTCTTCGACACGGACAGACACGCTGAGCCTGGCGCGGGACGCGGGTCACGATCGGCGATGGGTGCGCTGCAAACGCCCACTCGTGATGGTCGGTGGCGAATTGACTCTGGAGTCGCTCGAGCTCTCGTACTCGAAGACGACCGGTTTCTACACGGCACCGATTCAGGCCGTCTCCAATGGCGGCGTGCTCGTGATCGACGACTTCGGCCGGCAGCGGTGTTCAGCGCGCGAGCTCTTGAATCGTTGGATCGTACCGCTCGAGAGCCGCGTCGACTTCCTGACTCTGAACAACGGACAGAAGTTCGAGCTGCCCTTCCTCCTGCTGGTCGTGTTCGCCACGAACATCCGACCGTCGGAGCTCGTTGACGAAGCCTTCCTGCGACGCATTCACTACAAGGTGTTCTGCGAAAGCCCGACGATCGCTGACTTCAAGGAAATCTTCGCCAAGTGCTGTGCCGAACGGCGCATCGAGTACGACGAGGCGCTCATCGACGGGCTGCTTCAAACCTATTACCGTCCGCGCAAGCTCGCGCTCCGCGGCTGCCATCCTCGCGACTTGCTCGATCAGGCGCTGGCCCAGGCGTCATATCTCGGCGAGGAACGACGGCTTACCTCTGAACTGCTGGAGGCGGCATGCGCCAGTTACTTCGTCGACGATCACGAGCCGGCGCCGGTCTTCGTGTGATCGGTCGCGCCTCCCTCGTCGCGCTGGTGGTTGGTGCAGCGCTCGCGATGGGTGTCGCTACGTCTGCGCGCGGTGCCGATCCGTCGATCCGCATCACCTCTCCCCTTGGCCGTACTGGTTTGCCGGGAACGATCCGCATTGTCGCCAGAGTTGACGGCCCGCAGCCGGTGCACGTGCAGTTTTACGTGGACAAGCTGTTCCTGTCAGCCGATACCGACGGCCCACCCTACGACGCGTTGTGGTCGGATGAGAACCCGTTCGAAGCGCGCGAGCTGATGGTCGAAGCGGAGCTCCCGTCCGGAGCGATGATCCGCGACACCATGGTTTTGAAGCCGCTGGAGGTGGAAGAAGCGACCTCGGTGTCGAGCGTGTCGGTCGATGCCGTGGTGGTGGACGAGAAGGGGCACTACGTCAAAGACCTGACCGACAAGGAATTCAGCCTGTTCGAAAACGGCGAATCACAGAAGCTCGACTATCTTCGCCAGGATCGCGACCCGGCCCTCTTCGCACTGCTCGTCGACAGCAGCCAGAGCATGGCGATTCGTTCGGACGCCGTGCGTGCTGCGGCGTCTCGGTTGATCGAGCCGCTCGGTGCGGCGGATGAGATCGTGGTCGCACCATTCACCAAAACGATCGGCGCGGTCACTGGGCCGACCACCGACCGAGCTACGGTGCTCGACGCGATAAGCGCCATCCATCACAAGGGCGGAACCGCGATCCTCGACGCGCTTGGCCAGGCCGCGAGTACGTTGACATCGTCCACACGGCGCAAGGCCGTCGTGCTGATCACCGATGGCTACGATGAAAACAGTGACTCGAAAATCGATCAGGCGACTGCTGCATTGAAAAGTAGCGGCATCACGCTCTATGTCGTCGGACTTGGCGGGATCGCGGGTATTTCGCTGAAGGGCGAGAAGCTCCTCAAGGGATTGGCCGAGGACACCGGCGGTCGCGCCTGGTTTCCTCGCGATGAGCGCGATCTCGTCGTCGCGTATGACGCGATCGCCAACGAGGTCCGTAACCATTACCTGCTCGGCTACACACCCAAGAACCAGGATCGCGACGGCACGTGGCGGGCCATCGAGGTCAAAACGGCCAATGAGACCTACCGCGTGCGCGCCAGGAAGGGTTACACCGCACCCATCCCGCCGCCGGTCCGCGCCTCGATCGAGTTCACGGGCGTCGGCACCGGACAAGTACCCGCGGCGCTCACTCGCGAAGATATCGATGTCTTCGAGGACGGCGTGAAGCAGGAGATGGATGTATTCCAGGAGGCGGTGCAGCCGGTGACGTTCATGATGGCGCTGGATGCCAGCGGCAGCATGAAGAAGAGCGCCGCACGTGCCCAGGAGGCGGCCCGCGAATTCATCGACGCGATGCGGCCCGAAGATCAGGTCGGCTTGATGATGTTCGCCACCAAGGCCGAAGCGATTGAGGCACCCACGGACAAGCGCGAGGCGACGCGCGCCGCGATCGACAACTACGTGGCCGATGGAGGCACCGCTCTCTACGACGCGTTGTACGACTCGCTGGTGCAGTTGGCGAAAGCGCGCGACACGCGCCGCGTCCTCGTCGTCGTGACCGACGGCATTGACGAGAACGCCACCTCGAACGGACCCGGAAGCCTTCGCAGTTGGGACGAAGTCCTCGACAAGCTGGCGCAGACGGATGCGACGGTGTATGCGGTAGGCATCGGCAGCCGCGTCGAGCACGACCGCTTGCGTCTGCTTGCCCAGCGCTCAGGCGGTGCCGCGTACTTTCCGAGCGATGTCACCACGCTGGCGAGTGACTACCAGAAGATTCTCGATGAATTGCGCCGGCGTTACGTGCTCGGCTACCAGTCGACCAATCGCAAACGTGATGGTCAGTGGCGAACGGTCGAGATTCGACCGCGAACGCGCGACATCGAGATCAGGAGCAGGGGCGGCTACTACTCGCCGTTGCAGTAGCCCCTTGAAAGGCACGTGATGTCAAACGCTGGCGACGTCAGGCTGCTGTGCAGTGGCGGCTCGAGCGGCACGGCGCACGGGCCGCGGGAAGAGTGCCCCGACGCGACGCTTGTAGTCGACGTACTCCGGGAAGGCTTCACGCAGGACCGCTTCCTCCAGGTACATCCGGTCGATCATCGCTGCGGCCCACAGCGTCAGGGCCAGCGCGAAGGGTACCGAGGGAAGCGTGATCAGCATGCCGAGATACTGGGCGAAGTAGCCCGTATACACAGGATGCCGCGCGAAGGTGTACGGACCCGAGGTCACGAGCCGGCGCGCAGCGGGTTCGATGCTGAACGCATAGCGCAGATGCCAGACCGCGTAGACCGTCAAGAGTGTGCCCCCCAGCCACAGGACGATTGCGATTGGCGTAAATGGCGTGAACTGAGGCGCGAACCATTCGGGATGCCACCGCTGTCCGATTTGGAGAAAGACGAGCGCGAAGAACGAGCCGCCATAGGCACTTACGCGGGCACGCAGTGTCTTGGTCACCGCTTTGGGTTCGTCCCGGATGAGGAACGAGATCGCGACGGCCACTTCCATCAAAAACGTGGGCGCCAGCATGATGCCCACGGCAGGCATCTTGCTCAGGGTCACTGCGGCCCAGACGGCAAAAACAGTGAAGCCAATCCCGTTGGTCAGTCGGGAGAGATGTCGGGGAGCAATGGTCATGGCCGCTAGAGGGAGCAAACCGTATTCCCCGATGGTGGCCCCCGAATCGGCCGTTACTGGACCATATGGCATTAACTGTCTGGGCCGGAGCAGACAGTCGTCTGGAGTTCGCCGGTGAGCACCGAGTTCCTCAATGAGTTCGCCTCTGAACAGGATGGGCCTGTGCGTGTAAGCGACATCTTGGCGCGTGGGGTCCCCATTCGCTGGGACGAGGCAGTCGCTCTGCTGCAGGAGATCCTGGAAACGATCACTGCAGGCGGCGGGGGGGACGCACCGATTCCGGCGTTCGAAGACGTCCTGATTGACGACCAGGGCGCGGTGAGAATCAACGCCGCGCGCCGCGGGGAACGCGGCCCTGTCGCCGCCGGGCGAGCGCTGCATACGCTGCTCGCAACCGCCGACGTCCCACTGCCCCTCCGGCTCTTTGTCACCCAGGCGAACGCACCTGAGACCCACAAATCGCTCAAGGCGTTCACAGACGCGCTCGCCTACTTCGGCAAGCCTGGACGCAGCGACATGATTCGCGCCCTTTACGAGCGCCATCGAAGTATCGCTCCGTTAGCGCAGGCGTCGTCGACATCGGTACGGTCGACGACTCCCCCGCCGCTTCCAAACAACCCGGCCCGAGGCGACGAGTTTCCCGAGGACCGACGCGGCACACCGCAATGGCTCATGCCGGCGGCAGTCGCCGTCTGCGTGGTGAGTCTCGCGGCTGTGATCTGGTTTGGCGTGCTCGGCGGCGGCGGCAACGCCGCTGCATCCGGAGTCGCGCCGACGAATGCTGCGGCGGCGACCGCTGAGGCGCCGGCAACAGCGAAGGACGCGAGTCCAACACCGACGAACGGTAAGCGGCAAACGTCGAAATCGACTGTCGCCGAACGGGGGCCGGCACAGAGCGCAAGCGCTCGCGCGCAATCGACTCCACGGGACCGCACGCCACGCGCAGATGTTCTGGCTCAGACCCCGGCGCCCTTATTCGATCCGTCAGCCATTCGCGCGTCTGAAGCGCGACCGCAGGTACCGGAAACACCGACACGCGAGACGACGAAAGCAACCGGTCCACTGGTTGCGGCGACGCGCGAGTACGTGGTGGCACCGCACGAGGGCGCGACCACGACGATCTACTCCGCCGCAGACGCCGACGTGCAGCCGCCGGTCATGCTGTACCCGTCTCTGCCGCCAACCGTCTTCGTGGCCAGGAATGCGGATGTGACCGTCATCAACCGAATGGAGTTGGTCGTCGCCGCCGATGGCACTGTCGAACGCGTGCGTCTCGTCAACGGTCCGACGCGTATGCCCGACATGATGCTGTTGAGCGGCGCAAAGTTATGGAGATTCAGTCCGGCAACCAGGAACGGTGAGGCGGTCCGCTATCGCACCATCGTCACGTGGTCCGGGTTCCCGTGATCGCCTCCATCTCACGACGGTCCGTCCTGACCGACGAGACATTTGTTTCCCTGCTCCTCTTTATCGGCCTCGCAGCATTCGTCTGGTTGACGCCGGCGCAGAACGACACATGGTGGCACCTTCGGTCAGGGCAGGCCATGTGGGAGACCGGCTCATTTCTCACCGCCGAACCTTTCTCGCACACGGCCCTCGGCCGTGAGTTTCGCAATTACTGGTGGCTGAGCCAACTCACGTTCTACGCGTTGTTCACGTGGGGAGGCCCGCTGCTGCTCACCGTCTTCGCTGGCGCGTGCGGCTTCATTGCGGTCTACGGATCGTGGCGTCTCATTCGAGGTCCCTGGGAAGCCCGCCTCGTTCTCCTGCTGTTTCTCATGATCGCGACCGCGCCCGAGTGGGCGGTCCGCCCGCAGGTCATCAGCCTTGCGCTCATGGTGCTTGCGTCGTACCTCGTCGTGCACGATCGCACGGCGTGGCTGCCGCTGCTCTGCGTCGTGTGGGCGAACGCACATCCGCAGGTGGTCTTCGGTGTACTTCTCGCTGGAGCTGTTGCCCTCGAGGCGATCGTCTGGTCGAGAGCGCGCGCGGTGCGCGACGTGCTCATTGCCGTGGCGTGTGCAGCAGCTGTGATGGTGTCTCCGGGCGGCTGGTATTACTGGACCGAAGCGGTGAACACCGTGTCGATCTCCAGAGCACTCGAGTTACACGAATACCGAGCGCCGCTCGACGCCGCGAGTCTCCCGTTCTGGATCGCCGCCGTGACGCTGGTCGTCATGACCTGGGCACGACGTGACACGCTGCGTGATTGGAGCCGTGCCGATCGCGCTCTCCTCGTCGCTGCGCTGCTGCTGGCTGCAGCATCGGTCGGCGCGTCCCGAAACGTTGCGTTCTTCGCCGTAATCGCCGCGCCGGTGCTGTCACGTCTGTGCACCTGGCAAGAGGCCACTCAGCGCAGGCTGCGGCCCGTCGGTCGCTTGGCGTACGTGATGCTCGCGCTCGCGGTCGCTGTCGCGGTACTGGTCGTTCGGGCACGCTGGCAAGACGGCGGCGAACGATTGGGATGGCAACCGCTGTCGCCGTCATTGATTGAAGCCGTTCGCAAGTGTCCCGACCGTCTGTTCAACCGGCTCGAAGACGGTGGCTATCTAATGTGGGCTCTTCCCTCTCGGCCAATATTCGTCGATAGCCGGATGAATGCGTATCCGCTCGATCTGCTCAAACAGAGTCGCGAGGCCGACCTGCACGGCGAGTATCTGAAGGTGTTTCGCGAGTACGGAATCCGTTGTGCGGTGGTCGCGACTGATTCACCACTCGCCCATCGTCTCGAAAACGACCGTGCAATGTTGCGCACCTACGCCGACGATCAGCGGATCGTGTTCGAGCGCTCCGAGTGATCCTGTTCTCCACCTTCCGCCAGAGTGATTTCATGGTTCACCCAGACTTCAGTTGCGGTGCAATCGAATCCGCATGGAATTTTGAGGTGCACGTTTCTTGCACAAAGCGATCGGCATGAACACAAGGGGTGTCGTCCGCGTCGTGATGATCCTTTTCACTGTGGTAGCCACCGGCTGCAATGACCTGCGCCAGCCGAACCCGGCCGCCGCTTCGCTGTTCACCCCCAGCGTGCAAGGCATCTGGAGCGGGCCGATGACGCTGCTCGGCACAAGCGGCGGCGAGTGTGTGGTCGGCGACGTCATCCCGACCTTCCTTCCTACCCTGGATACCGCTACGTTCACGCTATCGCCAAACGGCGACACGCTGAACGCCACAATCACGACGGAGAGCAGTGGACTGGCGTGTCGGTACACGGGAACCGCGTCGGGTTCGACTGTCGCTCTGAACGCGACATCCTGCGATCGGACCGGCCTCGTCGTGATATGTGCCAACGGAGTTCCGCGTGAATTGAAACTCCTGGGTTCGAGTGTCACCGCGTCGTGGAACGGCACTCAGATTTTTGGCAGAGTGACGAGCACGTATAACGTTTTCACGACGACCGACATTCCTCCGATCGGTGTCGGCTCGCTGGTGGCCACACACGACTTCACCGCCACACGCCGGTGAGCGCCTGCAGTTCGGGATCACTCTTATTGGAGTTACGCATGACTGCGTTCAGGTTTGCGTCGCTGGTGCCCTGTCTCGTCCTGCTGACAGCGACCATGGCCGAGGCCCAGCAAGCACGTGTCGCTTCGAAAGGCCCTCTGGAGAACGGATACATGACCGCGGCCGCGGGCGCCTCTTTCAGTGACGCGCGTGCGGCAACATTCGGCGTTGAAATCGGCGAACGGATCAACTCGAGGGTCCAGGCGTACGCAGCGTTTCACTACTTCGACGACGTGTTCAACGATCAAGCCGCCAGCAATTTGAACAACCTCTCGAACTACCTGACCATTGCCACCGGCAGGCCGTGGGTGCTTCAGGGCCATGACCGCGGCCTGGCATTCAGTGGCGGCGCGCGCTACCTCCTGTTGCGCGGGCCCGCCTTCCGCCCCTACATCGGGGGAGGACCAGGGATACTGAACATTTTTCGAAAGATTACCGAGCCGTCACTCGGCGACATCACCGATTCTGTGCTCGAGACATTCGGCGCGCCCGATGGCTTCATCGACACGGACAGGAACAGTACGTTTCGACCGATGGCTGAGGTTGTCGCCGGTGTAGGAATCGCCGCCGGGCGGACCTACGTGGATGTGGGCTACCGCTACCGAGAGGTATTCCACGTCGAGTCCTTCTCGTTCTCGCAGTTCACGGTCGGCGTCGGAATGAGATTCTAGCCACCCTCTGCTAAATTTACGCGCGCTGGAGGATTCGATGTCCATTGCGCGCGTACTCTGCCTTGTCGGAATCGCCGTCACCCTGACGGCATGTTCGAGCGCGCCAACCTCGCGTCAGCTCGGCCAGGACGCCATCGACGCGATGGGCGGAGCCGAGCGCGTCAAGCGCGTGAACACCTTGACGATGAAGGGCGGCGTCGGGACGAGATACCGCCACGGACAATCGGTCAAGGTTGGCGACGCCGAACCAGCCGGCATGCTGAAGAACGTGATCGAGACGTTCGATCGTGTCAACGGTCGCGCCGCGCTCGACTACGAGATACAGATCGGCCCGTTCAGCCAGCATCGCCGCGAGATTCTGACCAAGACAGCCGACGGACGTACGGTAGGACTCGAGGACGTGGCCGGTCGCCCACTCGCCGTGATGTCCTCGTCAGGGCTCTTCAGCTGGGGCACACAGAACCATCCCGAGTTCCTGTTGAAGCGCAACGCGATCGCGATCGCGCTGGCCGCGGCACAGTCTTCGTCAAACGAGTCACCGCAGGACAAGACCTTCGAGGACCGGACGATGAAGGCGGCGGTCGCGAAGCTGCCGTCAGGCGAAGCGATCACCGTCTACTTCGATCCTGATTCCAAGTTAATCGCCGGCTTCGATGCACTCGACACCGAGTCGATGCTCGGAGATGCGCCGTCGCAGTATGTGTTCGCCGACTACAAGGACGTGGGCGGCCTGAAGCTGCCGCACAAGATCACGATTCGCAAGCTCGGTCAGCCCTACTCGGAGGTGCAGTACGCATCCGCAGTGGTGAACGACAAAGGAGCCGAGGCGACGTTTGCGATTCCATCGTCCGCGAACGACGAGGTGAAGAAGGCGGTGACCGCGGCCGACTACTCACCCATCACGATCACCAAGATCGCCGACGGCGTGTACTTCGCGCGCGCCTACTCGCACAACAGCATGGTGGTCGAGTTCCCCTCGTGGCTTGCCGTCGTCGAGGCCGCGTATACCGAGGCGCAGAGCGCGACGCTGGCTCGCGTGCTGAACGAGCAATTCCCCGGCAAGCCGATTCGGTATGCCGTGGTCACGCATCATCACTATGATCACACCGGCGGCGTGCGTGGCCTGGCTGCGGTTGGCGCGACGATCCTCGCTGAGAAGGGACACGAACCGGCGGTGCGGATGATCGTCGAGACGCCGCACACCAACCCGCCGGACGCGCTCGAGAATGCGAGGAAGGCCGGGAAAGCGGGTACGCTCGAGACCTTCGACGGGAAGAAAGTACTGAGCGACGGCAAGCAAACGCTGGAGCTTTATCCGGTCAGCGGCAATCCGCACGTCGAGCCCATGGTGCTCGTCTACGTGCCGAGCGCTCGGGCTCTCTTCCAGAGCGACCTCTGGTTCCCCGGCCTCGGAGCCCCGGCGGGCCCCGAAGCCGTTCATCTGCTGCAGACGATCAACGCGCTCAAACTACCGGTCACCACCCACGTCGGTGGACACGGTGGCGTCGGTCCTCACGCCGAGCTCGTCAAAGCCGTCGCTGCCGTGAAGCAGTAACTAGCGCGTGGTCGCTTCCGCCGTTTGCGGTACTGCGGGCATTGTTGCCGCGAGCGGAACACCCATCGGACCGACCGGGATGTACACCACCGTGTGGTTGGGCGAGTTCACCATCTGCTTTTGCGCTTCGATGGCTTCGTGCTGGATGTACATCGTGCTCAACTGCCCGCGGATGATCTGCATCGCATTCGCAATGCCCTGCGCCTGCACTTCCCGCTTCGTGCGTTCCTTCCGCTCGATCTCGATCTCTGTGTCCTTGCGCTGCAGGTCCTGTGTCGCGGCCAGCTTCTTCGACACTGCGTCGGCGACTTCCGACGGATACTGCACGTTGCCAACGACCACGCTGCTGACGATGAACGGACTGCCGGCAGCATAGGCACGAATGCGCGAGAGCACTGCGTCGCCAATCGGAATGAGCGCGTCCTTGACCTCGAGCCCGTTGCGGCGCTGCACTTCATCGCGCGCGTACGTGCGAAGCGGCTCCTTCACAAAGTTGCTGTAGGCGACCTCGACGATCGAGTCCGGCGCGCGTTCGGTGTCGCGATGATTGGTCACCGTCGTGCTGTAGCGTTCCATGAACAACGGGATCTGCGTCTCGTCCACGCGCCACACGGTGTGGACCCGAAACGAGATCTTCAAGTTGTCGCGGCTCAGCACCGTTTCGTTGCCAGTGAAGTCCTCGTTGTAGGTGTACGGTGTGATGCTGACATTGGTGACGTCGAGGAGCCACGTCCGGCCCGCGGACGTTGGCCCACGCTGCACGCCGTAGAAGGTGGACTTGCCGAACACCGCGCCGCGCGTGAGGTATCCGACATAGCCGGCAGGTGTGTACGGGTTTGTCGATCCCAGGAGCCAGATGAACCCTGCGACGAGCGCCGCAAGGCCGAACACGATCATCGAGAATGCGCGAGCCGAACCATCAGACACACGACGACCGTCGAACCACGTGACAGGGAACGCCGACATGGCAAGCCTCCAATCACGCCGACGGGGTTAGCTGACGGGCTCGAGGTTGGAAGTCCTCTACTCGAAGGATTCGAGATTCGCCCCATGGCGAAACGCCGCTAAGGCGTTTTGCCAGATACTGGGTCCCCCGCGACGCCGCTTGCCGGCGTCTTAGGCGTACGACGTACGCTACGCCGATCGCCGAGTCGCGTCAAATACACGCGACTGCAGTGATCGATCAGAACACTGTGTTGAGACCGGCCAGCAGAAACTCGGGCTTGTCAGGCTTGTTTCGCTTGCGTGCTTCGATCACCTTCAGCATTGAGAGCTGCACTTCGCGATACAAGCCGGACCCCGGCTGCTGCCCGAGGCGAATGAGCGTGATGAGCTGCTGCTGGTACGCCCCCCGCTCATCGGAGCCATGACGGATGTGCCACTCTTCGTGCGCGAGAATGCTGGCGAGCTTCCGCATGGCCATCGACTCCGTGCAGTGCATGCGGGCCTTCAACGCCGTTTGAAAAACAAATGACGAGGTGATCAGGTAGATGGCGCCGCTGCCCGGACGAACAAAGGCTTCGGCACCAACTGACACGCTCGGCGGCGCGATGTCGATCAACTCGATGCGCGGCATGCTCCGCTCGCTGCGACCGAGTACCGCCAAGGCACACGCCACCACCGATGCGGCGGTCCACATGGCCAGCCCTCCTGATGCGGGCTGGCCCTCACCTATACTGAGGCAAGTCCGGCCCGCAGCTCACTCCTGCGGGTTGCGATCAGGGGTGCCGGCGCGTTGCCGCGCGCCGGTGCCCCGCCGTTGTTTGTTGGTAGTTTGACGGCACGAACCGGCGATCGGTTCATGCCCAGATCAGGTAAGTCTTCTCGTTACAAGTGCTTCGTTCGATTCCGAACAGAATTCCCGCGAGCGGACAGTCTCCTACTTCACGATCGCTTGAAAGACCGCGTTCTCGAAGTCGCGCTGCAGCGCCGGCGTTGATGTCTGCATGAGGATGATCGTCACCATCTTCTCTTGCGGCTCGATGTGGACGTTCGTGCCATACGCGCCCGCCCATCCCCATGCGCCCTTTGAGACACGGCGATCCGCCGCGACAGGATCCTCGACAACCTGCACGCCGAGACCGAAGCCGATACCGCGCGGCGACATGCCCATCTGTCCGCCGGCCATTTCTCCCGTGTGATTCGACGCCATCAGCTCGATCGTTCGCGGGCTGAGGTAGCGCTTGCCATTCAACTCACCACCATTCACGAGCATCGTCGCAAACTGCGCGTAGTCCTCTGCCGTGGTGACCAAACCACCGGCGCCAGAGAAATACGTCGCGCTGCTCAAGCCGTTCTGATCGGGCAGCTTTTCTAATCCGTTCTGGCCCGCCGCGCGTGCGGACTCGCCGGCGGCGCGACGGTAGAGAGGCACGATGCGCGACGCGCGATCGGGAAGCAGCGTGAATCCCGTGTCCTTCATGCCGAGCGGATCGAAGAGTCGCTGCTTGAGGAAGCGATCGAATGGCTGACCCGAGGTGATCTCGACAATGCGTCCGAGGACATCGAAGCCTGCGAGCCCGCTGTAGCGCCACAACGTACCGGGCTGGAAATCGAGAACTGCTCCGCCGAGCTTCGGGATGTAGGTCGCCAACGTGTCGTCGGGCGCGCGCTGCGCGAGCGATGCAGATGCGCGCTGACCGAGACCGCCACTCATCAAACCGGAACCATGCGTCAGCAGATCACGGACTGTGATCTCGCGAGACGCAGGCACCAAATCGATGTCCACCGGCGCTGCGCCACGTCCGCCACGACCGCCCGCCGCTGCCGCGGCAGCCTCGGATCCCGGCTTCGGCACCGCGACCTTCATGGTCTTGAACTCGGGAATGAAGCGCGACACCGGATCGGTGAGGCGCAGCTTGCCCTCCTCGAGCATCATCATCACGGCGACAGCGGTCACCGGCTTCGACATCGACGCCAACCGGAAGATCGCATCCTTCGGCATTGGCCGATTGGTTTCGAGATCGATCAGGCCGTGACCCTCGAGGTGGGCGATGCGTCCGTTGCGGACCACCATCGTGACCGCGCCCGCCAGGGACTTCGCGTCAATGTGACGCTGCACGGCCTCGTGAATACGGGCGAGGCGCTCAGGCGAGAACCCGAGGTCCTCAGGCTTACCGGCGACGATAGTGCCGGCCTGGAGCTGTAGGGTGAAGACGAAGCAGGCTACGACAACAGGAATCAGCGTTCGGATCAGGCGATGAGTCATAGAGGCGGATGATAGACCGAGTCCGGGCCAGTCAAGGAAGTGGAAACAAAGTCTGCTGGCCGCGGACCTTGTGGGCCGAATCGGATGCGAGCGTGGGAGGACGCGTGCAGTTCCGAGTGGGCATGTGGGTTGCGATTTCAGAGTCTCGTTGACGTCGCTCGCCATACCGCGTCACGGCTGCCCCTCCTGAAAGGGGCGCCCCTCCTCCCCACACCCTGACCGCTTCGCTTCTGCGTGTGCCTGAAGCGAAGCGGTTGGGGTCCAATTCAACTCCCAACTCCCACACGCCCAACTACCAAGGGCGATTACGAGCGCTGTAATGCGATGACGGATATGTGGCCCGAGCAGCGCCTCTGATTCACGGGAAAGCCGCGTTAAACCGCGGCAAACAACGGATATCGCGACATGGCGATTCCCTTGCTCTTCCTTAGAGCGAGAGAACAACTATGCGCATATCCATGTTCACGATCGTGCTCGTCTCGTCATTCGTGACGTTGACACCCTTCATCGGCGCCGATCGCGCGTTCGCGCAAACGGCGTACAGCGTGTCGGCCAATATCGGCAACTTCCATGTCGCGGTGGCCAACTACTACCAGGTTCCCGAGCGCGAGGTGATCGTGATTCGCGAGCGTCGGATCCCCGACGACGAGATCCCGGTCGCGCTGTTCATCGCGCGGCACGCGGGTGTGCCCTGGGGCCGCGTCGTGGACATGCGCCTGCGCGGCGATTCGTGGTGGAACATCTCGGTGCGCCTAGGGGTTCAGCCGGACGTCTATTACGTCCCGGTCACAGTCGTGAGTGGGCCGCCGTATGGCCGCGCGCTCGGTCACTACAAGAACAAGCATCGTAAGCAGTGGAGCACCATCGTCCTGAGCGACGCTGACATGGTCAACCTGGTGGAACTACAGTTCCTCAGCGAGCACTACCACGTCGCGCCGGAGCGCATCATCGAGATGCGTGGCCGCGACAGAGACTTCGTGGCCATCAACGCCGAATTTCGTGGCGGCGGTGGCGGCGGCAAGGGCCGCGACGACGAGGACGGAAACTCGCAAGGCAAGGGCAAAGGCTCGAAGGGTCACGGCAAGGGCCGCGGCCGCGACTAAGGTCCGTCGTTAGCGGCCGGTTTGATAGAGGCTGAGGAACCTGGGCGAAAACGCCCGGGGACTCGGCTGGAACGACGCGTTCAGCTGTTTGGTCTGCGCGATCTCGGCTAACGCATCGTTCCGCAGCTGCGCGTTGGACTCACCCGATCGCACGAACAGCGCATAGAGAGCCGCGGCACGGAACACGTGCGCGTGTACCTGCATCGCCATGTCGGTTTGCGACGTGAGCGGCTCGAGCGCGCTGAGCGCCTGCTGATACTCGCCATTCAAGTACAACCGGACGCCCTCTTCCAGTGATTCGTGCACGCCGCGCTCGCGCAACGTGATCGGGCCGAACGTGGTGATGAGTCCGGTGAGGCCTTTCTGCGCCTCCAGCGTGAGACGCGTGGTCTCAGCGAGAGCGGCGAGATCTTCGGCCTTGCGCGCACGTTCGAAGCGGCGACGCAACGCATCCACCTGCTTCACGTACGTAGCACGATCCGCGGTCAGCTTTGGATTCACGACGTCTGGCTTCTGTGCGATGCGGCGATCGAGCAGGCTCATCGCGCCCGAGACGCGGGAAAAGGCGTCGTCCGCCACTCGAATCGCGTCGCCGAGCTGCTGCTCGAGGACGCCGCGCGCGGCCTTCTGCACCTGTTCGAGGATCTGCGTCAACGTCGCCGACGCCGACTGCGCGTATTTGAGCGCGTCGCCGACGGCCGTTGCGTTCTGCGTCTTCTGTCCGGCCGTCAACCGATCGCGCGCTTGCGCGAGTTGTTGCTTGCCAGTCTTGCGAGCGGCCTGCATCGGCTCGGTGAGCGAATCCTTCAGCGTCTCCAGCGTCTGGTCCGTGGTATCCGCAGCCGTGAGAATCTGCTCGACTTCTTTCGCCTGCCGCTGCACCGAGTTGAGCGCTTCAACCGCTGTATTGAGTGACGTCTCGAGCGGACGAAGGATCGCGGTCGCGCGCTCCGAAGCCGCCTTCGCATCGTTGAAGTCGACCGCGAGCCGTGAGCGCTGTCCTGCATTCAACCGCGCGAACGATGTCTCGAGCTCTTTCTTGGCGCGAGCGAATTGTTCGTCCACCTCCGGACGCCAGACCTCGCGATTCGTCGTGCCGATATCGGAGATCCGCTTGCTGAGCGCAGCAGCATCGGCGTAGGCCTTGCTCGTCGCCTGATAGAGGGGGTTGTAGTCCGCGGCGAGCAGCACGCCCTTTGCCGCGCACGCGGACACGCCCGCCTTCATCACACCGAGGAACTCGGGCTTGCCCTTGATCGCGCCCTGCTGCTCGGAGATCGACCATTCGGTCACCGCGCCGCCGCAGTCCTGCTGGTTGTAATAGGCCTCGCCGAGGAAGAAGTGCGGCAAGTACTCAGTGCCACCCACACCCAGCCGCGAACCCACCTTACGTGTGGATTCCTGCGCGTCAGCTTTCACGGCGTTCTGCATGTGACGGACGACATCCGCCCACTTCTTATCGCCTCGCGCCTGCAGCCCTTGCTTGAACGCATCATCTTGCGCCGCGGCGAGCGACGGGATCGCGCACGCACAGGCGAGCGCGAGTATCACGGATGCGCGGTTCACTGCCCACCTCCGAGATACTCGTCGAAGTACTCTTCGACCGTCAGCGACTGGAAGCGCGTGACAGGCGCGACGCTGGTCTGTCCGTCGTTCACACGCAGCGTGACAGTTTCCTTCTTCGATTGCGGCGGTGGACCTACGAGCGAGATCTGATAGGTGCCGGTGGGCAATGTCAGTGACACCGGCGTGGACGCCTGTGCCGGCAGCGGCTGCAACACCCCGGCCTCGTTGCGAATCTCAGTGATGTTCGCCCAGGGCGCTGCGTCGATCACCGCAGTGCCTGTCGCGGTAGCACCGCCTGTCATCATGAACGCGGCAACCGCAGCAGCGGCAATCGCTGCGATACCGGCACCAACCCATTTCGTCGGCGCGAACGCGCGTCGTTCGGACACGCCAGGTGCCGTTTGCGGCACTGCAGGCGCTGTCACGGTGGGTGCGGGCAGCGTTCCCGTCGATACAGGGACCGCCACTGGCGCAACCGACGTCGACGGCACTGGACCTGTGAGCGGCCGTTCAGACGAACCGGGCGGCAAGCCGGTGACGACGAACGCTTGTTCGTGCACGCGCGTGACTGCCTGCGAATCAAGGAGCCGCGATGCCATGAGACCAGACAGTGACGAGGGATCTGCAGCGGTCGTCAGCGCGGAGTCAATCGAGTCATCGGCGGCAATCTCCACGCCCTCCTCGATACGGAGTGCGGTCTGGATCTCCTCTTCGAGTTCGAGTGCGCCGACATGCGTCTCATCGAGCGTGAGTGCCTGCTGGCAGGCGTCGAGTGCCTCCTCCAGCTTCCGCTGTCCGAGCAGTGTGCGCGCCAGCGTGATCGCGGCTTCGACTTGCGTCGTCCGTCGCTTGGCGAGCACTTCGCTTCGCCGCGGATCCGGTGGCGGTGTCATCTGCGCGACGCCGACAGCGTCGTTCGATCGCCGCCGTGACGAGCCGGTGCCGCGATTGGTGCCACTCAGCGTTGTCGTATCGAAGCCGACCGGCCGCGTCGGACGACTGAAGTCGTCGTCGGATTCGTATTGACGGCGCACGCGTGCGATTGCGATCCGCAGTGCCTCGGCATCTTTGAACCGCTCTGCGCTGCGCTTGCGCATCGTTTGGCGCACAATCGCGATGATGTCAGGGCTGACCTCGGGCACCAGTTGCTCGAGCGGCGTCGGCTCCTCATGCACGATGCGATGCGTGATCATCGGCAGGGTGTCGCCCGGGAACGGCTCACTGTAGGCGAGCAGTTCGTAGAAGACGACGCCAATCGAGAATTGATCCGAGCGATGATCGACCGGCTCTCCAGTGATCTGCTCCGGCGCCATATAGCCCGGAGTGCCGATCATCACCGCGGTGTTCGACGCAATCCCCAACATGCGCGCGATGCCAAAGTCCAGGATCTTCAGCCGGCCCGATCGGTCGATCATCAGGTTCGCGGGCTTGATATCGCGATGCACGACCGACATCTGGTGTGCGTAGCCGGCGCCGGCGCACAGGTCTTCCATCCAGCGCAGCTTGTCGGCAATCGTGATCGGCGTCTTGCGGCGGATCAGATTGGCCATCGTCTCGCCGGGCACGTACTCCATGACGATGTACGGCTGCGAGGCGAACTCGCCGAAGTCGAAGATCGTGACGATGTTGGGATGGCTCAGCGCGGCCGAGGCACGCGCCTCGCGCGCGAAGCGCTCGCGGGCATCGGGTACGTCGAGGTCGCCCGCGAACATCTTGATCGCGACCATTCGACCGAGTACGGGATCGTGCGCGACGTACACGGTGCCCATGCCGCCGCGACCAAGGCGCCGCTGAATTTCGTACCTGCCGACCTGCGTACCTGGTTCCAACATTCGGGGAAATTATCGTGAGGTGAAGCCAGTACTATAGGCCATCACACGCACGCTGACGAAGGGCAAAACGCGTATTTGATCGCAGCAAAACCGCATTCGCCGTAGCGTGACACTCTTGTCTGCGCCCGCGCCGACTTGTAAGGAAATCGTGAGAAGAAATCGAGTGCGAGTCCGCGGCCTCAGGAGGACGTGATGCCGTTCAAGAGTCAGGCGCAGCGTCGCAAGTTCGCGCAGCTTCTTGTGGAAGGCAAGATCTCGAACGAGACATTCGAGGAGTGGAATCGCGAGACAGGAGCGAAGCGGCTTCCGGAACGTGTCACTCGAAAACGATCGACGACAAAGCAGGCATCAACCTCGTCGACGAAACGCAAGCGGACGGCAAACCGGAAAGCGACGACGAAACGATGAGCAGCGGGTCGACGTCTGCACTCTCCGCTGCTGACGGTGTTAATGGGTCACGCCGATAGACTGGTGATGCGATCGCTCGCTTTGGGTTTCGTCATCGTTTTGAGCGCGCTCACGAATGTGAAGGCCGTCCAGCGCGTGGGCCTCTTACAACAACTCGTCGGCGTGTGGCATCTGACTGGTATCGATCATCCGGAACACGACGAACAGCATCTTTACGTACTGGAGTTGGAGTTTACGCCGTCCGGATTTCGAAGCTACTACCGCGTCGACTTGGAGGATCCCAGCGTCTGCGAGGGCACGGTGGAATTAACGGCCGAGGGCTGGCTCAGATTCGACACGGTAGACCCCGACGACTACTGTGACATCTTCGAGTCATTCGCGTTTGGGACTGCCTTTGATCGCGCGGTCCTGTCAGGACAAACGCTGGAGCTGCACACGGACGATCAGTCACCTGACGGCATGGTCCTCCGCTTCCAGCGAGGCAGAGTACGACGATTGGGTGCTCCGCCCAGGCCGCTCTGTGTAGACGGTACACTGCCATCGCCGACGCGGCAGCAAGGGCCGTCGTTCTTTGCATTCGACCACAAGCTCTGGTTTCCCAATGAGCTCGTCCTGTCGCCGTCAGAGAGGAGGGCCGCCGAGGCCGTTCGACGCCGATGGCTGCGCCGCGCGGTGGATGCTTTCGAGGGGCGAGCCGACGGTGTCCTACTGAAGTTCGACTTTCCGACTTGGGAGGGTGCCATCATCGAGACATTTCTCGACATTCGTCATGGCAGCGCGGACCTGACGTACTGGGACGAGCCGCCGATGGTTGGGGATCAGGAGCGGCCGCTGCTTCGATGTCCCATCAGTCAGATGCTTCTCGTCGAGCCTGTCAACAGCATGCTCCTCGTTCCGATCCGAACTCGCCTGTCCTCCGAACGCGCACGTTTGTTACTGCGCTTGGACTCAGAGCAATCAGAGCGACTCGGTGTCTTTCCGTATCCGTATTGACGTCACAAGGCGGGTGTCTGAAGGAAAGCGGGCCAGAAGCACAACGGGCGGACCTGCCGGTGCGGTCCGCCCGATTTGTGCCACCGATGTACCAGTGACCAACTGAAAAGTTGGTCGGGATGACAGGATTCGAACCTGCGACCCCTTGACCCCCAGTCAAGTGCGCTACCAGGCTGCGCTACATCCCGAACTAATTGGTTGGTCCGGCTAAAGCCGGACACTACTTCGTCCGGCTGAAGCCGGACGCTACATGTGAATTCTACGCCGACGCGCGCTTATTACGCTTGGCGGGGCGCGCAGGCTTCTGTGCGGCGGCAGTGACGCGCTTCGATGCCACAGTTGGCTTCGATCGCGCGGCAATCGATCGCCGTGCGCCCTTCACGAGTGACGGTGCCGACGGCGGCTCGAGACGATAGTCGTCAACGACGACGACCGTGCCCGGCGCGCTCGAGAGCAGTCTGAGAATCGAACGAAGACCATCGCGCACGCTCGCGATGCGCGTCCGCGCATCCGACGCGAGCGCTTCGAGCACTTCCTCGACGTCCTTGTCCGCGGCGCCGACGTGAGGCGCGCTCTCTTCGAGACGCCGGCGCGCACCAGCCAGCGTCAGGCCTTCGCCAAACACCAGCTGCTTGATCTTCTTGACCTGCTCGATGTCCGACTGCCGATAGAGCCGCGGGCTGTCGGCCGATTTCTGCACCCCGATGCCGGGGAACTCCTTCTCCCAAGACCGCAGAACGTAGGGTTGGAGCTCGGCCATCTCACAGACGTCCGCCGCTTTGAACCACTTCTGGGTCATTTCAGCGCTCAGTATAGCAAGGGTTTAGCGTTTTTTACCTTTAGATCCTTCGGACTTCTCCGCCTTGCCGCGTCTCGCGCGCACGTGCAGGCGTATCGGCGTACCTTCAAACCCGAACTCCTCTCGAAGCCGGTTCTCGAGATACCGCTGATAGGAAAAGTGAAACGTCGTCGCCACGTTGGTGAAGAACACAAACGTCGGAGGCGCGACGCCGGTCTGCGCGGCATAGAGGATGCGAACGTGCCGGCGCCCGGGACTGGCCGGCGGATGCTCAGCCGAGACGCGCTCGACGAACGCGTTCAGCTCGCTCGTCTTGATTCGTTTGCGTCGCGACTCGGTGACGCGATCGATGGTTTCGAGCAGACGCGGCGTTCGCTCGCCGGTCGATGCCGAGATGTGGAGGATCTTCGCGTAGTCCAGAAACTTGAGCTGCTCGCGCAGGTTCTCGTCGAACGTCTTCACGAACTCGGGCCCGCGGTCCTTCATCAGGTCCCACTTGTTCGCCGCGATGATCACGCCGCGGCCTAGCCGATCGGCCTCCCCGGCAATCGCAGCATCCTGATCGGTCGCGCCGACGTTGGCATCCACCACGAGCACGACGATATCCGCCGACTCGATCGATCGCCTGGCCAGCAACACACTGACCGATTCCACTTGTCCCGACCGCGCGACTCGCCCCGGCTTCCGAATGCCCGCCGTATCGACGATACGGAACATCCTGCGGTGCCAGGTCATGACCGTGTCCACGGAATCCCGCGTCGTGCCGGGCATCTCGCTCACGATCATTCGCTCCTCGCGGAGCAACCGATTGACCAGCGAAGACTTGCCCGCATTCGGCCGTCCGACGATCGCGATCGAGACCTCGACGGGTTTCTCCGGCGAGGCAGACCTGCCACGAGGCAGTCGCTCGACAATCGCATCGAGCAGATCGCCGATGCCCTCTCCGTGCTCGGCTGCAATCTCGTACACCGGATCGAACCCGAGCTCATAGAGCTCGAGTACGCCATTGCGCGATCGACGATCGTCGGTCTTGTTGATCGCGAGCAGCGCGGGTTTGCCCGATTCGCGAATCACCTTGGTGATTTGCTCGTCGCCGGGCACCAGGCCTTCGCGTCCATCCGTCACGAGCACAAGGAGATCGGCGTCCGCGATGGCGCGGCGTCCACGTTCGAGCACGAGGGCATGCAGTGGATCCTCGCTCGCGCCGAACATACCTCCAGTGTCTGTCACCTCGAAATGAGAGCCACGCCACTCCATCGACTTGGCAATGACGTCGCGCGTCGTGCCCGGAATGGACGTGACGATGGCACGCCTCGACCGTGTGAGGCGGTTGAAGAGCGTCGACTTCCCCACGTTGGGGCGGCCGACAAGGACGACTGAGGGCTGGGATTGTGGGGCCAAAATTGGCTCTGTTGACAGGCTAAGTGTTTCTTTTTATAGTAGTTACAGTATTTGCCTTCTAGGCACCTACCCCATGATCAAGGTCGATATCGTCAACGAGGTTTCGAAGATCGCCGACATCACCAAAGTCAAGGCTGAGGTGGCGGTCGATGCGGTCTTTGATGCGATGCGGCTGTCGATGCAGCGCGGCGATCGCATTGAACTGCGTGGATTTGGCGTGTTCCAAGTGAAACCTCGAAAGCGCGGCATCGGCCGCAATCCGCGGACCGGTAAGGAAGTTCGCATTCCTCCGGGCCGGACCATCCGGTTCAAGCCGGGCAAAGACCTCCAGAATATCGGGTAATTGGCCCGCATGGGCTCGACTTTTCACTCTGCTGATCCCGGGATCCGTCTGGGAAACGATTCCACACCGGCGCCGTATGTGATGCCGGCGTCACGACGGCCGGCGCCTGTCACCCGGCACGTCGTCCTGTTCATCCTGACGGTCGTCTCGACGACCCTCGCCGGCATGAACTTCTACGCGTCGTACGCCTCGGAGCTGGGCAACGTGAAGCTCGATGCGTCGATGACGTCGCTGATGCTGCACGGCACGTTGTACAGCTTCGGCGTGGTCGCGATCCTCGGGGCTCATGAATTCGGACACTACTTCGCGTGTCGATACTACGGCGTTGACGCGTCGCTTCCCTACTTCATTCCCTTCTGGCTGCCTGCGAACCTGCCTCTGCCCGGTACCTTCGGCGCGGTGATTCGCATCCGCCAACCGATCGCCACGAAGCGTCAGTTCTTCGATATCGGCATCGCCGGACCCATCGCCGGGTTTCTCGTGCTTGTGCCGCTGCTCGTCATCGGTGTCAGTCTGTCGCGGGTCGTCCAGCTCCCGTCCGACTTCAGTGGCTCCGAGCTTGGTGAGCCGCTGCTGTTCCACCTGGTATCGAAGCTGTTTCACGGAACGCCGCCAGCCGGGCAGGCCATCAACTACCATCCGTTTGCGTGGGCGGCGTGGTTTGGCCTGCTGGCCACTGCGCTGAATCTGTGCCCGGTCAGTCAGCTTGATGGCGGTCACATCAGCTATGCCGTGTTCGGACGCGTCTCGACGATCATCACGTTCGTCGTCACGGCCGCAATGGTCGCGCTGACCATCTACTCAGGCGCGTACTTGCTGTGGACCGTGCTCGTCGTCGTGATGCTGTATGTGATGGGGCCTCACCATCCGCGCACGCCGGATGAAGCTGAGCCTCTCGATCCCCCGCGTCTGTTACTCGCGGGATTCGCGGCGGCGATTCTGATCCTGTCCTTTACGCCGTTTCCGTTCCCCCGCTGACAAGCGCTTCGTTACAACACCGTCAACGGGTCAACGTCCACGGTGACGCGGCGGCGCACCTGCGGCATGTCGGCGAGTGCCGCTTGAAGCGCGCGACGCATCTCGGCGCGGCGCGTGCCCTTCACGAGAAACTGCACGCGATGCTCGCCGCGCAGTCGAACAAGCGGCGCAGGCGCGGGACCGAGTATGGTCAAGCCTGCCGTCGCCGTGGCCGGCTCGATGCGACGGACGATCTCTGTCGCCGTCTGCATGGCCTCCTCGAACGTACGGCCGCGCACGATCGTGTTGATCAGCGCCACCATCGGTGGGTAGCGCATCCCGCGTCGATACGCGAACTCGCGATCGAAGAACGCACGGTAGTCCTGACGACAGGCCAGCTGAATGCTGTAGTGGTCGGGATACAGCGTCTGGACGATCGCTTCACCGGTGCGCTCACCACGCCCCGCTCTGCCTGCCACCTGCGTCAGCAACTGAAACGTGCGCTCGGCGGCGCGGAAGTCGGCGAGTCCCAGCCCGACATCTGCCGACACGACGCCCACGAGTGTCACGCGCGGGAAGTCATGGCCTTTGGCGATCATCTGTGTGCCGACGAGGATGTCGAGCTCACCGGCCGCAAAGCGGCCGAGGAGTGATGCCAACGCCCCTTTGCGGCGGACCGAATCGCGATCGACGCGCCCGATTCGGGCATTCGGGAACGCCTCGGCAAGCTGCTCTTCCACTTTCTCGGTGCCGAACCCGGCACGTTCGAGATAGGGCGCGGCGCACTTCCGGCAGGCCTTCGGCACCATCATCGAGTAGTTGCAGTAATGGCAACGGGCACGCCAGCCGTTTCGCGCCCGATGCACGGTCAACGAGATGGTGCAATTCGGGCACTCGAAGGTGTCGCCGCACTGACGGCAGAAGACAGCCGTCGCATACCCACGGCGATTCAGGAGCACGAGGACCTGTTCACGACGGGCGAGTCGATCGGCGACAGCGGCCGCGAGATCGCGACTGATGATCGCGTCCGGCCCCTGTTCCGCGTACTCGGCGCGCATGTTGACGATCCTCACCGCGGCCAGCGGACGGTCGAGCACACGGCGCTCCAGGGTCGCCTGGGCGTATTTGCCGGACAGCGCGTTCTGATACGACTCCATCGACGGCGTCGCCGATCCAAGCACGACGAGTGCGCCTTCATACGTGGCGCGCACGATCGCGACGTCGCGTCCGTGATAGCGCGGAGCTTCTTCCTGTTTGTAGGACGTGTCGTGCTCCTCGTCTACGACGATGAGGCCGAGCCGAGTGAGCGGTGCGAACACGGCGGACCGCGTGCCGATCACGAGATCCACATCGCCGCGGCGGATGCGATGCCATTGATCGTGGCGTTCGCCGTCAGAGAGCGCGCTGTGCTGGATGGCCACGCGATCACCAAAGGCGCCGCGAAACAGCGCGGTCACCGACGGCGTCAATGCGATTTCCGGAACCAGCAGCAGGACCTGACGGCCGGCGCGCTGGACCGCCTGCGATAGTCGCAGATAGATCTCGGTCTTGCCGCTGCCGGTGACGCCGTGCAACAGCGCGGTCCGAAAGCCTCCCCCCTCGACGAGCGCCGCGAGCTGTTCGAAGGCGGTGCGCTGTTCTGGCGTCAGGTCACGCGACGAATCTGGCGCGCGTTCAGGCATCGCCGCGCGCTCGAACGGATCGCGCTCTTCAGCTTCGGCTTGCAGCGTCACGAGGCCTTGCGCAGCGAGTCTGGCCAGCACGTCCCTCGTAACGCCGCGATCGCGCAACTCCCCGACCGGCAGGCCGACACCCGCCGCCGCGAGGATATCCAGCGCCGCACGCTGCTTCGGGGTCACCCGTTCGACTCCGTCCAGGGCCGTGCCCAGGGCATTGCTCAGGGCATTGCTCAGGGCAAGGCCGTGGGCGGTGATTCTGGCGACCTGGCGGGTCTTGAATGACGAGGCCCTGGCACGCGCGCCAGGCGGCATCGCGACGGCAATCGCGTCGCCGATTCCAGCGAGGTAGTACTCAGCCACCCACTCGCACAACTTCACGACGCCCGGTGGCAGAAACGGCTCGCGGTCCAACACCTCGACGATGTCCTTCACCGCCTCGGGATCAGATCCATCCGCACTCTGCTGAACGACGCATCCGGTCACGATGCGCGAGCCTATCGGCACGCGCACCCGAGCACCGACAAGGGGCAGCTCGAGATGATCGGGAACGTTGTAAGTGAGCCGGTCGAGAAAAGGAACGGGAACCGCGACTGAGACGAGACGCACTACTCGCCCGATAGTATCGCGCGCACTCGCTTCATGTCTTCCCACACCTCGCGCTTGGACGAGGGATTCCGCAGCAGGTAGGCCGGGTGATAGGTCGGCATCAGAATCGCGTCGCGATACTTGTACTCGCGACCGCGAATCCGCGTGATCGGCTCGGTGGTCTTGAGCAGCGACTGCGCGGCGAACTTCCCTAGCGCCACGATCACTTTCGGCTTGATCGTCTCGATCTGCCTGAACAGGAATGGCTCGCACTGGTCCACTTCGTCGGGCTCGGGATTCCGGTTCTGCGGCGGCCGGCACTTGATCACGTTGGCGATGTAGACATCCTCGCGCCGCATATTGATCGCCTCGATGATCTTGGTCAGCAGCTGACCGGCGCGGCCAACAAACGGCTCGCCCTGAATGTCTTCGTCAGCGCCTGGCGCTTCGCCAACAAACATCAGATCCGCGTTTGGATTCCCCACGCCGAACACCACCTGACGACGGCCGAGGGTGTGCAGCTTGCAGCGGGAACAATCTGGACCGATGTCGATCTTGATCGCCTGCAAGGCCTCCGCTTGAGAGGCGAACACTTTCACTGGTTCCAAAGGTTCCGAGGGTTCCAAGGGTTCAGAAGGTTGACGTTCCTTGGGTTCTGGGGGTTCTGGTTCTGTGGGTTCCGGTGCAATGGGTTCCTGTTCGACGGTTTTGCGTGTGCGCCATTCGGATTCGCGGCGGAAGCCATCGACACCAAGCTCGCCAAAGAACTCGAGATGTGCGCGGAGCTGATCAGCGGACACGATCAGCGCGAGGCAAGCTTGCCGGTCCGCGACCGGAGGAGATGTTCGACACGATCGAGGATGACCGCCGCGACGCGGGCTTTGCTCTGGAGCGGCACAACCTGCTCGTCGCTTTCGCCGATGATCGTCACGGCATTCGTGTCGGCATCGAATCCTTGATCCGGCCTCGACACGTCGTTGGCGACGATCAGATCCACCTTCTTGCGGACGCGCTTCTCACGTGCCCTGGCGAGCAGGTCCTCGGTTTCGGCGGCGAATCCAACCAGAATCGGGCGCCCGCCGCCAAGACCGGCTCGCATCGATCCGAGGTCGCTGAGAATGTCCTTGGTCCGCTGCAGCGTCAGCGTGAGCGGACCATCCGTCTTGGTGACCTTCTGCGCCGCCGGCGCAGCCGGCGCGTAGTCAGCGACAGCAGCAGCCATGATCACGACGTCGGCATTCGATGCGACGCGCATCACGGCCTCATGCATGTCCGCGGCACTCCGTACGGCGATCGTCGCGTCTACGCTGGGCGGCGTCACTGTGGTTGGACCCGCGATGAGCGTCACCTCGGCACCACGTCGCTGCGCCTCTGCGGCAAGCGCAAAGCCCATGCGACCGCTCGAGCGGTTGCCGACGTAACGCACCGGGTCGATGTCTTCGTAGGTGGGCCCTGCAGTGACGACCACGCGAATGCCGTTGAGCGATGTTGCCGCCGGCTCGACGATCGCGGCGGCAGCCTCGACGATCTCGGCAGGTTCGGCCAGTCTGCCCTTCCCGATCCAGCCGCAGGCCAGATACCCCTCGCCCGGCTCGACGAACCGCACGCCGCGCGCGGTGAGCGTCTGTAGATTGCGCTGCACCGCTTCGTGCGCCAGCATGTTCACGTTCATCGCCGGCGCGATGAGCACCGGGGCTTTCGTCGCCAGATACAGCGACGTCAGGAAATCGTCCGCAATGCCATTGGCAAACTTGCCGATGACGTTGGCCGTGCACGGCGCGACGAGCAGCAGCGCGATGCCATCGGCGATCGCGATGTGCTCGATATCGGCATTCATGCCGGGCCGCCACTGCGACGTGATCACCGGACGTCGCGTGATCGCTTCGAACGTGACCGGCCCGACGAACCGCGCCGCCGCCCGCGTCATGACCGCGACGACGTCGTGGCCGCGCTTCTGCAGGCCCCGGCACACCTCGACCGCTTTATACGCCCCGACTCCGCCGGTCACGCCTAAAGCGATCACAGCCACCAGTTAGACCTCGTCTTCGACCTTCTCGACTTTCCTGCGAAGGACTTCACGTTGCGCGATGGTGACCTTCTTGTCACCCTCCTCGCGAGGCACAGCGCCCGCCAGGAGCTGTCGCGCACGCGCGCTGGCCATGACTACGAATTCGAACCGATTCTCTTTGGGACTTGCCTTCATTCGAATGTTCCTATGATGCCTTCGGCCTTCGGCCGCATGCGTTGTGTCCGTGCGCGTTCGGCCGCGACGATAGCTTCCAGTCGCGCGACCGCCGTCTCCAGTTCGTCGTTGATGACGAGATAGTCGTACTGCGAGTACTCGTCAACCTCGCTGCGGGCGACCGCGAGCCGCCGCGCAATCTGTTCGTCGCTGTCCTTGCTGCGGCCGCGTAACCGCCGCTCGAGAATCGCCGAGGATGGAGGCAGCACGAAGATGCTGACGGCCTCACAACCCCGGCCTCGTATCTGACGGGCGCCCTGGACGTCGATCACGAGCACGACGTCCTCGCCATTCGCCAATGCCGCTTCCGTGTCCGCAGCCGACGTGCCGTAATAGCTGCCAAACACATCGGCCCACTCGAGGAAAGCCTGATCCCCGATCATGGCCTCGAAGCGTTCCCGACTAATGAAATTATAGTCGACGCCGTCCTTCTCCCCGGCTCGTGCCGCCCGTGACGTATACGAGCGCGACATGCGCAAATTGGGCACCCGTTGCACGAGCCGCTCGACAATCGTTGTCTTGCCCGTGCCCGACGGGGCCGAGACGATGAACAGCAGCCCGCCTCCGCCGCGCACGCGGCCCGGCGACGGGCTATTCGACATTCTGGACCTGCTCGCGCATCCGCTCGAGCTCCGCCTTGGCGTTGATGATGAGTTCCGACACGCCCAGGCCGTCGGCCTTGGCGCCGATGGTGTTGATCTCCCGGTTCATCTCCTGGAGCAGAAAATCCAGCTTGCGTCCGCACGGCTCGTCGCCGTCCACGAGCGCGGTCCAGTGCGCCAGGTGCGCCCGGAACCTGGTTACCTCTTCGCTGATATCGGATCGCTGTGCGGCGCGGACGATCTCCTGCGCAATCATCGCCTGATCGACGGGCAACTCCAGCGTGATCTCGTCGACCCGCTCGCGCAGACGCCGCTCGAGTTCCACCCGTCCGTCTTCGGCCGCCACTCGCAACCCCTCGATCAACATGGCCAGCGCCTGTTGACGGCCATCGAGGTCGGTCCGCAGGTGCCCACCCTCTCGCACACGCATCGCATCCAGATCGGCGAGTGCCTGCTCGACAGCAGACTCGATGCTGCTCGCGAGACGCGCCTCTCCTGCGGGATCGGCTTCAGACGGCCGCTCACGAACGGTGAGCGCCTGCGGCAGACGCAGCAGATCCCCGGGCGACAAGGTGCCTGAGACCAACCCGCGACTGCGTGCCTGTTCAATGGCGGCATTGAGTGCGCTGGCGAACTCCTCGTTCAACTCGACGCTGGGTGTCGTGTTGTTGCGCACCTGGACGCTGATCCCCAGCTCGACGCGGCCGCGTGCGAGCCGCTTCTGCAGCAGCGATCGCACCCGCGGCTCGACGTCAGCAAACGATTGGGGCAACCGGAGCTGCAAGTCCAGAAAGCGATGGTTCACCGCTCGCAGCGTGACCGCGATCGTGGCGCGCTCGTCCTCGTGCGTCAGCGAGGCGAAGCCGGTCATGGACTTAATCACTACGTTTCTATCTCCGGTGATTCGTCTACGAACTGCAGTTCGTAGAGTTTCGCATAGGCGCCTCGTCGCGCCATCAGTTCATCGTGCGTGCCGCACTCGACGATGCGCCCCTTCTCCAGCACGACGATCGCGTCGGCGCGCCGGACGGTGGAGAGCCGATGGGCGATGACGAACGACGTACGGTTCCGCATCAGCGCCACCAGGGCGTCCTGCACCAGCGCCTCCGATTCGGTGTCGAGGGACGAGGTGGCCTCATCCAGAATCAGAATCGGTGAATCGCGCAGGATGGCGCGGGCGATCGCGAGCCGCTGACGCTGACCGCCCGACAGCCGGTTGCCCCGCTCGCCGATCATGGTCTCGTAGCCGTGATCGAGCCCGAGGATGAACTCGTGGGCATGCGCCGCCCGAGCGGCCGCCTCGATCGTGTCCCGCGTCGCCTGAGGTACACCGTAGGCGATGTTCCCGGCCACGGTGTCATCGAAAAGGACGGTCTCCTGTGTGACGAGACCGATCTGCGAGCGCAACGATGCGAGCGTCACGTCGCGGACGTCGCGGCCGTCAATCAGAATCGCGCCGGTCGTCACGTCATAGAACCGCGGCAGCAGATTGACCATCGTCGTCTTGCCGGCGCCGCTGCGGCCGACGATAGCGAGCATCTGACCCGAACCAATCGTCAACGTCACGCCCTGCAGCGTGGGGTCATAGCCTTCGCCGTACTTGAAGTAGACATCACGAAACTCGATAGCCCGCGAGAACCGGGGCATCACGGCGGCATCGGGCCGCTCCTGGACTTCGCTGTGCGTGTCGAGGATCTCGAAGATGCGCTCGGAGGCTGCCGCTGCCTGCTGCAGATCCGCGTTGACGCGGCTCAACTTGCGAGCCGGCGCGTACATCAGGAACAACGCGGTGATGAACACGACGAACTCGCCGGTAGTCAGCCGCTTCGCAGCGATTTCCTGGCTGCCGACCCACAGCGCGGTCGCGAACGCCACGCCGCCGATCATTTCCATCAGCGGCGGCAGCATCGAGAGCACGCTCGTCACACGCATGCTCGTGCGATAGAACCGCTCGGATGACTTCTCGAACTTCGCCGCCTCGCGCGCTTCCGCGCCGAACGCCTTGACGATGCGATGACCAGTCAGCGCTTCGGCGCTGACGTGAGCCATCTGCTCCTGGGCCTCCTGCGTGCGCCGCGTCGTACGCCGTACTCGCTGACCGAGCCGCACGAGCGGATACACGATCAGCGGCGCGCTCGTCAGACAGACGACCGTCAGCCGGGCGTCGTAATAGATCAACACGGCCAGATAGCCGATCAGCGTCAACGATTCGCGCGCCAGATCACCGATCGTGTCCGACACGACGCGCTGCACCAGCGACACATCGTTGGTGATGCGCGACATGAGGCGGCCAGTGGTCTGAGTCGTGAAAAATGCCGCCGACTGTCCAATCATGTGGCGGAACATCCGATTGCGCAGGTCGCGGACGACGCGCTGCCCGACATCCGTCATCAAATACTGCGAGAGATACGCGCCAATGCCCTTGGCGGCGTACACGATGAGGATCGAGACAATGGTCGAGACCAGCCGCTCGCGCGCAGGCAGCACGCTGTCGAAGATCGGTTTGACGAGCGTCGCCAGCTTGGCCGATGCCGCGGCGTAGATGACCATCGCCACCAGCGCCCCCGCGAGCCGCGCCCGATGTGGCCGCGCATACGCGAGAAGACGGTAAAGCGAGCTCACCGGGTCAACCTGTGGTCCGTATACGCTGAAGGAGTAACAGTCACAACAGGCCTTCGACGAAGATTATCCGGCCGCGAGAACGGAGCGCCCGGTAGTCATCCACGAAAGACATACCACCGGTCAGGAACGATCCCCGAATCCGTGCGGATGTGCGCTGTGCCAGCGCCAGGCATCGCGCACGATGGAGTCGAGATCGGCGTGTTTCGGCGTCCAGCCCAGGTCCTGCCGAATCCGCTGTGCCGATGCGTACAGCACGGCCGGGTCGCCGGGACGCCGCGGCGCCGAGCGCCGCGTCAACGTCTTGCCAGTGACCCGCTCGACCGCGGCAATCACATCTTTCACTGACGAGGGTTTTTCGGTGCCGACGTTGTAGCTGGCCGACGCTCCGCCCTGCGACAAACGCGCAAGCGCCCGAATGTGGGCATCCGCCAGATCGGCGACGTGAATGTAGTCGCGAAGACAGGTCCCGTCGGGTGTCGGGTAATCCTCTCCGAAGATGTCGATCGGCTGGCCGGTTGCCGCGGCTTCGAGCGCGCGCGGGATCACGTGAATCTCCGGCGAGTGATCCTCACCCAGTTCGCCGTCGGGGTCGGCGCCGGCGGCATTGAAGTACCGCAGCCGGATCGACCTAATCCCATAGGCGCGTTCGAAGTGCGGCAGCGCGTGCTCGACCGCCAGCTTTGTCTGGCCGTAGGCGTTGATTGGCGCGGTCGGATGCGTCTCGCTCAGTGGCGTTTCGATCGGCTCGCCGTACACAGCGCAGGTCGAGGAGAACACGAAATGGCGGCACCCCTCCGCTGCCATCGCCTCGAGCGTCGCGAGGGTCCCGACCACGTTGTTGCGGTAATACCCGCTTGGGTCGCGCACCGAATCGGGCACCGAGAGCCATGCGGCGAAATGCATGACGGCCGTCGCCCCGCTCTCGCGAATCGCACGCCGCACTGCGGCGACGTCGCCGATGTCGCCTTCGATCACGGGCGCGTCGAGCGCGGCACCGCGATGCCCGGCGGAGAAATTGTCGTAGATGACGACGCGGTGACCGGCACGCCGAAGCGCCTTGGCAGCGTGACTGCCAATGTACCCGGCGCCGCCGGTGACGAGGACGGCTGGCAGATCAGTTGCGGCCAATGGAGTAATAGGTGAATCGGCTTTGCTTCATCTGGTCGGGAGTGAACAGGTTGCGGCCATCAAAGATGACCGGCGACCGCATCAGCGATCGCATCCGCTCGAAATCAGGCCGGCGGAACTCGTTCCATTCGGTCACGATGGCCAGGCAGTCCGCGCCCTTGAGCGCATCGTAGTTGTTTGTGGCATAGGTGATTTTCGATCCGAAGAGGCCGCGCGCGACCTTCATGGCCTCCGGATCGTGCACCTGCACGGTCGCCCCAGCGCTGATCAAGGATTCGATCAGAGGAATCGCCGGCGCCTCACGCATATCGTCGGTCTTGGGCTTGAACGACAACCCCCAGACCGCGACGGTCTTGCCCTTCAGATTCCCGAAGTGCTTTTTGATCTTGGTGAAGAGACGTCCCTTCTGGAGTTGGTTGACGCGTTCGACCGCCTCGAGAATCTTGAACTCGTAGTTCTGATCGGAGGCGAAACGAATCATCGCCTGCACGTCCTTGGGAAAGCAGCTGCCGCCGTAGCCGACGCCGGGAAACAAAAACGCGTTGCCGATGCGGCGATCGGAGCCAATGGCCCGGCGCACTTGATCGACGTCGGCACCAACGAGCTCGCAGACGTTGGCCACTTCGTTCATGAACGAGATGCGCGACGCGAGCATCGCGTTGGCCGCATACTTCGCGAGCTCGGCGCTGGCACAGTCCATCACCATGATCGGCGCGCCCGTGCGCGTGAACGGGCTGTAGAGCTCCAGCATGATCTCCTGCGCGCGCGCATCCTCGGCGCCGATCACGACGCGATCCGGCTTCATGAAGTCGTCAATCGCCGCGCCCTGCTTCAGAAACTCCGGGTTGCTGACCACGCTGAACGGGTGGGTCGTGTTCCGGCGGATCACTTCGCGGACTTTCAGGCTCGTCCCGACCGGCACGGTGCTCTTGTCCACGATCACCTTGTAGCCGTTCATCGCCTTGGCAATCTCGCCGGCCACGCCGAGCACGTGCTTCAGGTCTGCGGAACCGTCCTCGCCTTGCGGGGTCCCGACCGCAATGAAGACCACCTGCGAATCACGCACGGCCTTCGGCAAGGTGGTCGTGAATGTCAGCCGTCCCTCGCTGCGATTGCGGCGAACCAACTCCTCGAGACCCGGCTCGTAGATGGGCATCTTGCCGCGCTTGAGCGTTCGAATCTTGGTCTCGTCCTTGTCCACGCAGACGACATCGTTGCCTGATTCGGCGAAACACGCGCCCGCTACCAGTCCTACATACCCAGTCCCCACGACGGCGATTCGCATGAGCCTCCCGCGTGTGCGCCACGCGCCACATGTAAAAAAACAGCAGAGGCTATCATACCGGCGGATGCGGATTCTCGTGGACTACCGACCGGCCTTACGCGCACGCACAGGTGTCGGCGAGTACATCCGGCGTCTCGTGCAGGCGTACACGGTCACTCATCGCGACGACCTCGCGCTCTTCACAAGTTCCTGGAAGGATCGGCCCGCACCGACACTCGGTGCTGAGCTTCGAGCCGCCGTCGTCGATCGCCGGGTTCCGGTATCAGTCCTCAACTACTTCTGGCATCGCCGAGAATGGCCGCCGGTCGAACTGTTGGCTGGACGCGTGGACGTCGTCCATGCAGCGCATCCGCTGCTGATTCCATCGCGGCATGCAGCCCAGATCGTCACGATTCACGACCTCTTCTTCCTCGATCATCCGGAACGCGTGCGCGACGAGATCCGGCGCGACTATCCGGAATTGGCGCCCGAGCATGCGCGGCGCGCCGACGCCATCATTACGTCGTCGGTTCGCACGCACCGCCAGATCGTTGAGCGCTTCGGAGTTGCGCAGGATCGCGTCTACTGCTGCCCGCCCGGCGCGCCGGCCTGGATGACGCTCGGCCGTGGCCCGAATGTGCCGTCCAAGGGATACGCACTGCTCTTGGGCACGCTCGAAGCACGTAAGAACGTCGGCGTGGTCCTCGATGCCTTCACGCGATTGGCTCAGTCAGGGCAGAGGCCGAAACTCGTGATCGCCGGAAGCGCCACCGCCGACGCGAAGGAGTGGCTCGCGCGCATCGCGCAGCCCCCACTCAAAGACGCCGTTGAATATGTCGGCTACGTCACCGACGAGCGGCGTGAAGCGCTGTTTGCAGGGGCGCGGATGCTCTTGCTCCCGTCGCTCGATGAGGGCTTCGGGTTGACAGCACTTGAAGCCATGTCGGCCGGCGTGCCGCTAGTCGCTTCCAATCGCGGCTCGTTGCCAGAAGTCGTCGCAAAGGGTGGACTCCTCATCGAACCCCACGACACTGACCAGTGGGCGTCGGTCATCGATCGCCTCGCGGGTGATGACGTTATGGCGCGCGACCTGGCGTGCGCGGGTCTCGATCGGGCAAAAGCGTTCACGTGGGAAGGGACGGCCGCCACACTCGCACAGGCCTACCGGGATGCCGTTGCCCGTCGAGGAGCGCGCTAATCACGATGCGAATCGCCATCGATGCGCGCGAGCTCGCCGGCAAGCCGACCGGCGTCGGCCGATATTTGTCTCAGATTCTTTCGGCCTGGACCAAGCTCCCCGGCGCGACCGCTCACGAATTCATCCTCTGTTCCCCCGACCAACATTCCGATGCGGGCTGGGCACCGCTTACCGTATCGCGCCTTTCGGCCAGTGGACACGGGACGATGTGGGAGCAGCTGGTGCTACCTGGTCTGATCAGACAAGCGCGCGCCGACGTTCTGTTCGCTCCCGCCTACACCGCACCGCTGACGAGTCCTGTGCCCGTCGTGCTGACGGTGCACGACGTCTCGTTCGTCGCGCATCCCGAATGGTTTTCCTGGCGTGAAGGCGTCCGTCGTCGAGTATTGACAAAAGCCAGCGCCAAACGCGCGGCCCGTGTCCTCACGCAGTCGGACTTCACCAAACGCGAAGCCGTTCGCTATCTCGGCCTGGATCAATCGCGCGTGGACGTGATCTATCTGGGGACGACGACGCTGCGGACGCAAGCCACGCGTGAGCCGCTCGTGCTCTACGTCGGTTCGTTGTTCAATCGTCGCCACGTCCCGGAATTGATCGAGGGGTTTTCCCAACTGGCAGCACACCACCCCACTGCGCGGCTCGAGATTGTCGGCGACAATCGCACGCTGCCGGCGATCGATGTCGATGCGCTCATCGCGCGCTCGGAGGCTCGTGATCGGATTCGGGCACGGCAATACGTCTCCGACGCCGAGCTCTCGTCGCTATACGCACGGGCATCGGCGTTTGCCTTTCTGTCGGAGTATGAGGGTTTCGGGCTCACTCCGCTCGAAGCGATGGCCGGTGGAATCCCGGTGGTCGTGCTCGATACCGAAATTGGTCGCGAGATCTATGGCCCGGCGGCGGAGTACGTCGCACAACCCGAGCCATCGATGATTGCCACCGCCCTCGAACGGGTCCTCGAAGACCAGATCGTGCGACAGCGTCTTGTCGAAGCGGGCAAAGCGCAGGTCGAGCGATATTCGTGGGACGAGTGCGCGCGGCGCACGTTGCAGGTGCTGTTGGCGTGCGCGAAATGACGACTGCTGCTCCGCGCGTCACCATCGTCATCGTCACCTACAACTCGGCACGCGACATCGACCGCGTGTTGCGGTCGCTCACCGACCCGCCTCCGGCGACCACGCACGAGATTGTCATCGTGGACAACGCCTCCACCGACGACACGGTCACGCGCATTCGTACATCCTGGCCTGGCGTCAGGCTGATCGCGTCGCGCAGCAATCTGGGATTCGCCGCCGCCAACAATCGCGGCATTCGTGAGTCCTCGTCGGAGCTCGTGTTACTGCTCAATCCCGATACGAGTGTTCCGCCGGGAGCCATCGATCGATTGGTGGCGCATCTCGATGCGCGTCGCGAGGCCGCGATCGTCGGGCCGCGGATCGTGGATGGCGAGGGGCGAGCCGAGCTGTCGTTTGGGTCGATGATTGCACCGCTGACGGAGTTGAGACAGAAGGCGCTCGTGGTCGGCAACGACCGAGGCGTGCGACCGATCGTCACGATGGTCGATCGCATGACGCGGCACACGCACGCGGTCGATTGGGTCAGCGGCGCGTGCCTGCTGATTCGTCGCGCCGATCTCGAAGCCGCTGGACTCCTCGACGAACGCTTCTTTCTCTACACCGAGGATGTGGATCTCTGTGCATCGGTGCGCACGCGTGGGCGAAAAGTGCTCTTCGTCGCTGACGTCGAAATCCAGCACCTGCGCGGGCGATCCGCCGGCGCGACGACCGCCGCGGCATATCGTCGCAGTCAGCTCGCCTTCTACGCCAAACATCATCCAGCATGGCTGCCGTGGCTCCGCGCTTACCTGAAGGTCCGCGGCGAACTACCCGATAACTCGTAGACGGAGGTCGGTCTCTCGCGAGCCCCGGTCTCCGCAAGCGACTCATGAAGCAGCCCGGCTCAACCAACGTCTCCTGGACGTGTCCGTCGTGCGGCCGTCGTGTGCCGAGACGTGTTGACGAGTGCAGATGCGGGTTTCAGCATGCGGAAACGCCAGCTGACGCGCCGATCAGCGCACCGGCGCCGTCCGCACCGCCGCCGCCCGCACAACCGCGGCAGGACTCGAGCCGCATCGTGTTTCTGAGCTTGCTGGTGATCGTCGCTGGCGGAATCGTCGCCCTGTATCTGCTTCGCGAGAGCGCACCCGTCCCCGCGAAAGCAGCGGCGACCGCCGCCGGTCCGGCAGCGCAAGTCTCATTGCCTGTCGCCGACGCGGCGCCGGCGCTGGTGGACACACCAACGGAGTCCACGCCGACCACACCAGACCCGCCCCCGACCGCGTCTCTCGAAGACGTCGTCAGCCGTATCCTTCCGGCCGTCGCGTCGATCACTGCGGGACCGTCGCGCGGGACCGGCTTCTTCATCAAGCCCGATCAAGTGCTGACCAACGCGCACGTCATCCAGGGTCAAACGTCGGTGACGCTGCAGGTGGGCACCGCGACGTACAACGCACGCGTGCAGACGGTTTCGACCGGCAGCGATCTCGCGTTGCTTCAGGTGTACGGTGCGAACCCGAGTCAGCCGGTGTTGACGATGGGCTCGGTGACACACGCCCGTGTCGGCCAGGAGGTCATCGCCGTCGGGTCAGCGCTCGGTGTGCTCTCGAATACCGTGACACGCGGCATCGTCAGCGCGGTGCGGCAGATTGGCAACATCACGCTCATCCAGACGGACGCGGCGATCAATCCGGGCAACAGCGGCGGGCCACTCGTCGATCGGTCCGGCTCGGTCATCGGGGTGAATTCATTGGCCGTTGCCGCACAGGCCGGTCAAGGCCTCGCCTTCGCAGTGGCGATCGATCACGCCATGGATCTGCTGGATGGCCAAGTGAGTGGCAATACCTCTCAAACGCCGCTCACGGCGCTGACCAAGGCGATGGGCGGCCCGAGCGAGACCGATTCGGCGCGAGCCAAGGGTGAGCAGACATATGCGCAAGTGATCGAGTGGGCCGATAAGAACGGCGCACAGCTCGACGCGTATTGGGACAAGTACGCGGGCTCCTGTGTATTGTCCTCGTCGCGGAGCGGCGACCGGCCGTGGTTCTCGGTCTTCGAGACAAACGGTATCCGCCTCAATGGGGCGTCGACGCTGAATTGTCAGGGTTGGGTCGACTCGTTGTATAGCAACGCTGCGCCAATTCGGGCGGCCGTCGACACGGCTGGCGAGGCCGCGCGTCAAAGTGGCGTCTATCCAGGCGTACTGCGAGACATCCGCCGCCGCCATCGGATGAACTGGCCGGGTTGGGATCGGTAACGCAATTCCCGACTCCCAAGTCCCAACTCCCAAAGCCTAAAGTCCAACGCCCAAAGCCAGTAAAATCTCTGGCGACATGCGAGTCGCGATCGATGCGCGCAAGCTCCACGACTTCGGCATCGGTACGTACATCCGCAATCTGCTGCGGCATCTTGCGCGAATCGACCACGACACGGAGTTTGTCCTGCTGTGCACCGAGGCTGACCTGGGCGTCGCAGCTCAGCTCGGGCCCAACTTCCGCTCAGTGCTCGAGCCCGCGCCGAACTACTCCATTCGCGAGCAGATCCACGTGCCCTGGGTGCTGCGCCGTGAGCGACCGGATCTCTTCCACGCACCACACTACGTGCTACCGGCGGCGATTCACTGCAACTCGGTTGTCACGATCCACGACTGCATTCACCTGATGTTTCCGCAGTATCTGCCGAACCGCATGGCCTATGCCTACGCACGGGCGCAGATGTGGACGGCGGCGCACAGGTCCGATTGCATCCTGACGGTGTCCGACGCGTCGAAGCGCGACATCCTGCACCTGTTCAACATCCCGCCCGAGAAGATCGTCGTCGTGTACAACGCGATCGACGCGCACTTCTCGGTGACGCCGCACCCGGATGCCGTGGCGCGCGTGCGTGAGCGCTATCAACTCGATCACCGGTTTCTGTTGTACGTCGGCAACATCAAGCCGCATAAAAACCTGGTCAGGCTGATTGAGGCGTTCAGCGAGCTGCGGACGGGCGACCTCGAAGATCTGAAGCTGCTCATCATCGGTGACGAGATCTCCAAGCTGCCGGCCTTGCGGCACGCGGTGCATCGCCACAAACTGCACAAGCACGTGCGCTTCCTCGGTTACGTGCCCGACGATCAACTCGCCGTGCTGTATCGGCTCGCCGCCGTCTTTGTCTTCCCGTCGCTCTACGAGGGCTTCGGTCTGCCGCCGCTCGAAGCCATGGCCAGTGGCACACCGGTCGTCGTCTCGAACGTGTCGTCGCTGCCTGAGGTCGTCGGCGATGCCGCCGTGCTGGTGGATCCGCACGACATCGACTCAATCGTGGACGGCCTGCGATGCGTGCTGACGAACCCTGCACGCGCCGACGAGATGCGTCGTAAAGGTCTCGAACGCTCGCGCGAGTTCTCGTGGGAACGGTCTGTCGCTCGCACGCTGGAGGTCTATAAGCGCATCGGCGCGCCGCTCGCAGTTGCCACCGTATGAAAGTCGCGCTCGTCCACGATTGGCTGACCGGGATGCGCGGCGGCGAGAAAGTACTCGAAGTGGTATGTGGGCTGTATCCCGACGCCGACATCCACACCCTTTTCCACTGGCGCGGGTCGGTGTCAGCGGCGATCGAACGGCACCGGATCCACACCTCGTTTCTGCAGCACATGCCGCTGGCCCGCTCGCAGTACCGTCGATACCTGCCGCTGTTCCCGATGGCCATCGAACAGTTCGATCTCGACGGGTGCGATCTCGTCATCAGCTCGAGCCACTGCGCCGCGAAAGGGGTCGTCGCGCCAGGGCGTGCGCGCCATGTGTGCTATTGCCATTCGCCGATGCGATATGCGTGGGATCAGTTCGACGCGTATTTCGGGCCGGAACGGGTGGGCGCTGTGGCGAGCCGATGGCTCTACCGGCCAGTACTTTCACGGTTGGCGCGATGGGACGCGGCAACCGCGCATCGCGTGCACAGGTTTATCGCCAACTCGCGACACGTTGCTGCGCGGATCCGGCGATACTATAATCGCGAGACTACGATCGTGTATCCGCCCGTTGACACGGTCTTCTATCAGCCCTCCGCCGTTTCACCCGAGAGCCACTTTTTGATCGTGTCCGCATTCGTCCCGTATAAGCGCATTGAAATCGCGATTGATGCGTGCCGCCGTATCGGTGCGCCGCTCCGCATCGTCGGCGACGGTCCCGATCGCGAGCGACTGCAGCGCATGTCGGGATCCGACGTGACGTTTCTTGGTGCATTGCCCGACGAGCAATTGCGCAGCGAGTATCAGCGCGCCCGTGCGCTCATCATGCCGGGTGAGGAAGACTTCGGGATCGTGCCAGTCGAAGCTCAGGCATGCGGGCGGCCTGTCGTGGCACTCGCTCGAGGCGGCGCCCTCGAAACCGTGACCGACGGTGAGACCGGCGTCCTCTTCGCGGAGGCGACGCCCGAGTCGCTCGCCGACGCGTTGCGACGAATGGATAGGCTGTCGTTCGAGTCAGCCCGCATCCGTGCCAGCGCCGAACGGTTCTCCCGCGATCGCCATGCCAGCGCCATGCAGGGAGTCATCGACGACACACTGGCCGCGCCGATGGGAACCCAATGGTAAGACGGCATAACCGTCTGCTCGTGGCGCTCTACGTCGTCAGCGACGCGGTGCTGGCGATGTGGGCCTTCGTCCTCGCATTCGGCATCCGCTTCGAAAGCGGACTGATTCCGGTAACCCGCGGCTATCCGCCGCTCGAGCAGTACCTCAATCTGCTGCCGTTTGTGGCGGTGCTGACGCCGATCGCCTTCTGGTTGCAGGGCGTCTATCGGCTGCGTCGCGGTCGATCCCGCGTGGACGACTTCTTCGCGGTGCTGATCGGCAGCATCCTCGCGGTGGTGTTCTGCGTCCTCTCGACGTTGTACGTCGGCGCGTATTACGCCTCAGAAACATCGCGCGCCCAGGGAGCGTTCCAGGTTTCGCAGATCGTCTGGGGTCTGTACCTCGCGCTGTCGGTGATGTTTACCTACGCCTCGCGCGAGGCAGTACGCGAACTGCTCGAACGCCGCTGGCGCGCAGGGATCGGCCTGAAACGGATTCTCATCGCCGGCGCCGGCGATCTCGGCCGCATGGTGGCCGATCGCATCCTGCAGCATCGCGAGCTTGGCTACCAGGTCGTTGGATTCATCGACGATCGCGCTGGCGGCGATCACATCGGCTATCGCGGCCTCCCGCTGCTCGGCACGCTGTCTGAGGTGGTCGAGATCGCACAGCGTGAGCGCGTCGATCATCTCTACGTCACGCTGCCGCTTGAAGAACATGCCAAGCTGCTCGACCTGATGGAGGTCACCAGCCGCGAGTTCATTGACGTCAAGGTCGTGCCCGACATCCTGCAGTTCATCGCGCTGCGAGCGCGCCTCGAGGATCTCGACGGGTTGCCGGTCATCAACATCAATGAGATTCCGCTGCAGGGGTTCAACGCCTGGGTGAAGCGCGGTCTCGACATGGTGCTGTCCACGGCGGCCATGGTGCTGCTGGCGATTCCCTTCGCGATCATCGCCGCGCTGGTGAAATTCACGTCGCAGGGTCCGGTCTTCTACAAGCAGGAACGCATGGGACTCGACGGCAAGGCCTTCACCGTCTTCAAGTTTCGATCGATGCACCAGGACGCCGAGGAGGACACCGGCCCGGTGTGGGCGGGTGATGACGATCCGCGTGCGACATCGGTGGGCCGCTGGCTGAGAAAACTGGATCTCGACGAGCTGCCGCAGTTCTGGAATGTGTTGAAGGGTGACATGTCGATCGTTGGTCCGCGGCCGGAGCGTCCGTTCTTCGTCGAGCAGTTCAAGCACCGCATCCCCCAATACATGCTGCGCCACAAAGTCAAAGCCGGGATCACCGGTTGGGCTCAGGTCAATGGCTGGCGTGGCAACACATCCCTCGAAAAGCGCATCGAGTACGACCTCTACTACATCGAAAACTGGTCGGTCACGCTTGACCTCAAGATCATGTGGCTGACGCTCGTCCGCGGCCTCTTCCAGCGCGGCGTAGCATATTAAGGTCCACGAGCGGAGTCGTCTTGCCCAGAACGGTCGTCACCGGCGCCGCCGGTTTCATCGGCTCACATCTCTCTGAAGCGCTGCTGAAGCGCGGTCACTCCGTCATTGGCGTCGATAACCTGATCACCGGCGACCTCGCCAACATCGCTCACCTTCGCGATCAAGATTTTCAGTTCATTCGACACGACGTGACGCAGTACATCGACATCGATGGTCCGGTCGATTGCGTGCTGCACTGGGCGAGTCCAGCCAGTCCGATTGACTACCTGCTACTCCCGATCCAGACACTGAAAGTCGGAGCGCTTGGCACTCACAACGCACTCGGCCTGGCCAAGGCCAAGAACGCGCGCTTCGTGCTCGCCTCGACGTCGGAAGTCTACGGCGATCCTCTCGAGCACCCGCAACGCGAGACGTACTGGGGCAACGTCAATCCGATCGGTCCCCGCGGGGTGTACGACGAGGCCAAGCGTTTCGCCGAAGCGATCACGCTCGCCTATCACCGCGCCCACGGCGTGGACACGAAGATCGTGCGCATCTTCAACACCTACGGTCCGCGCATGCGACTTCACGACGGCCGCGCCGTGCCGGCGTTCATGTCGCAGGCGCTGCGCAATGAGGACGTGACCGTATTCGGTGACGGCACGCAGACCCGCAGCTTCTGCTTCGTCAGCGATCTCGTGGACGGCATCCTGCGTTTGATGGAATCGGATACACACGATCCGGTGAACATCGGCAACCCGCACGAAGTGACGATCGAGCAGATTGCCCGCACGATCATCTCGTTGGTCGGCTCGACCAGTCGCATCGTGTATCGGCCGCTGCCTCAGGACGATCCGAAGCAACGCCAACCCGATATCACTCGGGCCCAGACGCTTCTGAGTTGGCAGCCCCAGGTGGAGCTCGAAGAAGGGCTGGCGAAGACCGTCGGCTACTTCAAGTCGAAGCTGGCGGCGGAGGCTCGTTGATCAGCAGCCGCAAACGCAGGAAGTAATCCGCCGCCGAAATCGCCGTCAGCGCAAACGAAATCCAGATCGCCGCGTCCACCAGCAGGGACCTCTCGTTGCGATAGTTGAAGAACATCACGATCACGCTGGTCAGAATCAGCGCGGCGGTCGTCATCTTTCCCCAGATCGACGGCCGAAACGTGCGCGGTCCGACCGCCAGGTTGACGATGGCCACCACCCCAATGATGACGACGTCGCGACTGATCACGCTGACCGTCAGCCACAGCGGCAGATGGTTGGTCAGCGGGATCGAGGGGATCGTCAGGACGATGAAGGTGGTGACGAGCAGCAGCTTGTCGGCCATCGGATCGAGCCACGCGCCAAGGCTCGTGCGCTGTCCGGCCTTACGCGCGATCAGTCCGTCGAGAGCGTCGGTGATTCCAGCAAACGCGAACACCAGGAGCGCGGCACCGAGGCGGCCGTCCACGAGCAGGAGCACGAACGCCGGGATCAGCATGATCCGCAGGATCGTCAGTTGGTTGGCGAGGGTCAGATTGCCCACGTCACGACGTCCTGCGTGTCAAAGGCCTGCGTTGGCCGTTTGCGCCGAGAGGGCGCTGACTCTGTCGAGCGTCTCGACCGCCTCGCTGCCTGCGACCGGCCGTCCGACGAGAAAACGATCGCCCTCGAGCAACGGCATGACGCCTGATGCCACGGCGGCGGCCGCCGCCGTGTACTGCACGTGCCCGCGATTCATGTCACCAATCGCTGGACGCTGCGCGAGACGGGAGCGAAGAGCGGCATCGTTCGATGAGAGCAGCGTGAGCAGACGGCTGATCGCCACGGCGAGATCACCGCGACGCACGACTGCATTCGGCTGAAATGTGTGATTTTCGAACGGTGGCATGATACCCGCTTCCGCCACTCGCGCGATCCACGTCGCGGCCCAGTGGCCGCGAACGTCCGTCATCACCACCTGACGCGTCGGCGCAGCCTTGACGACCGACTCGAGACGCACGCCGATCAGGGCGGCAAGATCGCCGCGGGTGATCTGGGCGGCGCTCAACGTTGCCTTGTACTCGGGCGGCAATTGCGCCTCGCGCAGGTTCTTGGTGACGGTCGCCAGCTTCGCTTCGAGCTCCGGCGAGGGATCGAGATCGAGCGCCTTTCGATACGCGGCTTCAGCGCCGGCAGCGTCCTGCCTCGACTCGAGCAGCTCGGCAAGCTGGATGAATGCGGTTGCGTCGAGGGGATCAAGCTCGGTCGCGCGACGCAGGCGCGATAACGCCTGCTCGTCGTTCCCGGCCCGGCGCTCCAGTACGCCCAGCTCGCGATAAAGGAACGCACTCTCAGGAGATCCCGCAATCGCCTGCTCGTACGCCGCTCTCGCCTCAGGGACGCGACCTGACTTGGCGGCCGCACGGGCAGTCTCGATGAGGTCCTGCACTCCGCGGAAGCGCAAGACTTCAGCGCGCTGGCGGATGTCGGTCAGCGACGGATCAGCCTTGAGCGCCGCATCGAAGGACGCCAGCGCTTCCCCTTCCCGTTTCAAGGCGAGCAACGCCTGACCGCGACCGACGAGCGCCGGCACATACGCAGGTGACGCGCGGAGTGCGGCATCGAACGAAGTGACCGCACGGTCGAAGTCGCGCCGCGCCAGTGCGACCAGGCCCTGACCGGCGTGCGCGGGATACATTTGCGAACTGCTCTTGAGTGCCGCGGCGAACTCGCGATCGGCACCGCGCAGATCGTCGATCTGCAGATACTTCCAACCCAGGTCCACGTGCTCGGCGGCAAACGACCGCTGCATCGCGGCGGGAACAGTCGGATAGAGGAAATCAGGATGAGCCAGACTGACGGGCGCGGCAGGCACTTTCTTCGAGGCACACGCGGCCGTCAGCAGCAGCATGAGCGTGGCGACGACGCGCTTAGTCTGCATGCGACTCCTGCTCCTGCCGCATCGGCGTGGTGAGCCGCTCGATGAAGCGTCGTGGCACATCGGCTTCGATGACCACTTTCCCGTTGGTCGCGACGTGGCTGATCACCCGCGCGACACGATACATCCGCGCGATCTGCTGACGATCGAAATCCTTGCCGCTGTCGAAGGTGATGGTGATTCGTCGTGTGTCGAGCGCGAGTCGCGAGGCGACCATCTGCAAAAGCTCGTCTACGCCGTCGCCCGTCTTGGCCGAGATCAGTGCACACGCCGGGTCCGCATCCCGCAGCCGCCGTTGCTCGTCCGCCGTGATCGCATCGGTCTTGTTGTAAACGTCGATCGTCGGCACATCGTTGGCACCGACCTCGTCGAGGACGCGACGCACCGCGGCGACCTGTCGCTCCCGCTCGGGGTTGGCCGCATCGATCACGTGAAGCGCGAGATCGGCTTCGGCCACTTCCTCGAGCGTGGCACGGAACGCCGCGACCAGAGCATGCGGCAGGCGATCGATGAATCCCACCGTGTCGGAGACGAGCAATTCGCGCCGATCCGGCAGCCGTACCTGTCGCACCAACGGATCGAGTGTCACGAACAACGCATCGGACGCCACCGCTGTCTCATTCGTCATTCGATTGAACAGCGTTGTCTTGCCGGCGTTCGTGTAGCCGACGAGCGCGACGGTTGGGACCGACTGTTTGTGCCGGCGTTCGCGAAGCTGCGATCGACGCTGACGCACCTGGTCGATCTCACGTTGAATCGACTGGATGCGCACACGAATCCGCCGGCGATCGGTTTCGAGCTTGGTTTCACCAGGGCCGCGAGTTCCGATGCCGCCGCCGAGACGCGACAACGCGGTCGAGGACCCGACCAGTCTGGGCAGCAGGTACTTCAGTTGCGCCAGTTCAACCTGCCACTTGCCTTCCCGCGTCCGCGCGCGGCGCGCAAAGATATCGAGAATCAATTGGGTGCGATCGATGACCTTCCGCTCGAGTTTGGCTTCGAGCTGCCGCAATTGCGCGGGTGAGAGTTCGTTGTCGAAGATCACCACATCGACATCGAGCTCGGCGCACGTTGCGGCTAATCCTGTCAGCTTGCCGCTGCCAATGAACGTCGCCGGATCGGGCTTGGGGCGCTCCTGCAGCACGCGCAACACGACGACCCCACCGGCGGCGTCAGCAAGACCGGCCAACTCCTCGAGCGATTGATCGGCATCCACGCGACGCGCGGATCCAGTCACGAGGCCGACGAGCGCAGCGCGTTCGGGCACGGCCCTATCGTACAATTTTCACGCCTGTAGAGGCGGGTCTTCCGCCTCGCCTTGAACGGAACGCATGCGCCGATCCTCGTCGAAACAACCGAAGCGTCCTTCCCGTCCGCGCGTTCCGCTTCCACGACAGACCGGCGGCGTTCACGAGGACAAGACGAAGCGCCCGTGGCGCCGACGCAAGCACAAAAAGGTGGACGAACCCTAGGTTTCGTCCACCGCCGGCGCAGATTCGACCGGCAGATCGCGCTCAGCCATCAATCGCCGAACCAGGAAGACCAGCAGCATCAGCACGGCGGCGCCAGTGAGAAACACCGCATTGATGCTGCGCGCGGCGAGCAGTCCGCTCAGGGCCGGACTGATCGCGGACCCGATAAGGCCTGCCCCAGTCAGAAAGCCGAAGCCCACACCGTGTGCGTGGCGTGGGACGACGGCCCCCGCCGCAGTAAACGCCGTCGTCAGTGCGGTTCCCGCTGCGACGCCAAACGCCGCCATCGCCACGAACATGAGCGCCGCGGATTCCACCAGAGCGAACATCAGCAGCGACAGCGCGGCCCCGACCAGAGCCACCACGATCACTGCGCGGGCGGTCGTTCGACGAAGCACCACCGCGGCGAGCTGATGGCCAACCACCGCTGACAGAGCAAGGGCTGAGAACAGCACGCCGACGAGCAATTCCGCCCGTCCCGGTGCGTAGCCGATCTGCGTGACGTGCAGGAGCAACACTGGCCCGAAGCTGCGATCGACGACTTGCAACGCAAAGATCACCAGCATCAGCAACAGGAAGTTCTCGAACGCCAGCACGTTGGAAAAGCTCACGCGCTCCTCTGGCGCGGGCGGCTCGACGACCTCGTCTCGTCGTTCCTTGTACATCACCGTGAGCATGACGAACGCGATGACGTAGACAAGCGATGACACAAGGAATGCGTTGCGCAAGCCAACGGCGGATGCGAGCACTCCGCCGATCGCCGGCCCGATCGCCGGGCCGAAACGCTGCGCGGTCTGCACCGCACCGATTGCCGCAGCCATTTGCTCGGGGGGCGCCGATCTCGCGGCCATGGTCAACGTCAGCGAGCCGTAGCCGGCGAGCAAGCCCTGCGCGGCACGGAGCGCGAAGAGCTGCCACGGCTCGGTCGCCTTCGCCATAAGGGCCATGACAATGACGCAGCTGAAGAGGGAGCGCTGCACCAGCAGCTTATTGCCGAAGCGATCGGCGACGCGGCCCCACAGGGGCGCGCAGATCGCGACGACGCCCGGTGTGATGCCGAGCGTGATACCGGTCCACAGCGCGACCTCGCCGGTATCAGTGACGCCGAGTTCCTGGATATAGCGTGAGAGAAACGGCATCACCAGCGTGAAGCCGGTGAAGCCAACGAAGGTCGCGGCGACGACGGCGATTTGATTGCGTCGCCAATGCTGGTTCCGTGGGTTCAGCGTTTCGGGGGTTCCGAGGGTTAAGTTCGATGGGTTCACGGGGTCTGGTCGGAACTGCCTTACTGGGCCGGAAGGGACCAGTCTTCACGCGAAGAGGCACAGTGCGTTCGAACCATGTCCCGCTTGATCCACTCCTCGTAGCCGGGCCTCACATGGGTGGCGTGTCGTAGCATCGCGCCCGTGCGGCCGGGGCATGTCACCACCATGGACGTGACCACGTTACTGACCGGGTCACGTGTGTACTCGAATGTGAGGGAGCGCATCCCTGATGCGCCGTGGCTCTCTGCGACAGAGTATCGCGCGGCGTTATAGGTGTAGCGCGTCCAGGTTCCGTCGGACCGCTTCGACTCGACCTCGGCCACGCGTCCAGCGGTCATCATCCACGTGAACTGGAACACGTACGGCTTATCGTCGTCTGGAAATCGGTTCACCTGCTTTACGACACGGCCATCCTGATAGAGGTTCTCG
>JBKPRH010000149.1:0-12181 GCA_046765795.1 Acidobacteriota bacterium | reverse complement strand
AGAGACAGGTCCACGAGATAGATATCCAGCGTGGTGCGCGCCTGGGCCGAGAGCAGAGCGACCGACAGCGAAAGTACCAGCACTGTAAGGTATCGACGCATGGACATTCTCCTGGGCCGCAAATGCTAACAGGTTGTGCGGGCGATGGCACAGCCCTGGGCGGCGTCGCGCAACGCGCGAAGGCGCCGCCTTGCCGGGTCAGCCGGCTTGCGATAAAGTCCGCCTCGGCCCGAAAGGTTGTGCATATGGCGAAGAACGGACGCAACGATCTGTGTTCATGCGGCAGCGGCAAGAAGTACAAGAAGTGCCACGGCATCAAGACGGAAAGCCAGCGTCAGTCGAAGCTTCTGATGATCGTGGTGGGCGGCGCAGTGATCGCCGCCCTGGCCGCGGTTGTGGCGCAAGTGACCACCGAACGCACCGGCGTCGCCGAGCGCGTGTGGAGCCCTGAGCACGGTCACTATCACGTCAACGGGCGTGAGGTGCCTTAGGTCGTTCGAGCGTTCGAGTCGTTCGGATCGTTCGTTCGTTCGATCAGCGTAACTGCTCGTTGCTCGAGCGTCGTGAGGCGCCGTTCAAGTTCCTGTCTCGCCTGCTCGAGCGTCTCCGCTGACGCCTCCCCTGGGACGTCAAAGGGTTCGCCAACAACCAAGGCAACGGTACTGAACGGTTTAGGGATCTGCGTGCTGTCCCAGCTTCGCAGGCTCCAGTGTGATGAGGCCTCGAAATGAAACGGCAGCACGGGATTACCGGTTGCGCTGGCGAGCCACACCGCACCGGCCTGCGCCACGCGTGCCGGACCACGCGGACCGTCGAGAGTGAACCCTGCGGCACGTCCAGTCTTCATATCCCGCACCAGTTGCAGCATCGCCTTCTTCCCGCCGCGTGAGGTTGAACCGCGCGCCGTGCCATAGCCAAAGCGTTCGATGATTCGCGCGATCCATTCGCCGTCGAAATTTTCGCTGGTGATCACCACGATGCCACGACGGCGGAAGTAGAACGTCGCCGGCAGGATGCGTCCGTGCCAGAACGCCATCACCGGCTGACGCCCTGACGCAAGAATCGAGTCGAGATGCTGCAGCCCTTCGACTCGCCAACGCAGCGTGTGACCAAGGGCGTTGATTAATGGATAGCCGAGGCCGGCGATGGCCGCGACTTGAAAGCGCTTGAGGCGGGACGAGCGCCAGGACTCTGTCATTCAATGACGGTCCGGCTGAAGCCGGACACTACATTGTGCTACATGCCGTTGTACTGCGGACCGCCGCCACCTTCAGGAGGCACCCAGGTGATGACCTGATACGGGTCCATGATGTCGCACGTCTTGCAGTGCACGCAGTTCGACGCGTTGATCTGCAAACGCGGCGGCTGCCCCGGCTCGCGAATGATCTCGTAGACGTTGGCCGGACAGAAGCGAGTGCACGGGTGGCCATATTCAGGACCGCATCGCGAGCTACAGACTTCAGTCTGGACGATGAGGTGTGAGGGCTGATCTTCGTCGTGCGCGGTGCCCGAGTAGTGGACGTTCGTGAGCTTGTCGAATGTCGTGACGCGATCGATAGCAGGGATGTTGCTCGCACGCGTGACCGGCACATCGAGGCCGTAGTACCAGGCAAGCGTCTTCATTCGCTGATAGCCCGGACGGCCGCGCAGATCCTCGAGCCACCGGCCACCGGTGAGCAGCGTCAGCCCCGAAAACATCAAACCGGCGATCAGCCCATAGCCGAAGGCTTGATGAACGTTGCGGACCGGATACAGCTCGGTGGCGATCGGGCTGGCGTCGATCTTGTCCTGATACGGTTTCAGCGCTGCCTCTGAGGTGTCCCCCGCACGTACCGCGTCGAACGCGGTCTCGGCGGCCAGCATGCCGCTGCGCATCGCCAGGTGAATCCCCTTGAGGCGCATCGAATTCATGAAGCCGCCGGCGTCTCCGGCGATGAGACCGCCTGCCATATACGGCTTTGGAATCGTGTTCCATCCGCCCTCGGGCAGTGCCTTCGCGCCATAGCGCACCAGCGTGCCTCCGTCGATCAAAGAGGCGACGAGCGGATGCTTCTTCAGGCGGTTGAACGCCGTGTGCGGATCGAAAAGCGGGTCGGCGTAATCGAGCCCGGTCACGAAGCCGAGCGCGAGGCGGTTCTCGGGAAGTGCGTAGATGAAGGCGCCGCCGAACTCCTCGTGCCGCAGTGGATATCCGAGCGTATGCGTCACGGTGCCGGGCTCGATGCGACCGCTGGGAATGTCCCACAGTTCCTTCAAGCCGACCGCGTACTGCTCAGGCTCCCGGTCCTTGCTCAACTGGAACTCGTGGATCAGCCACTTGGTCAGATTGCCGCGCACGCCATCGCAGAAGATCGTGACCTTGGCGTGAATGTCCACGCCTGGCTCGTAGGTCGGTTTGTGCTCGCCGTGCTTGCCAACGCCGCGATCGCCCGTGCGGACACCAATCACCTTGATGCCGTCGGTCAGCACCTCTTGACCAGCAAAGCCCGTGAAGAAATCGATGCCCTCGGCTTCGACCTGTTGCGCCAGCCAGCTCACGAACTGACTGAGCGAGATCAGGTAGTTGCCGTGGTTCTTGAGCGGCGGCGGCACGATCGGCAGGCGTAACTTGGATCGCTCGGTCAGAAAATAGACGTTGTCATGCTGGACCGGCGACAGCAGCGGGGCGCCTTTGGCCTGAAAGTCGGGGATCAGGTCTCGCAGCGTTGATGGATCGAGGACCGCGCCGGAGAGGATGTGGGCACCTGCCTCGCGCGCCTTCTCGAGGACGGCGATCGACAGCGGCTCACCGCCACGTTGCTTCTGCAACTGCGCGAGACGGAGCGCGGCTGACAGACCGGCCGGGCCTCCGCCGACGATCAGGACGTCAACTTCGAGAGTCTCGCGCGTCACGCCTACAAAATATCATTCGTGTGGGTCGTGACCTTCGCGGTTATTTCTTTTCGAGCTCCGCCGTCATGGCCGGCACAATCTCGAACAGGTCACCCACGATCCCGTAGTCAGCCACCTCGAAGATCGGCGCGTCGGCGTCTTTGTTGATCGCGACGATAGTGCGTGAGCCTTTCATGCCGACCAGGTGTTGAATGGCACCCGAGATGCCGAGCGCGACATAGAGTCGTGGCGCAACCGTCTGCCCTGAACTTCCGACCTGGCGCTCCATCGGCAGCCAACCGCTGTCGCAAATCGGCCGCGAGGCGGCGAGCTCCGCACCCATCGCTTTGGCGAGATTCTGCGCCAACGGCAAGTTGTCCTGCGACTTGATGCCGCGGCCGACCGCCACGATCCGCTCGGCTTGACTCAGATCCACCGCCTGCTTGGCCTCCTGGAATGGGGCCTCCGGCTGTTGGCGTATCGCAGCCGTGTCGATGGCCACGTCCACCGCGGCCGCCGACGCGGAACCACCGCGGCGGACCGCGTCAGCGCGAAACGAGCCGATCTGTACCGTGACGATCACGGGGCTCGAGGACGCGCGCACAGTGGCGGTGAGCTTGCCCTGGAACATCGGACGTGTGAACGTCGCCGATGCGCCTTCCCCGCTGATGCCGATGACGTCGGTCACTGCGCTCACGCGCAATCTGGCCGCGAGCATGGGCGCGAAATCGCGCGCCTGATAGGTGTGGGCCATCAAGACGAGGGCCGGCTTCTGCTGATCGATGACGCTCTTCAGCGCCATCGTGTACGCATCCGGCGTGTACTGACCGAGCGCCGCATGTTCGCCGGTCAGCACCTGTGCAACGTCGGCTTGTGCCAACTCCTTGGCGACGTCGCCAACCGACGCACCGAGCACGAGCACGTTGATCGGCAGACTGCCGGCCATCTGTTGCGCGGCCGCTATCGCTTCCCAGCTCGCGCGATTGAGTGCGCCGTCGCGCTGTTCGGCTACGACGAGAATCACAGGACTCTCGCCTCCTCTCTGAGCCGCCGCACCAGGTCCTTGGCGGCCTGGGCCGGCGCGCCGTCGATCATCTGCGTCTTTTTGCTGCGCACCGGCAGCGAGAGCGAGACGATCTCCTGCGCAGGCTTCAGACCGGCAGGCAGCGCGACTTTCTTGATCTCCTTCTTCTTCGCCGCCATGATGCCTTTGAGCGTGGCGTAGCGCAGTTGATTGATGCCGCTCTGGATCGTGAGCAACGCCGGCAGCGGCATGGCGATCCACTGAAACCAGCCGCCTTCGAGTTCGCGCTTCACGCGCAGGCGATTGGCTTCAATCTGCACTTCCATGATGATCGTTGAGTGCGGGATGCCGAGACGCTCGGCGAGGATCACGCCCATCTGCGCGTGGCCTTGATCGTCGGACTGCAGGCCGGTGAGCACCAGGTCAAACTTCTCGTCGCTCATTGCCGCGGCTAAAGCATCAGCCGTGAGCATCGCGTCGGCGTTCGCCAAGGAGTTGTCCTCGACGTGCAGCGCGCGGTCGGCGCCGCGTGCCAATGCTTCGCGAATGACCTGCTGCACGCGTGCGGGCCCCGCGGAGCAGACGACGACTTCCCCAGTGAGCTTCTCCCGCAGCCGCAGCGCTTCCTCGAGCGCGTAGGCGTCGGGCTCATTCATCTCGAAGCTGGCGTCCTGCTCGCGGATCCAGGTCTTGTCGTCGGTCAGACGAGGCTGCCACTCGCGCGTGGGGACCTGTTTGATGCAGACGGCGATCTTCATGGCTGTGGGCTTTCGGCTCTAGGCTTTGGGCACTGGGCTGGCCGAAAGTCCAAAGACCAAAGCCCAAAGCCGCTATCCGTCGTACTTCTTGAAGAGCAATGCAGCGTTTGTGCCGCCGAACCCGAACGAGTTCGAGAGCGCGTAGTTGATCGGCATCGGTCGGCTCGTGCACGGCACGTAGTCGAGATCGCACTCCGGATCGGGTTGATCGAGGTTGATCGTCGGCGGCGCGATCTGATGATGCACGGCCAGCGCCGAGATGCCGGCTTCGAGACCGCCGGCGCCGCCGAGCAGGTGGCCCGTCATCGACTTGGTAGACGAGATCGCCAGCTTGCGCGCATGGTCGCCGAACAACGTTTTGATGGCCAGCGTTTCGAGCTTGTCGTTGTACGGCGTCGAGGTCCCGTGGGCGTTGATGTAATCGACCTGGTCCGGCCGGATGCCCGCCTTCTTCACCGCCATGCGCATGACGCGCACCCCGCCGTCACCGTCTTCGGATGGCGCCGTGATGTGATACGCATCACCCGACATCCCGTAGCCCACGACCTCGGCGTAGATCTTGGCGCCACGTCGCGTCGCGTGCCCCAGTTCCTCGAGAATCAAGGTCCCGGCGCCTTCACCGATCACGAAGCCATCGCGGTCCTTATCGAAGGGTCGCGACGCCCGGTGCGGTTCATCGTTGCGCGTGGACAACGCGCGCAATGCCGCGAATCCGCCGAGGCTCATCGGCGTGATCGCGGCTTCCGACCCGCCGGTGATCATCACGTCCGCGTCGCCGCGCTTGATGATCTCGAACGAGTCGCCAATCGCGTGCGCCGATGCCGAGCACGCGGTGCAGCTGGCGAGGTTCGGCCCCTTGGCGCCGAACCGGATCGACACCTGTCCCGAGGCGAGATTGATGATGGCCGACGGGATGAAGAAGGGTGAGATCTTCCGCGGACCGCCAGCCAGGAGCGCGCTGTGTTCGCGCTCGATGGTCTGGAAACCGCCGATGCCTGAGCCGATGAAGACGCCGACGTCAGGCGCGTTCTCCGGCGTGATGCGCAGCCCGGAGTCGTCCATCGCGAACTGCGACGCGGCGAGGGCGTACTGAATGAAGACGTCCATCTTCTTGACGTCTTTCTTCTCGACGAAATCCAGCGGGTCGAACCCCTTCACCTCCGCGGCGATCTGCGCCGCGTACGCGGTGATGTCGAATCTGGTGACGCGCGTGACCCCCGAAGTGCCCGCCAGCAGTGCCTGCCAGGTCGCCTCCGTGCCAATGCCCAGCGACGACACCAGCCCGATGCCGGTGATGACAACCCGCCTGTTCAAACCTGGAGCCCTACTTCTTTCCCTTGGCGTGTGCGTCGATGTAATCGATCGCTTCCTTGACGCGGGTGATCTTCTCGGCGTCCTCGTCCGGAATCTCGATCCCGAACTCTTCCTCGAAGGCCATCACGAGCTCCACCGTGTCGAGCGAGTCGGCGCCCAGATCGTCCACAAACGACGCATCCGGCGTCACTTCCTCTTCGTCAACGCCAAGCTGTTCCACGATGATGCTCTTCACCTTGTCTGCAACCGCCATCTGTCCTCCAGTCGGTTAGTGGTTAGTGGTTGGCGGTGAGTGGTCCTGTCACTCAACACACCGAACCACCAACGACCAACCACTACCAACTAAATTCAACACCAACCACCAACCACCAACTACCAACTACCAACCACCAACTACATGTACATACCGCCATTGACGGCCAGTACCTGCCCAGTAATATACGCTGCCTCATCCGACGCGAGGAAGCACACTGCCGCCGCGACGTCCTTCGGCGTCCCCAGTCGCTTGAGCGGAATCAGCGATTCCCACTCACCCTGCGCCTTCTCGGCAACCGCCCGGGTCATATCGGTCTCGATCATGCCCGGGGCGACCACATTCACGGTGATATTGCGCGACGCGACCTCGCGCGCCAGCGCCATGCTGAACCCGATCAGCCCGGCCTTCGACGCCGCATAGTTCGCCTGGCCGGCATTCCCCATCTGCCCGACGACGGAGCTGATGCTGACGATACGTCCGGCGCGCTGCTTAATCATCGGCTTGAGGACCGCCTGGACGCAGGTGTAGGCGGAGGTCAGGTTGGTGGCAATCACCTCGTCCCAATCCGGACGCTTCAACCGCAACATCAACTGGTCGCGCGTGATACCGGCGTTGTTGACGAGCACATCCACGCGCCCGTGCCGCGCCAATACGCCTTCGACCATCGCGTCGATCGACGCCGTATCAGTCACATCGATCGCCACCGATTCGGCCGCGCCACCGGTGTGTCGAATCGCGTCCACCGTCCCGCTCGCATTGTCTCCGCGCGCGCCGGCAATGACGTGCGCGCCGCGGGCAGCCAGCACTTCGGCGATGCCGCGCCCGATACCGCGGGACGCGCCGGTCACGATCGCTACTTTTCCGTTGAGATCGAACATGCCGTCACGATCGCGTCGAGGTTCTCGGGCGATCCGAATGCCATGATCTGCGCGTCGGGCTGAATCTTCTTCACCATCCCGCCGAGCACGTTTCCTTGACCTACCTCAACATACGTGGTGACGCCTTCAGACGCAAGGCGGCGGACGACGTCCTCCCAGCGCACGGGGGCGGAGACCTGCCGCACCAATGCGTCCACCGATGACGCGCCATCGCGCTTTGGTTCGGCATCCACATTCGCCACCACCGGCACCAATGGAGTAGTCGTCTTCAGTGCGCGCAACTCCGGCTCGAGGCGCTGCTCGGCGGCCTTCATCAGCGCGCAGTGAAATGGCGCGCTCACCGCGAGCGGGATCGCACGGCGTGCGCCGAGCGCCTTTGCCCGCTCAGATGCGCGCTGCACTGCGGTCGCGTGTCCGGCAATCGCGATCTGGCCCGGGCAATTGATATTGGCGGGACTGACGACCTCGCCTTGCGCGGCCTCCTCGCAGGCCTGCGTCACCACCGACAGGTCCGCCCCCAGAATCGCCGCCATCGCGCCGACTCCCACCGGCACGGCCTCCTGCATATAGCGTCCGCGGCGACGCACGAGTCCGACAGCGTCGGCAAACGAGAAGGTACCTGCGGCAACGTGCGCCGCGTACTCGCCAAGGCTATGACCGGCAACGAATGACGGCGTGATGCCCTGTGCGGCGAGCACACGGTACGCCGCGATGCTGACCGTCAGAATTGCCGGCTGCGTGATCTCGGTGAGCTGGAGATCCGACTCGGGCCCCTCCCAGCAGATCGTTGAGAGGCGGCGGGTTTGAAGGCGGGTCTGCCCTCGACTACGCTCGGGCCAAGGAAGGCCCGCCTCTACGTTCGCTGCCGCGAACGCCTCGTCAGCCTCTTCGAACGTATGTCGGGCGACGGGGAATCGATCGGCCAGGGCCTTGCCCATGCCGACTTGCTGTGACCCTTGTCCTGGAAAGATGAACGCGATCACGAGGCGTTACCTGGCGAGTGCGGCTGCGCCGATTTCTTGCTCGACGCGATGCACGAAGTCGGTGGTCGCAAGTCGATACGCCATGGCAATCGCGTTGCGCACAGCCTTGGCTGACGATCGCCCATGACCGACGATGACCAGTCCGGCGACGCCGATCAACGCTGCGCCGCCGTACTCCGAGTAATCGAGCCGCCGCCGGAAACGACGAAACGCGCGACGCGACAGGAGATATCCCACCGAGCTCGAAAACGTCCCGCGCAGCTCATCGCCGAGCAGCGTCTCTACTGTCTCGACGAGACCCTCGCTGGTCTTCAGCACCACGTTGCCGGTAAACCCGTCACACACCACCACGTCCGCCACGCCGCTATAGATCTCCCGTCCCTCGATGTTGCCAATGAAATTGATCGGGGCCGCCTTCAAGAGTTGATGTGCCTCGCGCGTCAACTCATTGCCTTTCGTGGCTTCCTCGCCGATCGAGAGCAACCCCACGCTCGGTCGTTCAACGCCGAACGCCACTCGCTGGACCACGCTGCCCATCACGCCGAACTGCAGCAGGTGCTGCGGCCGGCACTCGACGTTGGCCCCTGCGTCGAGCAGCACCGCTGGACGCGTTCGCGTCGGAATCGTGCAGGCCAGCGCGGGTCGATCGACGCCGGTGATCATGCCGAACGCGGCGTGCGCGGCCATCACCGTCGCACCCGTATGTCCGACGCTGACGAGCGCCGCGGCGTTCTTGCTGGCGACGAGATCCGCGGCCACGCGCACCGACGCGCGGGGCTTGCGGCGCAGCGCAGCGGCCGGAGCCTCCGACATCCCGATCACGTCGGGAGCATCGACGATGACGATGCCGAGCGTTGACCAGTCGGCGTGCGACGCGAGCGCCCGCTCGATGTCGGCCGCCGGACCGACAAGCACAATCTCAGCATCGAGGTGACGCGCAGCGGCCACCGATCCATCGACAATGACCGATGGCGCGTGATCGCCGCCCATTGCGTCTACCGCGATGCGCATGCGCATGCGGCTATTCTTCGTCGACCGGACGGACCTGGCGTTCTTTGTAGTAGCCGCAGTGCGGGCAGATGCGGTGAGGCGCCTTCGGCTCCTGGCACTGCGGGCACAAGCCGGTCGTCGCCGAGCGCAGTGAATCGTGCGTGCGCCGCTTCGCCGTGCGGGTCTTGGAATGTCTGCGTTTTGGATTAGGCATTGTCTCTCGTCAATCTCCGGTCGTCGACCTGCGGTCGGCCACCTGCTTCAATCCCCTGAGCGGCGCGAGCCGCGGATCCAGGTCCTCGGTCGCGCACGAACACGTGCCCGTGTTGCGGTTCGTCCCGCACTGCGGACACAGGCCGGCGCAATCCTCACCGCACAATGGCTTCATCGGCAGCGCCAGATAAAACTGCTCGCGCAAGACCTCATTCAGGTCGATCTGATCGTCTCGATACACACTCGTATCGAGATCCTCTTCGGCGACCTCGCTCTCTCCATCACCGTGTTCCGACGCCGGCAGATACCGCACGTCGAACGCGGCATCAACGGGCAGGGTGAACGGCTCGAGGCATCGGCTGCACGACAGCTCGAGCTCGGTTCGCGCCGTGCCTTCCAGACGGAACCGCTCCTTGTCCTTGTGGATATCCATTTCCACCTGGACAGGCGCCACAATCCGATATGCATCGCCTTCCTGCCCCACTTCCTCGGGCTGGAACACTTTCGAAAAGTGTGTGAGCGGCTGCCGGTACCGGGTCAGGTCAAGCTGCATGAAGGTGCTCCTCCCGCGAAAATCCTGCGAAAGGCGACCTTCTATTATAGCTGGCTCCAGGCCATCGGCCCAACCCAGGGCTTCGGAATGAACAGGCGTTCGTAGAGGGCGACCGCAAACCGGTCGGTCATTCCTGCGAGGAAGTCCTTGGCCGCAACATCGAGGCCTTCAGTCTCGATGATGCGCTGATCGAGGAGATCGGCGGGCCCCTCGCGCACACGTTCCCATAACCCACCGAGGATTGCGGTGGCCTTTTTGAACTCGGCCGTCGCGATGTCGTTCTCGTACACGGCACCAAACAGAAACGCTCGCATCGCGAGCGTCGCATCGAGCACACCTCGGCTCATGCGAATCTCGGTGAAATCGCCGGCCTGGGTTTCGGTCACGACATCCTTCACCATCCGGGCAATGCGCGCCGACGAGGTCGAGCCAAGGACGGCGACGGCGTCCTGCGGCAAATCCTCGTCCTTCAGCACACCAGCCCGAACCGCATCGTCGATGTCGTGGTTCACGTAGGCAATGAGGTCTGCGACGCGCATGACCTGACCTTCCAGCGTTGCCGCACGCTTCGATGGTTCGACACCGACCGGCGATCCGTCTTTGCCCTTTGAGTGGCGGCCGATCCCGTCGCGCACTTCCCAGGTCAGGTTCAGACCGCGGCCATCGTTCTCGAGGATGTCCACGATTCGCAGGCTCTGTTCGTAGTGTCTGAATCCTCCGGGCACGAGTGAGTCGAGCACGCGCTCTCCAGCGTGCCCGAACGGCGTGTGCCCCAGATCGTGGCCCAGCGCGATCGACTCGGTGAGCTCCTCGTGTAACTGCAGCACCTTGGCGATCGTGCGCGCGATCTGCGACACCTCGAGGCTGTGTGTCAGCCGCGTGCGGTAGTGGTCGCCGGCAGGAGCGAAGAAGACCTGCGTCTTGTGCTTCAGACGCCGAAACGCTTTGCTGTGAATGATTCGATCCCGATCGTGCTGAAACGCCGGGCGCACATCGTCCTCCGGCTCGGGATGCAGACGGCCTCGGGAATCGGCGCTGCGTGCCGCCTGTGGAGCAAGCGTCTCACGCTCCCGCTGCTCGAGGGCTTCACGAATGCTCGACAACAACGTCCTCCAGAAAACTGGTGCCGTGCGGCAGTGGTCCTACCGAGAAGTTGTGCGCGAGCGTTTGCCCGAGGTCGGCGAATGTGGGTCGCGTGCCGATGTCGGCGCCACGTTTCACACGCCGGCCTGTCATCAAGAGCGGCACGTGCTCGCGCGAATGATCCGTGCTCGGCGTCGTCGGATCGTTGCCATGGTCGGCGGTGATGATCAACAGGTCTGTGTCGCGGAGCTGGTCGAGCACGGCGCCGAGGCGGTCGTCGAATTGCTCGATGTTGGCCGCGTAGCCAGCCACGTCATTGCGATGGCCATAGACCGTGTCGAAGTCCACGAGGTTCGCGAAGATCAAACCGCTGGAGACACTCTTCATCGCATCCAGCACGCGGTCCACGCCTTCGGCGTCGCTCGCCGTGGGCATCGCCTTCGTAATGCCTCGCCCGGCAAAGAGGTCCTTCACCTTTCCGATCGAGACAACGGGAATCTCTTGTGAGGTGAGGAGATCGAGCAGCGTCTGGCCGGTGGGGTCGAGCGCGTAATCGTGCCGGTTCGAGGTCCTCTTGAACGCTCCAGGCGCACCCAGGAATGGCCTGGCGATCACGCGACCAACGCCCATCCCACGTCCGACGAGGTCAAATGCGATCTCGCACATCCGATAGAGCTCAGGAACCGGCACCACATCCTCGTGAGCGGCGATCTGGAACACACTGTCCGCTGACGTGTAGACGATCGGCTTTCCGGTCCGCATGTGTTCGGCACCGAGCCGGTCGATGATCTCGGTGCCCGAGGCCACGACGTTGCCGAGGATGCCACGGCCAATTCTGGATTCAAACTCGGCGATGACCGATGCGGGAAAACCTTCCGCGAACGTCGGGAACGGCCGATCCAGAACGATGCCCATCATCTCCCAGTGGCCGGTGACCGAATCCTTTCCCGCCGACGCTTCCGCCATGCGGCCGTAAGCACCTTCGGCCGGCGGCGTGTCGCCGCCAAGACGGGCAACGCGACCGAGTCCAAGCGCCCGTAATCGCGGCACACGCAGCGGGACCTGCCGCGCGATGTTGCCGAGTGTGTCGCTGCCTTCGTCGCCGTAAAGCCCGGCATCGGGGAGCTCGCCGCACCCGACACTATCGAGCACGATCAGGACGACACGAGGGAACGGTGTCAGGTTAGGAATGATGTGACGCGAAATAGTTGGCGATCGCGCGCGAGGTCTCGATCGTCGCGATCGCGTGCTTGAACAC
>JBKPRH010000148.1:0-4633 GCA_046765795.1 Acidobacteriota bacterium | reverse complement strand
GCCGATCTCGATGTCACGCACCTGCTGATCGAGCAGGTTCTCGGCGAGCGCCTTCTTCGTGTAGGCCTGCAGCTCGCTCAGCGGGATGTAGTACCCGGGACACATGTTGCAGGTCGGCTGCGGGTCGGTCGGGTTGATCTTGGCTTGCGCGATGAGCCCGGCGACGGCAAGCACAGCGCCGCTCACGCCGATCAGAATGCTTTTCATGACGTCCTCACGGTCCGGCTAAAGCCGGACACTACGTTCTACTTACGCGGCCAGGGCGGACCCTGGACTTTCTTCGTGACCGGTCCGATGCCTTTATAGAGGAACCGCTGCACGCGCGCACCGGTGTACGTTTCGGTCGCGTAGAGATTGCCCTTCGAGTCGGTGTCGAGATTGTGGACGCCGAAGAATTGTCCCGGCTGCCGTCCACCGTCGCCGAATGTGGTGACCACTTCGAGCGTGCTGCGCAGCACGACGTTGATGTGCTCGTTCACGCCATTGGCCATATAGATGTAGGTCTGCTGCGGATCGCGAGAGAACGTCATGTCCCACACCGATCCGGAGCGCAGCGTGTCCTTCTCGAAGAACGCTTCCTTCACGAAGGTGCCGTCCTTGCGGAACACCTGCACGCGATCGTTGACGCGGTCGCAGACATACACCAGGCCATCCTTCGCGACGTTGGCGCAGTGCACGGTGTTGAAGTGCTTCGACACCGGCGCTTTCGGATCGTATTCGGGGACCTTGGTGTCGTCGGGCTTGTTGCCGTAGGCGCCCCAGTGCCGCTTGTACTTGCCGCTGTCGGCATCGAAGACGATCACGCGACGGTTGCCGTAGCCGTCGGCGACGTAGATCTCGTTGGCCTCCGGCTCGTGAAAGATCTTGGCGGCTCGCCACAGGTTCTCGACGTCGTTGCTGCCGTTGTGCACGCCGTGCTTGCCAATCTGCAGCAGGAACTTGCCGGCCTTGGTGAACTTGAGGATCTGTGTGTCGGTGTTGTCATTGCCGCCGATCCACACGTTGCCCTTGTGATCGACGGTGATGCCGTGGTTGCTGACCGGCCACTCGTACCCGGCGCCGGGGCCGCCCCATGACGACACGAGGTTGCCGGCCTGATCGAACTCGAGCACCGGCGGCGCCACCTTGCAGCAGACGCCGATCGGCGGGTTCGTCTCAGCAGCTTTGAAGTTGTCTTCGACCGACTGCGGCCGATGAATCACCCAGACGTGATCCTGGTCGTCCACCGACAACCCGATCGTCGAGCCCATCACCCAGTGATTGGGCAGCGGCTTCGGCCAGAACGGATCGACTTCGAAGATCGGTGCTTGCCCGCCCCGAGCGGACTCGGTGGGCTTGGCGGCGGCAGCAGTGTTGCCGCTGCTCTGGGCCGCGACGATCGCGGCGGCAGCGGCGGAGAACACGACCAGCGCGACGGAGAATGCACGTTTCATGGCGCGGACTCTACAGGATGAAGGGAATGCGATCAACCTGCCTTATGATTCCCGGCGCATGCACCGCCGCACGCTCCTGACTCGCGGAACACTGGCCCTGGGCTGCGCTGCTGTGCCGTCAATCGCGCTGCGCGCGCAGACCGTCGGCTCGATCATGTCTACGCTCAGCGCCTACATGGCCGCGGCGAAGGACCGTTCGCTCCCGGCAGATGTCGCCGAGAAGGCCCGGCACCACATCCTCGATACGTTCGCGGCGATGGTCTCCGGCTCAGACCTTCCACCAGGCCGCGCCGCGCTGGCGCTGGCCCGCGCGCAGGCCGGCCGTCCCGTCGCGACCGTCGTCGCCTCGACTGTCGTGACTGGACCGATGGATGCCGCGCTCGTGAATGGCGTCCTCGCGCATTCCGACGAGACAGACGATTCGCATGGGCCGTCGCAGTCGCATCCCGGAGCCTCGATCGTGCCGACCGCGCTTGCGCTTGGCGAGGATCTCGGCGTCAGCGGCGAGCGATTTCTTCGTGCCGTCACTCTGGGCTATGACATCGGCCCGCGCTTCACGATGGCACTCGGCGGAGTGACCTTCAGAGACGAAAGCCGACGGAGCACGCATGCGTTCGCGGGGACCTTCGGATCGGCAGCGGCGGCTGGTTGCATCGTGGGCCTCACCGCGCAACAGATGCGTTGGCTGATCGATTACGCCTCACAGCAGGCCGGCGGCTACGCGATCTGGGGCCGTGACACGGATCACATCGAGAAGGGCTTCGTCTTCGGCGGCATGCCGGCGCGAAACGGCGTGACCGCCGCGCTTGTGGTCCGTGCTGGATGGAATGGCGTGGACGATGTGCTGTCGGGTGATGACAACTTCTTTCAGGTGAATGCGCCGAAGGGAAATCCGAACGTGTTGGTCGATCGCCTCGGCGAGCGCTTCGAGGTCGTCAACACTGATGTCAAGAAGTGGACGGTTGGCACCCCGATTCAAGCGCCGCTCGACGCGATCGACAACTTACGTCGCAAGCGCCCGTTCGAGGCGGATCAGGTGAAATCAGTCACGGTGAGGCTGGCGCCAAGCGTCGGATCGGTCGTCGATAATCGTGACATCCCCGACATCTGCCTGCAGCACATGGTCGCGGTGATGCTCATCGACAAGACGGCGTCGTTTCATGCGGCGCATGACAAGCCGCGCATGCAGGACGCCGCCGTGCTTCGCCAGCGCAGCAAGGTTCGCTACGTGCCGGACGCGTCGCTCAGTGCATTGCTCCCGGCACGTGTCGCTCTCGTTGAGATTGCGTTTGTCGATGGCTCGAGGCTGATCGATCGCGTGGAAGCCGTACGCGGCACGGTGCGCAATCCGATGACGCGCGCCGAGGTCGTCGACAAGGCGCGCGATCTGATCGCGCCGGTGCTTGGTGCGGCGACCGCGCAGAAGCTGATCGACACGCTGCTCGCGATCGAAGGGGTGCGGGATCTTCGGACCCTTCGACCCTTGCTGCAGAAGGCGTAACCACGAAGGCACGAAGTGTGTGCTTCGTGGTTAGGGTTTGTTCTTTCGACGACCGCTCCCAGGTTCCGCCATCTTGCGGTGCTGCTCGGCCAGCTTCTCCGCCGGCGTGACGTTGGCAACCGTCGTCATCACCTTGTTCTTCCAGCCGCTGACGACGTCGGCATCGCCTTTCATCATCGCGTCGAACCCGTCCTTGGCGACGTCAGCGGGGTCGTCTTTCTGATCCTGCCCGACTTTCGTATCGGTCAAACCGGCGCGCTCGAAGAATTCGGTTTCGGTCGCTCCCGGCATCAAGCAGGTCACGGTGACGCCGCTGTCCTTCAGCTCGGCACGCAGTGCGTACGAGAACGAATCGATGAAGGCCTTGGTACCGTTGTAGACCGCGTGATACGTGCCGGGCATGAAGCCGGCAACCGAGCCGGTGATGAGGATCTTGCCGGCGCCGCGCTCGCGCATCTTCCACGCGATCTGATGAATGAGATAGATCGTGCCGGTGATGTTGGTATCGATGACGTGCTGGATCTCCTCGAAGTCCTGATCGAGGAACGCCTGACCGAGGCCGTGCCCAGCGTTGGCGAGGAGTGCATCGACGGTGCGATCGCCAATTGTCCGCACCAGCGTATCGACGCCCGGTCGCGTCGCGAGGTCGACGACGGCGGTCTCGATGTTGGCGCCCAGGCTGCGAAATGTCTCAGCGGCCTGCTCGAGCCGCTCATCGGCGGCGAGAATGAGATCGAATCCGTTTGTGGCGCAGAGTTTGGCCAGCTCGTAACCGATGCCGCTCGACGCGCCGGTGACGACGGCGAGCGGACGAGCGCGGGTGTGTGCCTGTGGGGAAGTCATCCCACAGGGTGGAGCAAACGATATGCCTAAGAGGAGAGTGCTCCCGGCTGTGGTGCGGCGCGCAGCACCTCGGCGATGGCGCGCGCGAACTCGGCGGTGTTGAGCGGCTTTGGACAGTGTGCGTTATATCCAGCGCACAACGCGCGATCGCGATCTTCGCGTCTCGCGTAGGCGGTAACGGCGATCGCCGGAATTCGGGCGACCTCGTCGTCGTGCAACGTCCGTAGACGCTCGATCAGATCGTAACCGTCGAGATCAGGCATCGCGATGTCGGCCACCAACAAGTCGAACCTGGTGGACAACAGATCCTCCAACGCAACCCGAGCCGATGAACATTCCCGCACCGTGGCTCCCCACTGACAGAGCAAACGCACCAGCAAGTTACGGGAGTCGTCGAGATCGTCCACGACGAGCACGTGATAACCGGAGAGATCGGTCGCCGCCTCCTCAAACGTCTGGAGCCGTTCGATCGCGGTGACGCCGGTGATCGGCAGGCGAATGCGGAACGTCGTGCCGCGGCCATCGCCTTCGCTGTGCGCGGTGATGTCGCCGCCATGCAGTTCAACGAGATGACGCGCGATGGCCAGGCCGAGGCCGAGGCCACCGTGCCGACGCGTCGATCGACTGTCGCCCTGACGGAAGCGGTCGAAGATATAGGGCAGCAGTTCTGGCTCGATGCCGACGCCAGAATCCTCGATCTCGATCGCCAGGCGAGTACCACTCACCTTGCAGCGGACTGACACTGTGCCTTGCTCCGGCGTGAACTTGATTGCATTCGCGATCACGTTGCCGAGAATCTGCTGCAGACGCTGTGGGTCACCCTCGATGGCCGGAAGATGGTCGGGGATCTCGCGCA
>JBKPRH010000147.1:0-23262 GCA_046765795.1 Acidobacteriota bacterium | reverse complement strand
GCGTCAAGGGGCAGTTGGCGGCGCGTGATCTGTCGCAGTTGCTCGGAATGGATCTGTTCGTCTCGAGTCCCGAGGCCTAACCATCGCCCTCGGGTGCTGATGTCGAGCATCGGAGTCATGTCATGAATCGCCACGAGTTACACGAACTACAGTACGTCCACACCTATCCGTGCCTGACGATCACGCTGCCAACGCATCGCACGAGTCCCGACAACAGGCAGGATCCCATTCGCGTCAAGAATCTCGTGACTGAGGGGACACAGCGCCTGCTGGGTGAATTCTCGAAGCGCGAGGTGGCGCCGCTGATCGATCGGCTCAACACACTCGTCGACGGTATCGATTACAAGTACACACTCGACGGCCTCATGCTGGTGGTGAATCGCGACATGGCGCGCGAGTACGTGTTGCCGTTCACGCTCGACGAGCGCGTCGTCGTAGACGAGACGTTTTTCACTCGCGACCTCGTTCACGCACTCAACCGCATGCGGCGGTACTGGGTGTTGTCGCTCAGCGAGCAGGCGACTCGCCTCTTTGCCGCGACACGCGAGGATCTGGAAGAGATCACGACGGGCGGGTTTCCCATGCGGCATGCAGGCCCCGGAGGCGATGAACCGCTTCCCGGCGGTGTTGGCGTCAACACGTCGGCGTATCGTGACGATCGCCATCGTCAGTTCTTTCGCGACGTGGACAAGACGTTCCGCACGTTCACGGCCGACGACTCGTTGCCGCTCGCCCTGGCTGGCGTCGATCGCTACCTCGCGTTTTTTCGAGAAGTGTCCGCCGCCAGCGAGGTCATCGCCACGCTTCCTGGCAACGTCGACCACCTGTCGGCTCACGATCTAGGACGACGAATCTGGCCATCCGTCAGCGAGGGCTTCACCACACTCCGGCGCGAGGTGCTCCAGCATCTCGAAGCAGCGAGAGGACAACATCGAGTCGCATCCACTCTTGGCGAAGTGTGGCATCTGGCCGGGCTTGGCCGAGGCAAGGTCCTCGTGGTCGAGGAGGGATTCCATCAGCCGGCGCGCCTCAACGAGTGGGGCCAGCTGAATCTGAACATCGACGATCCCACCGCGCCCGACGTCCTGGACGACGCGGTGGACGAGACGATCACGATGGTGCTCGACAAGGGCGGTGAGGTCGTGTTCGTCGAAGACGGTGAGCTGGCGCTCCACGACCGGATCGCGATGATCTTGCGTTATTAGGCTCGCACACGCGGCTTTCAAGGTAGACGGACCGATCCGAATCGAGACGCCTCCCTCCCGGACAGCACCTGGTCAGCGACTTTCAAACCTGGACCTTCGCGCTCGAATCGGAGGACGGCAGTACGAGCGGGACACCCGAGCGACGCGATCCGCACGGAACGGTTTGGACCATCAGGATCGTAGCTCGCCGGCTTCGGTTTCGGTCTGCTGCTGTTCGTAGACGCGACGATACGTTAGAGACGGGCTCGGCCAACGTCCGCCGACCTCTCGGCCAACGGGCGCGCCTGCTTCACCAGCTCTCGTTCTACGCGCAAGTCAACGCGTGTGATGTCGGGCCGAAAAAAGAGCGCGACGGTCCAGTCGAGGACGATGCGCAGTCGCCGATCCCAGCGTGGCATCTGAAACAGGTAGTAGGTTCGCCGAATCCACCATGCGAGAAAGCCCGTGAGTCGCACACCGAACACCAGCGCGACAGCACGTGTGTGCCCGAGTGACGCCATCGTGCCAAGGGATCGGAACATGAACGGCGAGGGAGCACGCCCGTCGAGCGTTGCCCTGATGTTGTCCGCAAGGTGGCGCGCTTCACGGACCGCATGCTGGGCCAGCGCCGGATAAGGACGGCCATCTGGGCCGGGAATTGCCGCACAATCGCCCAGAGCCCACACCTGCGGATGGCTGCGGCTTCGCATTGTGCCGTCGACGGCGATCCGTCCACGCTGATCGCGTTGGACAGGGATTGCGCTCGCGACCGCACTTGGGACGATCCCCGCCGTCAGTACGATCGTGCCAGCGTCGATCGTGTCGTTCTGGAGCCGCACGCGCTCGGCCTCGATTGTCCGGATCGGGGTCGAGACCTGGATGTCCACTCCGCGCCGCTCGAGCAGGCGCGCTGCTGTCGCCCCCAGCTTCTCGTCAATCTCTGGCAGAATCCGCGGTCCGGCCTCGAACAGCCGAAAGCGCACCTCGTCGCGACGGATGCGCGGATAGAAGCGCAGCACGTCGTCTGCAAAGGCCGTGAGTTCACCCACGAGTTCTACGCCGACGAGTCCGCCGCCGATCACGACCATCGTCAGACACTCGCGCCGCTGTCCGGCATCCGCGGCGGCGTCAGCGCGTTCGAAGCACTCGATCAAGTGATTTCTCAGCACTAAGGCATCCGCCATCGTCTTGAACGTCAGCGCATTCGACGACCCCGGGATCAGTCCATCGTTCGTCGACGCTCCCAGCGCGACCACCAGATGGTCGTAGGGCAGGACGTAGGCGTCGCTCGAGGGAGCCACGGCTCGAACGAGTTGACGTTCGAGGTCGACCGATTCGACTGTGGCCTCGATGAATCGAGCTCGTCGAAGTGTGGCGCGAATTGGCTGCGCGCAATGTCGCAGCTCCAGCCTGCCGGAGCACGCCTCGAACAGGAGCGGCGTGATCACGAAGAAATTCTCGCGGCTCACGAGAGTGATCTCGACATCAGCGCCTCGTCTCAAGACCCTCTCGAGGTGTCGCACCGTCGCGACGCCGCCGAATCCGCCGCCGAGAACAACAATCCGCATGATGTTTCATCACGAGTCGTGACGAACCGACTCATGACATCACACTGCCGGAGTGGAATCCAGATCTGGCACGCTGAGCCAGACGCTGTCGAGTTCTCGGCGAAGGAACGCAGCAGCGGGGAGAGCACGTGTCTACCCGCGACATCTCGTGAGTGTGTGGTGCTGGGCGACACGATCAGCCCGAAGCGCGTATCACGGCAGTGGCCCTCAGCGTGCAACAGAGACGGTCATGCCCTCGACTGCGGAAGAGATCGGCCTGTCGTTCGCGATTCTGTCGCTGGTGTTCGCCGGCGCCTCGTTGATTCGCCGGTTGTCGCGGCCGCTGCGCGCGCTGTTTATCCCCACGGCGGTCATCGGCGGGTTCCTCATGCTCGGCCTCGGGCCCGAAGGGCTCGGACGCTGGACCGGTGGCTACGGTCTCTTTTCGGACACGACATTCGCGGTGTGGAAGGTCCTGCCTGGTCTGCTCATCAACGTCATGTGCGCAACGTTGCTGCTCGGCGAACGGCTGCCACCGCTCAAGACGATTTGGAAACTCTCTGGTTCGCACGTGATCATGGCCGGCATCATGTCGGCCGGACAGTTCGCCGTCGGCAGCATTGTCGCGCTGCTCGTACTCGGGCCGGTCTTCGGCTTCACTGACAAGTCCGGTGCCCTGATCGAGATGGCGTTTGCGGGTGGACACGGGACGCTCGCTGGTCTGACGCCCGTCCTGGTCGCGTATGGTGCGGAGGACTTGCTCGAAGTGGGCCTCGGCCTGGCGACGATCGGCATGGTGACCGGAATCATCATCGGCACGATGCTGGTCAACTACGCGGTGAACTCACCGACGATCTCCGTCGCGCGCCACGAGCGGACGTCGGACAAGGAAGACCTGGACATCGATCACCACCAGCACAAGCCCGACGACGAGCCGATGGACGAATGGAACGGCATGACGCAAGTGACCGCCGCGGCCGTGTTCATCGGCGTGTCCATTGTCACGGGCATCGTGCTGCACGAGATCTTCCGCCGCGTCTTTCATCTGATTGGCTCGGACTTCTTCGACAAATTCCCACTCTTTCCCTTCACGATCATCGGGGGCGTCCTCGTGCAGCTCGCCGCCGTTCGCTACAAGTTCGAGTGGGCCGTCAACCGGCGAGCCGTCGAGGGACTGGGCGGTCTCTCGGTCGACGGCATCGTGGTTTGTGCAATCGGCACGTTGTCACTCAGTGCACTGGGCGCTCACCTGGGGCCGCTCGTGATCCTGGCGGTGGGCTCTGTTGGCTGGAGCGTCTTTGTCGCGATGGTGATCGGACCGCGCGTGTTTCCCAAGAACTGGTTCGAGCATTCGCTGGCAGAGTTCGGCGAGTCGCAGGGCAACGTCGCCACCGGATTCGTCATGGTGGACATGGTCGATCCAGCGCGGCAGACGGATGTCGTGAGCGGATACAGCTACCGCCAGCTGGTCACGCGGCCCATTCTCGGCGGCGGGTTCGTCACCGCGATGTCCGTGCCGCTCATCTCGAATATTGGATTGCCCGCGTTCATGGCGGGGGCGGTGATGATCTTGATCGCGATGACAGTGTGGGGGATCCGGCACGCACGTGTCAGTGGCGTGTCAGGCTCCGGGTTCGCACCAATTCCTCGACATGCTCGCGGCTGACGCGCCTTTCAGGCGGCGACGTGTCACTCCCATCCACCGTTGCGTTTTTCCACTGGCAGGATGCGCATGAAGGCTTCCACCGCGTGGATCTGGCCGTCGAACACCTTGAACATCTCCCACACCGTCAGCTGATCGCCGCCGCGCTCGCGCACGCCCCAGGCCATGCGTAGCCAGACGATGCCCATGCGCTCATCGACGGCGATGGTGCGGGTCTGCGGCTCACCAAGGCGCTGGAAGATTGCGAGCGACTGAGTGGAGATGTTCTGGCAGCCGGGGGCGAACTTGCAGTCCGGCCCGGCCATCACCTGGCCGTTCTCGAAACGATAGGCGTTCGGTGCGAAGGGTGCGTTCACCGCCGCAAAGGTCTTCGCGGCACCGAGCCCTTCCGGGTACTTCAACGCCGCTTTGGTCGCCACATCGCGGGTAGCGAGCTGTTCGGGCCGCGGCGCGTAGTTCATCATCGCGCTCGGCGCACTCAGGCCATCGATGTTGAAGATGAGGCCTTCTGCGCGACTGCGTGTGGCGACCAGCTCGATTTCGGTGAGCGTGTCGGCGACGACCTTCAGCCGCACCACCAGCAGCACAGGCGCGCCGGTCTCCTCCACGACAACGTGGGCACCAGCCACGCCCGCACGCTCGTCGATGATGTCCTGACGGAAGCCGCGCAGTCGCGTCACGCTGCCGACCAGGCCGACCTTCGCGAGCGGCTTCTCGACAGCATCTTCGGTCACGCGCACCGTGCCGGCGACGGGCAGTCCGCTCACGTCGTGCTTCACGAACGCATAGAGCAGCTGCGTCACCTTGCCGCGCAGGCACTCGCGATCGCACGCAGTGGCGGCGGGCTGAGCACTGGCTGTCGCAACCCACACACAGCAAATCAGGACCAGTCCGACGATCGTCCTTTTCATGCGGCAGACGATAGCACGCTCGAGATGTCAATGTGACGCATCGAGATCTTCGATCCAGCCCGGTCGCAAATACCTGCGAGGCACGGGCATTGCCAGCATCTCACGTCGCCACTGTTGGACGACGGCGCGGTCGGCTTCGCTCAACGGCGATCGTTGCTGCCTGGCGAGCCACTCGTCGACCATGACCCAGCCGTTCTGCGACGCGTAGGCCGCGACCTGCACGTCGACGAAGAAGAGCGCGGCTCTCGTCGTCCAGCCGATCGACACGATCGCCAGGAGCATGCACACGACACCAGCGCCCCAGAGTGTGAGCGGCCGATGGAGGCGCTCGAGGAAGAGCGAGAACGCAGGAAACACCGCTAATGCATATGCCAACGCGCCGGTCGTCATCACGATTTCCTTCAAGTACGAAAAGCTGATGACGGCATTCGCGCCAAGGACGGCCCAGCCCACGAGAAACACGCGATCGCCGTGTGTGAACTCGAACACACGCCAGGCTCTCCAGCGTTGTCCTGCGTACCAGATCATGACGGCCGTCGTCAGCGTTGACGTGAGGACGTTCAGCACCGAGCCCGCTTTCAGCGAACCGTTCACGATCTGATAGACGAACCCGAAGACGCCTCCTCGGGGCTCGGAAGCCAGCACGGTCATCGCCGAGGCCATCACGTTGTAGGCGTACAACGGCAGCGGGTTCGCGCCGAAGCGCGCCTGAACCTCGGATGCGTCCATCATGTGGAAGCCAAACCCTGTGCCGCGCGAACCGGTGGCCGGCGCATCGGCCAGCACGAGGTACACAACCAAGTACGTCGCCAGCAGCGCGGTGCAGACCGCGACGCCGCGCCAGGAGATTCCACGCAGCCCCGTGAGCCAGCCGGCGGCGATGGCCACCCATACGAGCACTCCCGCTTCTACCAGCGACAGTGCGCCCAGCAGGATCAGCGTGGCGAGCAGATCACTCCACCACCGGGGGGCCGAAACCGCGATGGCCACGGCCGCGAACAGGAAGCACGGCACGATGAGGTGATGGTTGACGGCGGTCTCGCGCACGCTCATGTGGAACGGATGAATGCCAATCATCACCACGATCGCCAGAAGTGCGACGCCCCATGCCTGCATCGTGCGAACGCGCAGGATGTGGACGCCACACACGAAGATGCTGGCGAGCGACAGGGTGTTCAACAAGCGGAAGCCCTCGAACGGATGACCGAACGAGGCATCGAGCACTCCTCTGAAGAACAGCCAGCCAAGCGGCCGGACGGTGCCGGCAACACCGACCAGGGTCGCGAGAGGGTTGTGCGCCTGGAGAATCGCGATGATGTTTTCGCTGACATCGAGCGGAAGACGCAGCAGGAAGTACCCGGTCGCCGCGGTCGCGATCAACGCAGTGCCATAGCTTGCGCGCGACCACGTGGTACCATCCGCGTCGTGCCGCAGTCTGGCTGGTTCAGACATGTGACGGTTCGGGTGACTGCAAAGCTGATGCTGCTGGCGGCGGTCGCTGGCGCAGCGGTCGCGAGTATACCGCGACCTCCAGTGTCGATGAACGTCCGATGGGCGTCACAGGTCAGTGACGCAGACCGAACGGAGCTCGAGCGGCGGTTCTCACTCTCAAACGGCGAGCTGCGAGAGGGCACGACGCGGCACTATGAGTTGCTCGACTCCTCGCGTTCCAACATCGCGGCGATCGTCGAGCACCCGGCGATCGCAGACACGTCGAACATCGACCGGGACGCAAAGCGTCTGAAGCCGGAATCCGATCAGACCAATCGAAGGCGGCTGTGGACGATCGTGCTCGCGCTCGCGGGAACCGCACTCTGGGAGCTGCTGCCGTTAGTGGCCCGTGCATTGGCGCGGCCGGTGACGCTCCAAAACGGCGTTCTCTTCGCGCTGACAGGAGGCGCGCCAGTACTGCTGATCACAGCTGCGGCCGGCCTCGTCCTGGCCGCGATGCTCGGCCTTCAGCCGTTGTGGCGCGAGAGCGAGACACCGAATCTTGCACACGCCGCATACGAGGAGGACCTCGCGCTGCTCGAACGGACACTCGACAAGGGTGCCGATCCGAATGCGCGTCAAACGGTGTTCATCGATGGACGCACGTTCACCGTGACACCGATCGAAGCCGCGATCATCGGCCGGAATCTCCACACGGTGCAGTGGCTCATTCGCAAGGGCGCAGCCGTCGAGGCCGTCGACGTGTTGCGGCTGCAGTGCCTGGCCGCCGAAGTCGACGCGTCTGATGTCGTCGACTATCTCGAGACACTCACGGGGGCGCACGAGAATCGCTCCTGCGACGGCGTCGAGCTCCCCATTCGCCGTTAGCCATGCTTCCTGACGCGATTCGCACGTTGATCGAAGACGAGCAGCACCGCCAAGGCGGCCACCTCGTCGAAGGCATTGACCTCGATCAGTATCTGAAGAAGTTGGGAGAGTGCGCCGAGCTGCTGTCGGATTCGGTCGCCGGCCGCTGCCGCGGATTCGTGGCCTTCTACTGCAACGACGAGTCAACGAGGCAGGCGTACATCACTATGGTGCTGGTCGCGCCCGAGTACCGGCGCCTGGGAATTGCCTCCGCGCTCGTGTCATGCGTGCTGACGCTGGCGCGGCGGCGCGGCTTCACGACGTGCCGGCTCGAAGTCGCAGAGTCGAACGCAGACGCCTACTCACTCTATACCGCCCTCGGCTTCGTGCTCGTCGAGCAGCGCGGTCCCCGCCAGTTGCTGGAGGTTCGTCTCTGAGCTTCCGCTGGCGCAAACTCGGACAACTGTTCAATCCGTCGACGATCGCCGGTCCGGACTGGATGCGTGCGTTCGCGCAAGCGCCGGCGACGCTGCTGTTCGATGATCGCGTCAGGGTCTACTTCTCGACGCGTCCGGATCCGGATGCCGCGGGCCAGTACGTCAGCCTCGGCGGCTACGTGGATCTTCGACGGGACAATCTGTTCGATGTCGTTGCGGTCTCGCCGCATCCGGTGATGACACTCGGCGGTCGCGGCGCTTTCGACGAGTTCGGGACATACCCGATGACCGTGGCCCTCGACGGCGACGTGATTCGGGCGTACTACGGCGGCTGGACGCGCTGCGTGTCAGTGCCATTCGACGTCGCCATCGGCTGCGCGGTCAGCCGCGATGACGGCGTCACGTTCGTCAAGCAGGGAGACGGTCCCGTGCTGAGCGCGGATCTGAACGAGCCGTTCGTGATCAGCGGACCAAAGGTTCGCCGGTTCAACGATCGCTGGATCCTCTGGTACATCGCCGGCACGAAATGGATCGCGACCGGTGGACGGGCCGAACCGGTGTACCGCATCCGCATGGCCACATCCATCGACGGCATGCAGTGGACCCGACTCCACACCGAACTGATTCCGCCGCGTCTCGAAGCGGACGAATGTCAGGCGAGCCCGGACGTCACGTTCGCCAATGGCAAGTACCACATGTTCTTCTGCTACCGGTACAGCCTGGGCTACCGTGGCCGCGAGCGCGGCTACCGGATCGGCTACGCGAGTTCAACCGACCTCACGACCTGGGTGAGAGATGACGCGAAGGCCGGCATCGATGTGTCGGACAACGGGTGGGATGCGGAGATGATCAGCTACCCGCACGTCGCGGAGATCGATGGCCGGACGTTCATGTTCTATCTGGGGAATCAGGTGGGCCGCCACGGCTTCGGCGTGGCCGAGCTCGAAGGGACGCTCGCGTGAAGTGGACCAAGCGCGGTCTGCTGTTCGACCCGACGCGCCACACGCTCCCTGGCGGCTGCACGGAATTCGCGCAGTCGCCGCAGGCAGTGGTCTTCGATGATGTCGTGCGGATCTATTTTTCAACACGGCGTCGCGACCACGACGGGCAATACGTCAGTCAGGTCGCCTTCGTCGACGTCGACCGCGACCTCGAACACGTACGCGAAGTAGCCGCCGAGACGGTGATCACGCCAGGTTCGCTCGGCTGCTTCGACGAGCATGGGATCTTTCCCTTCAATGTCGTGCGGCACGACGACGCGATCTACGCGTTCACCTGCGGATGGAGCCGCCGCGTCTCGGTGCCGGTTGAAACGGCCATCGGACTGGCGGTGAGCCGCGATCGCGGACGCACATTCCAGCGAACAGGTCCCGGTCCGGTCATGACCGCAACGTCGCGTGAGCCGTTCCTGGTCGGCGATCCATTTGTGCGCGTGCGCGACGGTCGCTGGCACATGTGGTACATCTACGGCGTCAGGTGGATGGACAGCACTGGAGAGCCGGGGCCGGCGCGTGTCTACAAGATCGCGTATGCGAGCTCGGTCGATGGCATCGTCTGGGAACGTTCCGGCGAACCGATCATCAGCGACACGATCGGCGCGGACGAGTGCCAGGCGCTGCCGACGGTGTTCGAGTGTGATGGCCTCTGGCACATGTACTTCTGCTACCGGTATGCGACCGACTTTCGCGCGAATCCTGCGCGCGCGTATCGTGTGGGCTACGCGTGGTCACGTGACGGTCACCGCTGGATTCGAGACGACCAGGCGGGCGGCATCGACGTGTCGCCAGAGGGATGGGATTCCGAGATGCTCTGCTACCCCCATGTCTTCTGGTGTAACGACCAGGCGTACATGCTCTACAACGGCAACGCATTCGGGCGCCAGGGGTTCGGAGTCGCAGTATTGGAGCGATAGCGGCAAGTGAGCAGGGACTACGATCGCGAATCGCGTGACGTGCCGGAGCACAAGTATGCCTACGGCTTCGACCTGGACGTCATGCACCCGTTCATGCTCCGGTCGTTTGCGCCGTTCTTCCGGCCCGGTAGCGTGCTGGAACTCGGGAGCTTCCGCGGCGAATTCACGCGACGGCTCACGGCGCATTTCTCGGACATCACCTGTGTCGAGGCGTCCGGCGAGGCGCTGGCCGCAGCACGCGCCGCTCTTGGCGACGTCGGGCATTTCGTGCAGGGCACCTTCGATCAGGTGACGCTGGAGCGCCGATTCGACAATGTCATCCTCACCCATGTGCTCGAGCATCTTGACGATCCCGTGGGTGTACTCCGGCGCGTCGGCGACGAGTGGCTCACGCCCTCGGGACGTCTGTTTCTGGTGTGTCCCAACGCCAACGCCCCATCGCGACAGATTGCCGTGCACATGGGGCTGATCACGCACAACGCGGCGGTCACCGACGCCGAGCGGGCCCATGGTCACCGCATCACCTACTCGCTCGACACGCTCGAGCGCGATGCACGCGCGGCCGGCCTGAAGGTGGTCCATCGCTCCGGCATCTTCTTCAAGGCACTGGCGAACTTCCAGTGGGACCGGCTGCTGGCGACCGACATCATCTCGCCGGAATATCTCGAGGGGTGCTACCAGCTCGGTCACGTATACCCAGATCTCTGCTCGAGCATCTTTCTGCTGTGCGAGCGGGGCGACCGATAGGCGGCCGGAGCGCGGCGTGACGCTCGGCATCATGCAGCCGTACTTTCTGCCCTACATCGGCTATTGGCAGCTGCTCGCCCTCGTCGATCGCTTCGTCGTCTACGACAACGTCCAGTACACGAAGAAGGGGTGGATCAATCGCAACCGGTTCCTGCGCAACGGCACCGACGCGTATTTCACGCTTCCCTTGAAGCACGGGTCGGACTTCCTCGACGTCGTGGACCGATACATTGCCGATGACTTCGCTCCGCGCGCACTGCTCGACCAGTTGGCCGGCGCCTACCGGCGGGCGCCATTCTTTGCGGAGACGTTGCCCGTGATCGAGCAGGTGGTCGGGGCGGCGCCACGGAATCTGTTCGAGTACCTGCATCACAGCATCGCGGCGATTGCCGCGCACCTCGAGATTCGTACGCCGTTGGTGGTGTCGTCGACCGTGCCGATTGATCACGGCCTGAAGGCGGAGCAGCGGGTGCTGGCCTTGTGTGGCGCGCTCGGCGCGACTCGCTACGTCAACTCCGTCGGCGGGCGCGACCTCTACTCGACGGATGCGTTCGCGGCGCGCGGCATCGAGCTGCGGTTTCTACAGTCGCGAACCGCGCCGTACCGCCAGTTCAACGATACGTTCGTGGCAAATCTGTCGATCGTGGACGTCCTGATGTTCAACTCCCGTGATACCGTGCGCCGCATGCTCTCGGAGTACGACCTCGCGTGATGGTCGCCCCATTCGCCGAACCCATCTACGTCACGCGGCCGCTGCTGCCGGCGCTCGATTCGTTCCGCGATCGCCTGGGCGAGATCTGGGAGGCAGGGTGGCTGACCAACGCGGGTGAACAGCATGAGCGTCTGACGCGTGCAATACGCGACTACCTTCGCGTACCCCAAGTGTCGCTCTTCAACAACGGCACGATTGCACTGCTGGCCGCGATGCGCACGCTGGGGCTACGCGGCGAGGTCATCACCACGCCGTTCACGTTTCCGGCCACACCGCACGCGATTACCTGGAGTGGCGCGAGTCCGGTGTTTGCCGACATCGATCCGATCCGTCTCACACTCGACCCCGCGCGGGTCGAGGACGCGATCACCCCACGCACGACCGGCATTCTGGCGGTCCACGTCTACGGCATTCCGTGCGATGTCGCCGGACTGCAGGCGGTTGCGGATCGTCACGGTTTGAAACTGGTCTACGACGCCGCACATGCCTTCGGCGCCAGTATCAACAGTGTCGGCATTGGCAACTTCGGCGACGTCTCGATGTTCAGTTTCCATGCGACGAAACTGTTCCACAGCGCCGAAGGCGGAGCGCTGACCTGCGGCAGCGCCGAGCGGCGCCTGGCGATCGACCAGGTGAAGAACTTCGGCATCCTCAATCAGGAGCAGGTCGGCCCGGTCGGCATCAACGGCAAGATGACCGAGCTGCAGGCCGCGCTGGGACTGGCCGTGCTCGACTGCGTGCCTCAGGAACTGCGCCGGCGCCAGGCGATCATCGAGCGCTATCGCGAGCGGCTCTCGGGCATCGACGGGCTGACGATTGTCACCGAACCGACAGGCGTAGAAAGCAGCCGTCAGTACTTCGTCGTCCGCATCGACTCGCGCGCCTTCGGGTGGTCGCGCGACGTCGTGTTCGATCGCCTCAAGCAATACAATGTGTTCGCCCGCAAATACTTCTATCCGCTGTGCACCGACTACGAGTGCTATCGCGATCTGCCGTCCTCGTCTCCGGGACTTCTGCCGGTGGCGAATGAAGCCGTCCGGCAAGTGCTCTGTCTGCCGCTCTACGGCGAGCTGCCGCTGACCGCCGTCGACATCATCTGCACGATCATCGAAGACGTGCACCGACTGGGATGAGCGGCCAGCGGACGATCTCGTTCGTCATTCCCGTCTACCGCAACGAGCGCGCCATCTCGCTCACGTACGAAAAGATCACCGGCATCCTTGCGAGGGACCTGGCCACGTACGACTACGAGTTCGTGTTCGTCGACGATGGCTCGGATGATGGGTCGCTGGCGGAGCTGATGCAGTTGCGGGAGCGCGATGCGCGCGTGCGCATCATCACCTTCACCCGCAACTTCGGGCAGATGGCGGCGATCCTCGCGGGATTGAAGGCCGCCGCCGGCGATCTCGTGCTGCACCTGTCCGCAGATCTGCAGGATCCCGTCGAGCTCATTCCGCGCATGGTCCGCGACCAGGAAGCTGGCGCGGAAATGGTGATTGCGTATCGGGCCGAGCGCGAGGATCAGTGGACCTCGCGGGTGACCTCGCGGCTGTTCTACGGCATCATCCGGCTCTCGTTCCCGCAGCTGCCGGCCGGTGGGTTCGACTACGTGCTCATGGCCCGCCACGTCGTCGACGCGTTCAACAGCATCGATGTGCGCAATCGGTTCTTCCAGGGCGATCTGCTCTGGCTGGGCTACAAGACCACCTTCATTCCCTACACACGTGCGAAGCGGACGATTGGCCGCTCGCAGTACACGTTCACGAAGCGGCTGAAGAATTCGTTGGACGCGATCCTCGACTCCTCCTATCTGCCGATCCGGTTCATCAGCGCCGTCGGTGTACTGATCGCCCTCGTCGGCTTTTTCTATGCGGGGAACATCACCTACTACCGTCTGCGATACGGCCTGGCGTTTCCAGGGCAGGCACCGATCATGATTCTGATCCTGGTGATCGGCGGGATTCTGATGCTGATGCTCGGGATCGTCGGCGAGTACGTCTGGCGTATTTACGACGAGGTGAAGAAGAAGCCGAACTACCTGGTGCGCAAGACGTTCGGCATCGACCGGCGTCTGTGAGCGCGTTAGGATCAGAGGATGGTCCGCGTGCTCGTCTTCGCCATCCTGGCCTTTGCCGCCCCGGTCGCGATCTCGGGTCAGACACTCGTTGTGCTCCACATCCGAGGCAGCCTGACCGATGCCACCGGACAACTGCGACCGCTCGCTCGGCACGCGCTCCTCATCAGCGACGAGCCGCAGACCCAGGAGACGCGCCGCATTGTGACCAGCATCGACGGCACCGCCGATGTGAGGCTGCGTCCAGGACGCTACGTCATCGAATCAGATCAGCCGATCGCGCTTGAGGGAAAGGCCTATCGCTGGAGGCAGGCTCTGGACGTCGTTGCCGGCCAAGACTCGTCCCTCGAGTTGACGGTCGCGAACGCGGTGGCCGATGCGGTCACGCCAGGAACGACGAACGCTAACGCGCCGCTCGCAACCGACACCTCGCTGTTGCTGCGGCAATGGCTCGACAGCGTCGTCCAGATATGGACTCCGACCGCGCATGGGTCAGGATTTCTGGTGGACTCTGCCGGACTCATCGCGACAAGCCAGCGGCTCATTGGCGACGCAACCTCGGTAGAAGTGCAGCTGTCGCGCTCAATCAAAGTTGCGGGGACCGTCCTCGAGGCCGACCCCAAGCGCGACATCGCGATTGTCGGCATCGACCCGACGGTCATGGCATCGATAAAACCTGTGCCGCTTGGATGCCCCGGCGGTACGGCAACATCCGTTAAGCGCGAGCAGGAAATCTTCACGCTTGCCGCACCGCTTCGTCAGAACAAAGGTTGGACGCCTGGAATCGTGACTCGCACCGACGCGCGTGCCATCACGGCCGACCTCTCGCTCGCTACGGGTGGGTTGGGCGGACCCGTCTTCACCGCATCGGGCGACGTCGTGGGAATCACGACTCCCCCGGGCGAGCGCGATGAGCCGATGCGCGGCGTGACCCGCGTCGGTCGGATCGACGGTGCGTGCGAGCTCGTGGCGACGGCGGCGAAGAAAGCGAAAGAGGTTCCCGCGCCGAGCGCGGCGCATCTTCCCGTGGAGCCGACGGACGTAGCTCCGGTCGACACGTTCAAGGAGGCGGTCAAGAAGCGCGCAGGCAGCCTGAAGCCGTATCAGATCGCCGCGTCTGACTTCGACATCGGGTTCATTACACCGGTCCTCAACTACGCTGCGCAGTCTCAGCCGAATCAGACGTTCAGCAACTGGTCCGACTACGTTTCCGACATCCCTCAGGTGTTGTTCATCCGCGTGACGCCGAAGATGACGGAAAGTTTCCTGGCGAAGATGGCGCGAGGCGCGGCCATGACCCAGGGGATGGCGGTGCCGGCGATCAAGCGGTTGGGGTCAGGCTTCGCGCGGCTGCAGGCCTTCTGCGATCGCACGGAAGTGACGCCGATTCATCCGTTCAAACTCGAACTGCGCGTCTCCGAGACCGAGGCGATATACGAAGGTTTGTACGCGTTCGATCCGGCAGCACTCGGTCCGGGATGCAGTTCGGTGAGTCTCGTGCTGTATTCCGAGAAGGAGCCGGCAAAAGCAGACACGCGAATTGTCGATCCCGCGACGCTTCAGCAGATCCGGCGGGACTTCGATCTCGGCGTCAAGCGTTAGATTCACGGATTCTCAACACAGAGATAACAGAGCTCACAGCTGTCACTTCTTCCTCGACTTCGACGTGGCCGATTTTTCCAAGACGCGGTGCGACAACTTCCTCTAGCCTTCTGCCAGGTCAGGAATGGACAACGAAGATCCGTTCAGCGGTCGTGACCCTACCAGTCACGAACGTATGACGGGGTTGCCCTGGGACGCGTCGTACTACGACGGACCTGCGCCTTGGGATATTGGCCAGCCGCAGTCTGCAATCGTGCGTGTGGCATCAAAAGGTGGATTCACCGGACCCGTGCTCGATGCGGGCTGCGGGACCGGCGAGAACGCTCTTCACCTTGCGTCGTTGGGATTGTCGGTTGTGGGTGTCGACGTGGCTGAGACCGCATTGGCGATCGCCCGAGAGAAGGTTGGCCGGCGTGGGATTGCGGTTGAGTTCGCTGCGGCCGACGCGTTCCACCTGGAATGCTTAGGGCGCAGCTTTGAGACTGTGCTGGACTGCGGACTGTTCCACACCTTCGATGACGACGAGCGACTCCGATACGTGGCGAGTCTCGCGTCGGTAACGCAACACGGTGGGACCGTGTACGTGTTGTGCTTCAGTGACGATGGTCCCGATACTGGCCCGCATCCCGTCAGTCACGAACAACTGAGAGCGGCGTTCAACCCCCGCACTGGATGGCACGTCGCCGCCATCGAACCGGATCGCATTCAGACGAGATACCACAAAGGCGGCGCACCGGCCTGGTTCGCGACAATCATACGAACTAACCCGAGCGTCGGATAGGCGACCGCGTGTGGGAGGCGGGGTCTCACGAAATCGCCGTGAGACCAGGCCCTCGCGTCCTTTAATGGGTCAACGCATACACCACGATGTTCGAGGCCAACGCGTAACCCTCGGGTGAGAACTCGGCGAAGTACGCGGGATCGTCTCCCTCCCGCTCCATCGAGTCGCCGATGTCCGTGTTGTGCGTCATCACCACCATGATGCGCCCGTGGCCATCGGCGATGGCGCGGAAGTCGGCATGGGGGCTGTCACTTCCCCGCTCACGCGGATCGCTGCCGGGTCCGCCCCACGAGAAGATGCTGGGTATCTGCTTCACCTCGGTGACGTTGAAGAGTGTGTGTCGGATCGGATCTCCCGGTGCCACGTCAACAATCTGGAACTCCGGCAGCACACGCCTGATCAAGCCGGCCCACTGATCCCAGGCTGGCGTGCCCCAGAAGTCGTCCACCCAGAGGAACCCGCCCTTGAGCAGGTACTCTCGTAAGCGCTCCATCTCCGCCTTTGACATCGTCGCTGTACCCACGTCCGAGCCAATCAGGATCGGACACTCGAACAACTGATCGTCGGTGAGCCGCACGACCCAGTAGTTGACATTGACGCCGTTCCGGCTGACGCGAGTGTTGGTGAATTCCGAGATGCGAGTGAGCAGGTTGATTTCGCCAAAGGGGTAGTCGGTGCTCCACCCGATGCCGCCGGGCTCGGACCGATCGCTGCGGAACATCCATTTGCAGACGCTGAATCGACCGTCGCTGAAGTCCTTCGGAGGAGTCCGAATGCCGGCACCGGCGCCTTCGAAGACACCGAACCGCTGCGCCAGTGACACCGCTCCGCTGACGACAACGAGCGCAAGCACGACGGCGATGCCAACAGACCGGCGCGGCATGGATGCATCGTAGTCTACGCCCATGGGGCCCGTGCGCGACACTCCAGCTGGCCGGACCAGATTTCAGCGGCACGCTGACGACGATTGACACCTCTTCGCGGCGTCAGTATAGTCCGTCATACTAAGCTCGCTAAGTATCATACTGAGCTCGCTCAGTAACTGCCTTGCACACTGTATGACGACACGCCCCGATACGCTCCAGGGCTCCTTACCACTGCTCGTGCTGAATGTGCTCGCGCGACGAGGACCGCTGCACGGCTACGCCATTACGTCACGCATTCATGAACTCTCCGACGACCTTCGCGTCGAAGAAGGCTCGTTGTATCCGGCACTGCATCGCATGGAGGAGGCAGGCTGGATCAAAGCGCGCATGATCACCACCGAGCACAACCGCCGTGCGCGTGCCTACGAGATCACGGCTGCCGGACGGAAACAGCTCGATGTCGAACGCGAACGGTGGCGATCGATCACCAACGCCGTCAATCACGTGCTCAAGCACGCATAGAGGCACGGTATGTCCTGGCTGTCGCGTCTCGCAAATGTGTTCCGGCCGTCCAGTGTGGATAGCGCGCTGGACGAGGAAGCCGCCTTTCATCTCGAGTGCCGGATCAACGAGCTGGTCGCCGCGGGTCTGTCGCCGAAGGAGGCTGAGACCCATGCCAGGCGCGCATTCGGCAATCGTCTGCGGCTTCGCGAGGAGAGCCGCGACGTCAAACTCCTCCCATGGCTGGTCGACTGTGTCCAGGACGTGCGTGTGGCCGCTCGCGTGCTCCGCGCCGCTCCGATCGTGACGGGAGTCGCGATTCTTTCACTGGCCCTCGGCATCGGCGCGAACACCGCGATCTTCTCCCTCGTCAACAGCCTGCTGCTCCGCACGCTGCCGGTCGCTGCCCCAGAGCGTCTCGTGACGCTGTCGACCGCTGCGGCAACGACCGGAGGGAGCACACCGGCCTGGACGTACGCGCTCTGGGAAGAGACACGGAGGCACGCATCGCAGATGTTCGACGGGGCGGTCGCGTGGTCGGATGAGCGCCTGAATCTGTCAACGGCCGGCGGAGAAATGCAACCGGCCGACGGTTTGTATGTCAGCGGCGATTTCTTCTCGACGTTTGGCGTGCCCGCGCTCCTTGGCCGCACATTCACTGCACGCGACGATGTGCGAGGTGGCGGCCCGGATGGTCCGGTGGCGGTCATCAGTTATGGAATGTGGCAACGCCGTTTCGGTGGGGACGCCAACGTCATCGGCACGTCGCTGGTCATCGAGCGCGTCCCGTTCACCATCATCGGTGTCACACCTCCCGAGTTCTTCGGTGCAGAAGTTGGACGGTCGTTCGACGTCGCTGTTCCGCTCAACGCGAACCGATTGATCCGCGGGAAAGACGCGAACATCGACCGGGCGGTGTGGCTGTGGATCATGGTCCGGCTGAAGCCCGGACAATCGGCGGAAGCGGCTACCACTCTTCTGCGCTCGGTGGAGTCACAGATCCGCGAGGCCTCCAATGCGAAGCCGTCAACGATGCCGCCGCGAGATCCGCATGCGGCTCCGCTCGCGCTCGTTCCCGCGCCCCTGGGCACATCGCGACTGCGTCAACGATACGAGCAGCCCCTTCTCGTGACGCTTGGCATCGTCGGCCTCGTTTTGCTGATCGCCTGCGGCAACATCGCCAACCTGCTCATGGCACGGACGACGGCGCGGCGGCATGAATTGAGTCTGCGTCTGGCGCTCGGAGCGACGCGCTGGCGTCTCGTGCGGCTTCTGCTGGTCGAAGCGCTCCTCCTCGCCGGGATCGGCGCGTTGGCCGGACTCGTGTTTGCGAGATGGGCCAGTCCACTGCTGGTCGCGCAGTTGTCGACCTCGGTCACACGGGTGATGCTCGATCTCTCGCTGGATTGGCGCGTGCTCGCCTTCACGATCGCGGTCACTGGGGTAACGGCCGTACTGTTCGGAATCGTGCCGGCATTCAGAGCGACCAAGGTCGCACCGATCGACGCGCTCAAGGAACAGAGTCGCGGCGCCCTCGGCGACACGCGCACACGTCTGGCCGGCGGCCTCGTGGTCGCCCAGGTGGCATCGTCCATGGTGCTCATCGTGGCGGCGGGTCTTTTGGTGGGGACCTTCGAACGACTCGCGACGCTGCCGCTGGGGTTTGATAGCGATCGCGTCCTCACCGTCCGAGTGGACGCGACGCGTGCGTCGGTCGATCCGAATGGTCGCATTCCTTTCTATCACCAGCTCGTCTCAGCTGTCGCTGCGGTGCCTGGTGTCGCACGTGCGAGTGGGTCACTGTCGCCGCCGGTCGGCGATGGTTTCAACCTTGGCCTTCTCGACCCGACCGGCGCACCGCCTTCCGTACCCGAGCCTGGTCCAGTGCCGTTCTGGAACTCGCGGATGACGATGCTCAATCAGATCACGCCGGGATGGTTTGCCACGTACGGCACGACGATCCGCGCCGGCCGCGACATCGACGGCAGGGATACTCAGGGAGCACTTCCGGTCGCGCTGGTCAACGAGGCCTATGTGCGCAAGTTCTTATCCAACCGGAACCCGATAGGAAAAACGGTCAAACTCTTGGAAACTCCGCCAAGAACGATCGTCGGAGTCGTACGAGACACGGTGTACGTATCCGTGCGTGATGGAGTACGGCCGACTATCTACATACCGTTAGCGCAACCCGATGGTGTCGGTCGCGGTCCGACGCCCACCGTCAACATCAGCGTTCGTTCGTCCGATGCGTCGCCCGCCTTGCTGGCACCTCGTGTGGCGGCTGCGCTGACAGCGGTCGATCGCAATCTCGCGTTGACATTCCGACCGCTCCAAGACCGGATCGACGCATCGCTCACTCGGGAGCGCCTGGTCGCCCTGCTCTCGGGGTTCTTCGGTGCGCTCGCCCTGCTGCTCGCAGCGCTCGGTCTCTATGGCGTGACGTCGTACGCGGTCACAAGACGACGAGCCGAAATCGGCATTCGGATGGCGCTCGGAGCGGAGCCATCGGGCGTGCTGCGGTTGGTGCTGGTGCGAGTCTTCATGCTCGTCGCGCTCGGGGTGATTATCGGCACGGCAGTGAGCGTATGGTCCTCGCAATTCATCGCGAGTCTCCTCTACGACCTCCGGCCGCGCGACGAGGCTACGCTGGTGACTGCCGCACTCACGCTGACGACGGTCGGCGCGATCGCGGGTTGGCTCCCCGCTCACCGTGCGTCACGAATCAATCCGACCGAAGTATTGCGGGATAGCTAAGCGCGCGACTCCAGAGAATGATCCGTGTGCTCCGTCATCCTCCGCTCACGGCTGTTGCGTGAGGTCGAGCACCGAAGTGATCTTCGTAGTCTCGTTGCCGAACTTGATCGGCAGATCGACGAGCCCCTTCACATCAAACGGAGGGGCGGAGAGATCAATCGCTCGGTATCCCCCGCTCTCGACGTCCGAGTTCCTGTTGCCGCGGTCATTCGTCAGAATGACCCACTTGTATTTCCCCTTCCTCAGGTTGTTCTCGATGAAGTTGTGAACCAGCTCATTGGAGAGATGCTGGAGGACGTCTTTGGAGATCAGCAGGTCCGCAGCGGGGAGATCGTCGGTGATGTCGCCGACCTGAAACTTGATATTGGCTTTCTCGTGCTTGGCGCGCACGGTCGCGATGACATCCGATGCGATGTCGACCCCGAGGTAGCTCGCGCCGTTCCAGTCGATCGCGCTCGAGAAGGTCCAATCCCCACAGCCGGCATCGACGACGGACTTGATGTTGTGCGTCTTGATGAAGTCTTCGAGGTAGGCGCGATATTCGCGCGTGATCTCTAAGGTCGATCCCGTGCCGCTGGTTCCCTTGCCTGCGACGTCCCTGCCCCACGTTCCTTCCGCGTAGATGCGATTGAACGTGTTGGTCAAGAGCTGCTGGTTGACGGCAGTAATCGCGAAGTAGCCGGACAGCAGCACCGCGGCCAGGCCGGCAGCGATGGGAATGCGTTTCTTCATCACGCGTATTATGCCGACCTTCCAGGTGATATCCTGCGCGCCGGACCGACTTCTCCACTCGCATCCACAGACGGAATCAGGACGGAAGGAGCTGGCCGATGACCGCGTCACGCGGATATCAAGGGCAGAACCGTTGGCTGGGCGGGATGTGTGCTGCCGCCGCGCTCGTGGGCGCCATTGCAGTCCACGCGGTGTCTTCCGGGACAAGCGATGGGCAGTGGCGCACGTACTCCGCCGATAACGCGGCCACAAAGTACTCGCCACTCGATCAGATCAACAGGGCGAACGTCGGACAGTTGAAAATCGCGTGGCGCCGCTCGCACACGCCGCCCGACATCCCTCTGTCGCCTGCGCTTCGCCCGAACAACAACTTTCGCTCGACTCCGATCATGGTGGATGGCGTGCTCTACGCCTCGAACGGACTCGGCCTCGCCGAGGCGTTCGACCCAGCAACGGGCAACACGATGTGGATACAAAAGCCCGGTGACGACCCGCTGCGCGGATCGGCGAGCCTGCGTGGCGTCGCGTATTGGAGCGACGGGAAGGAGCATCGCATCCTCACCTATCGCAACCAGTATCTCTACGCGCTCGACGCGAAGACTGGCGAACCCGTACCGTCCTTCGGCACGGGCGGTCGAGTGGACCTCTCAGCAGGACTCGACCCGCGCGCTCGAGGCTGGCGTTGGAGTGCCCCACCGCTCATCGTCCGCGACGTTGTCGTGATCGGCTCCGCGATGACCGAGCAGGATTTCGCCACGAGGATGGATGGCGCGCCCGGCGTCGTGCGCGCATTCGACGTCCGCTCCGGCACATTGCGGTGGACGTGGAATCCCATCCCGCAGGGGGCTGGCGAGCCCGGCGCCGACACCTGGGAACGCGAATCGTGGGCCTACACGGGCGCGGCCAACGTGTGGTCGATGATGAGCGCTGACGAGGACCTCGGCTACGTCTATCTGCCGACGACCAGCGCGACCAGTGACTACTACGGCGGCCATCGTCTCGGGAACAACTTGTTCAGCACCTCGCTGGTCTGTCTCGACGTCACGACCGGCAAACGCGTGTGGTATTTCCAGACCGTTCATCACGACATCTTCGATTACGACAACCCGGCTGCGCCGATACTTGCGGACCTCACCGTCGAGGGCCGGAGGATCAAGGCGGTCGTCCAGGTCACCAAGCAGGCGTTCACATATGTTTTCGACCGCGTGACGGGCACGCCAGTGTGGCCGATCGAGGAACGCCCCGTTCCATCTGCGACAGTCCCCGGAGAACGAGCGTCACGCACACAGCCATTTCCAACGAAGCCACCGGCTTTCGATCGGCAAGGGATTACCGAGGATGATCTGATCGACTTCACGCCGGAACTGCGGGCCGAGGCCCTCGCGATCGCGAGGCAGTACGTGCTGGGTCCGATATTCACACCCGGGTCGCTCCCCGAGGCCGGGTCGAACGGCAAGCAGGGAACGATTCAGATGCCCGGAACAGTTGGTGGCGCCGACTGGACCGGAGCCGCTTTCGATCCCGAGACCGGAAGGTTGTATGTGCCGTCCATGACCGGTCCAATCGCCCAGAATGTGATGCCCGGCAACCCCGAGTCATCGAACTTGCGATATCGCGTCTCGCAGAACACCCGCATCGTCGGGCCCCGCGGGTTGCCGTTGATCAAGCCTCCCTATGGCCGGATTACCGCGCTCGATCTGAATCGCGGTGACAAGGTGTGGACCGCACCGAACGGCGATGGCCCGCGCAATCATCTCGCCATCGCGCACCTCAAACTGGGGCCGCTCGGCAATGCGACGCGGTCCGGGGTGATCGCCACCAAGACACTGATCTTTGCGACCGTCGGCGATCAAATCACCGTCGGTACGCCTCCCGGTTTCGGCGGGAAGCAGTTCAGCGCATTCGACAAGGCGACGGGCGAGCTCGTGTGGACGACGGAGCTGGAGGCGGGAGCGACCGGCGCTCCGATGACGTACATGCACCGCGGCAAGCAGTATGTGGTGTTCGCAATCGGCGGTCAGCAGCACGCTGCCGAGTTCGTCGCCTTCGCGTTGCCGTAAATCGCGAAACTCGGAGTGAGCCGCAGCGCTGCGGCTCACTCCCGCGTCTCTTAGAAATCCACCTGTATGTTGAAGCGCACGAATCGCGGCAGCAGCACGGCCGTCGGCTGCATCCATCGCGCGCCGTTGGTCGCCGGGTCGTATACCGTCTCGTACGTCGTCGGCGTGTTGGAGTTCGTGAGGTTGTAGACGTCCAAACCGACGTTCGTCCTGTACCTGCCGAACCGCAGGATCTTCGCGAAACGCATGTCGACGGTGTTGATGCGGTCGCCGTACTCAGTACCTGGCAACAGCAGGTCCACGTCCTGAGTGGCCAACCCGGGAGCCAGCGGTCGTCCGGTTGCGGCGAGGAACTGCGCGGCCGTCATGCGATAGGTTGCCGGCCGCGACGCACCGTTGGTGCCCACTGCGGCGCCCGGCTGCGCATTGGTCTGCGAGCGGAAGATGGCACTGACGAGGACGTCCACCTTCGGCACGGTGT
>JBKPRH010000146.1:0-4289 GCA_046765795.1 Acidobacteriota bacterium | reverse complement strand
TTCATATCGAAGAATTTCTGGACGTACGGCTCGAGCAGCTCGATATGGGCCTCGGCATCAAGTTGCATCAACCCACGGTTGGCGGCGTCGCGAAGCCATTTGTGTTCGGCGGTTTCCCGCAGTTGAATCCACAACGCACGGGATGCGTCGCGTTCACCGTGTTCGGCGAGCACGCTGGCGGCGAGCGGCTGCAGCCAGTTTGGTGCGCCCGGCAGCTTCGACGCCTTCATGAACCAGTCGGCAGCCGCCTGCGAATCACGCTCCCACCAGTAATTGACGAACCCGGCGTCATGGTAGTACTGCCACTTGTCAGGCATTTCACGGATGCCCTTCTGCAGCAAGGTGATCGCCTCTTTGGTCTTCCCGGGTCCGTGCGGATAGCCTTCCGATAACAGAATCGATCCGAATCGATACGCGATATTGAAGTGCGGGTCCAGCGACGTCGTGATATCGAGCAGCGGATACAGCTGGTCGAAGTTCTTGTTTGGGTCCTTCGAGATGCTGGTGCTTCCGTAGTACTGCACCGCTCGAATCCAATAGATATCGGCCCAGACCGCATTGAAGCCGACGGCGAGTCGTCTCATTAAGCCGGGCGATTGGATCCAGTGGACGTCTGCCTTCACCGCTGGCCGTTCGAGCTTGCCCTCGAGCGCAACCTGCATCGTCGTGGCGCTCACCAGGAGCACGACCAGCGCCACCCACAGGAACGGCGAATGTTTGACCGGCTTGGTGCGCATCTACTTCAGATCGCGTCGCGAGAAGATCACAATCGATCCGACGAGCAGCGTCGCGATATACAACATGCATGACGCCGTCGCGAGCAGCATGCTGGTGCCGCTCACTGGGAGCCCGTGAACAACCGCCGACTTGACGTCGAGTGCGCTCAAGTTGGGCATCACGTAATAGACGGCTTTGGTGATGTACGGCAGCACCACGGACTTGACGATCGAGTTGATGTTCTTCAGGTCCTCGCCGAAGTGCCCGATGATGTACACCGCGAACGTCATTGCCACTGAGAGGAACGGGCTCGAGAACGTCGAGAAGAAGATCGCGGTCGCGGTGATGAGCATCAGCTCGACGCCAATCAGGGCGAATGCTTTCAGCATTCGCGGATCCAGCGCTGGCGCTTCCCAGGCGGCTTTGGCTCCATCAAGCGTGGTCAGGTCGAGGTAGAGCAACACGGCGTAGAACGCCACGACCATCACCGACAAGTTGATCAGCAGTGTCAGCACGAGGCCGAGATACTTGCCAATCACGAACTGCGTCCGGGTCACCGGCTTCGACAGCACGCTGTAGATACTTCGCCGTTCGACTTCTTTCGTCACCAGACCGATGCCGAAGAAGATCGCGATGAAGAGACCAATGGCCGACGCCGACGCCAGACCGAGGTCTTTGATGATCTTCACGTCCTGCCCGGCGGTGAGCTGCGCGAGCAGAAAGGACGCCGCCATCAAGAAGATCGAAAAGAACACCAGCCCGTAGCCGATGCGATCGCGAACCGAGTCCCTGAATACGCCTCCGGCGATGATGGCAATCGATCTCATGACGCCACCTTCTCGGTGAACCGCTCGGCGCTTGTGGCGCGAACCTGTTCGACGAAGACGTCTTCGAGCGTCCCGCGCAGTGGGTTGAGCGAGACGATGCGCGCGCCGCCGAGATCGGGAATCAATTGCTCAGGGATCGTTGACGCTGGCAGTTCCAGCGAGAACCGGCCATCACCCAGTTCCGTGGCGCGGGTGAGGCGCGGTTTCAGCCGTGCCAGGACGTCGCCCGTCAGGCCCGACACGACAAGCTCCCAGCCGCGCGATCCGACCGACGTGAGTTCATCCAGTCCACCGATCGCGGCAAGCCGCCCTTTGGCGAGGATCGCCACGCGGCTGCACAACGCCTCCGCATCGCTCAGCACGTGTGAGCTGAAGAACACCGTGCATCCGCGATCGCGCAGACGAAGAATCAGCTCTCGCACCTCGCGGCGCCCGAGCGGATCGAGCCCCGACATCGGTTCATCGAGGAACACCAGTTCGGGCTCGTTGATAAGGGCCTGGGCGATCCCGACGCGCTGGACCATGCCCTTCGAAAACTTGCGAAGCTGGAACCGCCGCTCTGCGCCAATGCCCACTTCATCCAGCAGCCGAGCAGCACGTGTCCGGCCTTCACTGGCGGAGCACCCGAACATCCGCGCGAAGTAGACCAGCAGCTCCTCGGCGGTCAGGTTGTCGTAGAAATAAGGATTCTCGGGGAGGTAGCCAATGCGCTGCTTGACCGCCACGTCCCCGACCGGGCTGCCCAGAATTTCCGCATGGCCCGACGTGGGGTAAATGAGCTGCATCAGCAGCTTGAGGGTGGTGGTCTTCCCCGCTCCGTTCGGACCGAGGAAGCCAAATACTTCCCCAGGCCCGACCGACAGGCTCAGATTATCGAGTGCGACGTATGGTCGCGGCCTCCAGAAGCCCACCTGGTAGTGCTTCGTGAGGCCTTCAGTCTTGATGGCATCCATCCCATCTAATCTTCTCGGATGGTTTTTTACCGTCCTTAGCCCCCCTAGGATCCCGCGGCAAACTTGCGAACAGACCAGTCCAGGGCGGCGTCGAAATAGGCCGGCCGGAGTTGTGGGAGCTTGATCCCGTTCAGATAAAACGTGGGCGTGCCCTGGACGCCAAGCTTCTGCCCCAGCGCCACGTCGGCACGGACGGCCTCCAGCGTCTTGGCGTACTTCGCCTCGAAGTCGGCACTACTGATTTGCGCGACCTGCTGAAGCGACGAGACGACATCGTCCTTCGTCATCGAGGGCGACTGCTTCTCGAACAGCGCTGCTTCAAGTTCCTTGTCGCGATTCTTCTCGCGCGCCATGCGAACCGCAGCGGCGGCCTCGCACGCGGCGGCGTGCGGGATGCTGAATGCACCGCACTCGGTCTCGAGCGGGAAATCTTTGTTCTCGAACACGAAGGCACCGGGATGCGCCTTCTCGTACTTCGCGATGATGTCCTTGTAGAGCACCCACGCGAGACGGCAGGACGGGCACTGATAGTCGTTGAACTTCAGGAGCAGCACTTTCGTTGCGCCGGTCGGCATCGCCTCCGCGGCGCGCGGTTGCGCATCAAGCCACGCTTCCCATTCGGTGCGCTGTTCGGGCGTCAGCGTCTCTGCCGGGACCGGCGGCGGTGTATTGGCCGCGCTCTGTCCGCTCACGGGCGTCGCCTGCGGTGGTTTCGGGAATGCGAAGACGAGCCCGGCGGATACTGCCAGCCACACGACGGCGAGTGTTGCCGCGATCGGTGTCTGCGCGACCGTCGCGAGGTCACGACCGAAGCGCGATGGCAACGCGCCGATTGGCCCTGCTGATGTCGCCGAAATCAGGAACGTCCCGATCACACTCACGTACATCGTCATGCAGATCGGACACGCCGTCTTCAGCACGAAGAACGAGATGTAGGCGAAGTAAAAGACGCTCGCGAGACCGATGGTCGCAAGGATGAACAGATAGCCGGAGACGCGGGACGCGGTTTCTGACTTCGGGTCCTTCAACCCGACGGCTGCGAGCATGAATGCCAACAGCGACCAGATCGCTCCGCCAGCGGCGACCGGCACGCCAAACATGCTGCCGTACTCGCTCGTCAACACCTGTTGACAGCTCACCGACTCATTGACTTCGCAAGCACTGATGTAAGTCGGATCAGACTGCAAACGGTAGTGCACGTACATGCCGTACGTGGAGGCGAGGAGCCCAAGGGCAGTGAAGACCAGCAGGGCCGTGCGAACGCGACTGCTCATTGCGTCTACCTTTTGAAGAAAGCCCCCGGCGTCCCTGCCCTGAGCGGAGTCGAAGGGCCGGCCTTGGGTTCTTGCATTATAGACGGCGCGAATGGGCGTCAGGCTCTTGAGTTCGCTCGGGTTAATCAACCCCCATTGGAGCGGTAGTTCCGCCGGCCGTGAACGGTTCGACTGGAGCGACGCCCAAGAGGTCTTGCCAGATCACGTGCGCCTGGTTACTGGCGAACGCGCGTCGGCCAGTCCCACCAATTGCGGCAGGCTCTGCCGCGACGTAGTAGTCCAGGGCGGTCGCGTTCCCGTTGCAGTCCGTGAAGCCGCTGGGACCACTCTGACCTGGCTGGAGCGTGTAGTTGTACCCGCTCTTGAGCGGGGCGACAGCCGACGTCAGATCCGGCGGCAGATATCCGTCGGCACCGTTGGGGTTTCCCAGGTCTGTGAACTGCGACGCGTAGTTGCCGTACCCACAAGTCAGCGCGAACGTTAACTGTGCCGTGTGGATCGACCGCACAGTGCTGAAC
>JBKPRH010000145.1:0-4929 GCA_046765795.1 Acidobacteriota bacterium | reverse complement strand
TCGAGTATCACGACAGAACCAAACAGGTGAGTGGCACATTCACGAAGGCCACCGGGTCGCACGCGTTCAAAGGCGGCACCGGGGTTGTGGTCCGCGATTTCATCGCGATCGGCGTGGGCGGGTCTCCGTCGGGCACCTATGTGTTCAATCAGCAGTGGACGTCGAATGCCGGTCGCGGCGGCGACTCGATCGCGACGTTTCTGCTCGGCTATCCGACGTCGGCGTCGCGTAACGCCACCCTCGCTGTGCCGGACTACCACACCGTCGAACCGAGTGTGTTCATCCAGGATGACTGGCGCATTTCGTCGTGGCTCACGTCGAATCTTGGCGTGCGCTACGACGTCTATACCCCGCTCCGCGAACGCCACGGGCAAATCAGCAACTTCGATCTCACGACGGGGCAACTGCTCGTTCCTGGCCAGAACGGCGTCGGTGAAACCGTCGGCGTGAAGACGGACTATTCGAACATTTCGCCGCGCCTCGGGGCCTCGGCGACGCTCCCTCACCGGATGGTGTTGCGAGGAGCATGGGGTCTGACCTATTTCCCGACGAATATGCATTCCCCATCGCAGTTCCGAAATCCACCATTCACGAGCAATTACACCGCGAACATTCAGGCCACTGCGGCGGCGCCTCCGAATGTGTTTCTGTCGCAGGGGTTCCCCGAGCCAGTACCCAGCGACGCGCGGAACCCGGTTGGAGCGATCGTGGCAATGGACCGGAATTTCAAATCAACGCGTACGAAGCAGTTCAATGTGGTGCTGGAAAAGGAGTTCGGGGGAAACGTCGCGTCAATCGGCTATGTCGGGTCGCGGACCGATCGGTTCATCGGCGGCACACCCGGCGCTGCCGGTGCCAACTACAATCTCCAGCCGATCGGCACGAACGCGCAGACCGCGAGGCCCTTTTTTGCGACCCTTCCCGGTGTGCAGGCGATCACACTCCGCGAGAGCCGTTGGAACCAGTGGTACGACGCGATGCAGCTCATCTTCCAGCGCCGCTACCGCGCTGGCCTGAGCCTCGGCACACACTACACGTTCTCCAATGCAGAATGGTCAAGCTGGCTGCCATGGGACAACACGCCGTATCCGAATCGGACGGCGAGCGAGCGCTTCAGATCTACGTACGACACGCGTCACAATTACGTCTTCACGGCCACATATGAGTTGCCCTATCACACTCGGTCGGGGCTTGGGGTCCTTCTGGCCGACTGGCAGGTGAACGCAGCGGCGTTCTGGCGAAGCGGTTCACCGTTTGACATTACGAACGCTACGCCCCGTGTGATCAACGGAACCGATCGGCCGAACCTCGTCGGCGATCCCTCGCTGCCCAGCGGAAGGCCGCTCACGCAGCAGTTGAACCAATGGTTCAACACAGCGGCGTTCGAGGCGGCTCCCCTTGGCACGCTGGCCACGAACATGGTGCCGCGCGGGTACATCATTGGGCCGTCGAGTAAGCGTCTTGATCTCTCCTTCTTCCGTGACATAGTTTTCGGCGGCACGGCGCGCGCCCAGCTCCAATGGATGATTTACAACGTGACCAACACGCCCACGTTCGGCAATCCAGGGGGCGCGCTGGGGAACGCAAACTTCGGCGTCATCTCGACAACGCTCGGCATCCCGCGGCAGATGCAGTTCGCCGCGCGGTTTACGTTCTGATGGTGGAGGCGTTCTGATGTCAACGATCACGTTTTCGCGGATCGCTCTCTTTGTATTCGCTTCAAAGCGAATGCGCACTGCTCGGTGGATCGTCGCGGCGTTGATCCTCGCCCTTGTTTTGGGCCACGACGGTGTGTCCGCTCAGGTCACAACCGCGGACCTCATCGGACGGGTTACTGATACCAGCGGCGCCGTTCTCCCCGGCGTCACGATCACCATCACTCATACCGGTACCGGGGCGACGCGCACGCAAACGACGTCCGACACCGGCGATTACGCGTTCAACCTGCTGCCGATCGGCACCTACGAAGTCAAGCTCGAGCTCCAGGGCTTCAAGGCGCAAGCCGGTCAGGCGACCTTGTCCGCGGGGCAGCGCGCACGCTTCGACGGTCGTCTCGAACTCGGCTCGGTCAACGAAACGATCCAGGTCACCGCCGACGTGCCCTTGCTCCAGACCGACTCCGTGACGGTCGGCACACTCTTGACGGACAAAGCGATCCTCGATTCGCCGGCGCCGGAACGCAATATCTATCGTCTGCTGACGCTCGTCCCCGGCGCGACGGAAGGGGCCGTGTCCTCGTCGATCAACGGCACGCGTCCGGACGAACGACGGCAAACCGCCGCGCTGAGCGTCAACGGTGCCGGTGACATCGAGAACAATCAGATGATCGATGGCGCCGACAACAACGAACGGCTGATGGGGACGGCTGGCATCCGCGTGTCGATCGACGCCGTCGCCGAGGTGAAGATTCAGACGAACCTCTATGCCGCGGAAACCGGGCGCACCAATGGCGGTGTCATCAACGTCATCACCAAGTCCGGCACGAACAAACTGTCCGGCAGCGCCTACGACTTCGTGCGTCGTGGACGGTTCGACTCACGCACCTACTTCGCGACCGTCGACCCGGATCGCAAGCAGGATCAGTTTGGGGGGAGCCTGGGCGGGCCCATCAGGACGAACAGGACGTTCTTCTTCGCCGATTACGAGGGGTATCGACTCAAGGAAGGGACACCGAACCTGATCACGGTGCCAACACCGGCGATGCTGCGCGGCGACTTCTCGGCGTTGCTCCCGAACACGATCATCTACGACCCGACGACGACGCCGCGCACGCCGTTTCCCGGCAACATCATTCCGGCGAACCGGATTAGTTCGATTGCACGCCAGCTCGTTTCGCTCTACCCGACGCCGACCACCTCCGGCCTGGTCAGCAACTTTTTCAGTCAGACCCAGCGAACCCAGGACTCCGACACGGTCGACGTCAAGGTCGACCATCACTTCACCCAGAACGATTCGGCGTTCGTGCGCTACTCGTACAACGGCGTGACGACGTTTACGCCGGGCGCCTGTCCGATCGTCAACGGCATCGATCCAAGCTGTGTGACGGCGGGAGTGGGAGGGGGCGGAACGTTTCCGGGACCGAACGACACGGCTGTGCACGGCGTGCAGGGGAATTACGTGCGGGTGCTCAACCCGACGCTGGTGGCGGAGGTGCGCGGCGGCTATCTCAATCTGCGCATCGGATCGTTTCCGCCGAATGAGGGCACGTTCGCATCGGACAAGCTGGGCATCATCAACGGAAATTTGCCGGGTGACAAGGCATCGGGTCTGGCCGCGATTACCGTCACCGGGTATGCCTTCCTTGGCGATCAGGGCTTCCTCCCGATTACCTACCACGACGTCACCAAACAGATCAGCGGGGTGGTCACCAAGACCGCCGGGGCGCACAACGTCAAGATCGGCAGCGCGTTCATCGTCCGCGATGCCCAGAAGCGCGGCGTGGGCGGATCACCCTCGGGCAACTACACCTTCGACGCGGCGCTCACCAGCAGCGGGCCGCAAGGGTCGGGTGGCAATGCGGTGGCCTCGCTGCTGCTCGGCTATCCCTCGGCCGCGACACGCAATTTCGAGCAGGTGATTCCGAATTACCACTCGCTCGAGCCGAGCGTGTTTGCCCAGGACGACTGGCACGCGCGGTCGTGGCTGACGGTGAATTACGGCGTCCGCTACGACGTCTACACGCCGCTGACCGAGGAACATGACTACATCAGCAATTTCGATCTGGCGAGCGGGAAAATTCTCGTCGCCAACAAAGATGGCGTGAGCCGCGCGGTCAACGTGAAAACAGACTGGAGCAATGTCGCCCCGCGCCTGGGCATGTCCGCAACATTGCCGGCGCGCATGGTGCTGCGCGGCGGTTTCGGCTTGACCTACTTCCCGACCAACATGCATTCGCCCGCCTTGTTCCGGAATCCGCCCTTCATCAGCGCCTACGGCGGGCCGACGGTCAATCTCGGTTTCTCTGGCGGCGTGCCGACGCTGTTTTTGGCCGACGGGTTCCCGGTGCCTGAGCCGGTCAGTTCCACGAACCCGCCCGGAGCCATTGCCGGCGTCGATCAGAATTTCAAGGCGATGCGGTCGCGACAGTTCAACGTGGTTCTCGAAAAAGAACTTGGGGCCGATAACGTGGTGTCGGTCGGGTATGTCGGGTCCCGATCCGACAGAGCGGTCGGGTCAGTGCTCGGGGCGGGCGGCGCAAATTACAACCTCGCGCCCATGACCCCTGGCAACATTCAGACGCGACGCCCGTATTTCTCGCAACTGCCGCTGGCCACGAATATCACCATGCGTGAAAGCAAGTATCACCAGTGGTACGACTCCCTGCAGCTCCAGTTCCAGCGCCGTTACCGTGCCGGACTGATGTTCCAGACACATTACACATGGGCCAACGGCGAGTGGGACAGCTGGGCGCCCTGGGACATCTCCATCACGGAGCGCTTTCCGAACCCGCTCCTGATTCGGCACAGGTTTGTGGCGACGGTTGCCTACGAGCTCCCGGGCCAGAACCTCCCTGGAGCGGCGGGTGCGCTGCTCGGCGGCTGGCAAGCCAACCTCGGAGCGTTTGTGCAGAGCGGACTGCCGTATGACATCAGCAATGCGGTGTCGCGCACCAATACCGGTGGCACTGATCGTCCGGACATGGTGTGTGACCCGAATCTGCCGTCGAATGAGCGGACCTTGACGCGGTGGTTCAACACCTCCTGCTTCGTGCCGGAGACGATGCTGACCGCCGGCAATACACCACGCAACGTCATGACCGGCCCGACCGCCAAACGGCTGGATACGTCGTTTTTCAAGAACATCAGCCTCGCGGCGAGCCGGCGGCTGCAGTTGCGGTGGGAGATCTACAACATCACGAACACGCCGGTCTTCAACGTGCCTGGAAGCGCGCTCGGCACGCCGACCTTCGGTGTAATCTCGAACGTGGGC
>JBKPRH010000144.1:0-6523 GCA_046765795.1 Acidobacteriota bacterium | reverse complement strand
CTGTAGGCGTTCTTACCCAGGCTTCCCGCATACAGCGCCTCGGCCATCGTGTACTGCAGGCACACACGGCAATGCGCCTGCGTCGCGGGCGCGCGCTTCTCCGCAACCGGCTCGCACACGATCGACACATTGAACTCGGCGACCGGACACTCGATGCGGACGACGTCATCAGCGCGGACGCCCTGCGCACGCAAACGCAGAATCGCCGAGACGTAGGGATGCAGCACGTGCGCCGTCGGAAATGGCTTGAACGACGAGTTGCGGCTCTCCCAATGCGTCCCGAGTCCATCGGCGATGCGGCCGAAGTTCTTCTGAACGGCGGCGTCCTGCAGGTGCGATGCAAACAACCCGAATCGTCCTTCGAACACCTTCGGCGGTCCACTGACGCCGGCGTCGGCGAGAAGTGCGGCGGTCAGCCCGCTCTGCGCCGCGAAGCCGGAGTGCAGAAACTTGGTCTGCGTGCCGTCTACCCAGCACTCGAGCAATCCCGCCGCGCAGCTCCCGGCCGTGCCTTCGGCCCAGGCGAGACGCTGCGCATCGAGGCCGAGGATCTTGCCGATCCCCGCGGCGATCCCAAACGGCGCGAAGAGTCCGGTCGGATGAAAGCCGCGGCGATGGAACTGACCCGAGGACACGCTGCCGACGCGACACGAGATCTCATTGGCGACGGCGATCGAAAGAATCAGCTCGCGGCCAGTCACGTTCCGCCCGCCTTCGCGTCCCCGCTTCGGCGCTGCAAGCAGGTCCACCAGCGCGAGCGACGCCGCGACTGCAGGACTGCTCATGTGCACGATCGACTCGTTGTGCGTGTCGTCGTACTCGAGCGCTTGCGATAGCGCCGCATTGGTGAACGCCGCCGTCGGCGCGGCGACGGCATCGCCAGCGCCAAAGATCCGCGACGGCCCCGCCGGCGAGAGCGTCTTCGCCGCGGCGATCGTCGAGCGTCCGAACGCGGTCTCTGCGCCAGCGAGCGCGAGGCCGATCACGTCGAGGATGCGGAGCTTCGTGGATTCGATGACGTCCGAGGGCAGATCGTCGTACTGCACCTCGGACACCCATTCTGCGAGCTGACTCGCTAACGGCGCCACGACATTCACTGTCTGCACGTGACTGCTCGTGCATTACGACACACAGAGGCACAGAGGCACCGAGGTAAGAACTTCAGATCAAAGATCTCGTTCCGTGAAATGAAAGACATTATTTGAATTCGGACCTCTGTGTCTTTGCGCCTCTGTGGGTCGTAGGCATGTGAAGTCATTGAGGGCACATAGAATCACTCCCCCGGAGCGTACCGGCGCAGCGACCACGCCAAGACCGCCGACAGCACGAGGAACCCGCTCATCGCCAGCATCCCCGATGAGTACGAACCGGTGTAATCGCGAAGCCAGCCGAACACGTTCGGTCCGACGAATCCACCTGCCGTACCAATCGAGTTGATGAATGCGAGTCCTCCTGCCGCTGCCATCCCCGTGAGGAACCGGGGCGGGATCGTCCAGAAGATCGCGCGCGCACCATTCACGCCCGTCAGCGCCACGGCCATCCACAACACCGACACCCAGAAGCTGGCTTCGAACACGATCGCGCCGAGGAAGCCGCACGCCGACAACACGCACGCCGCACCCAGATTGATCACCTTGCTCGATCCGCGCTCGACGTACCGCGCCCACACGATCATGCCGATGACGGCGATGAGATAACAGCCGCTGCTGACAAAGCCGACTTCGACGTTACTGAGCTTCCCTTCCTGGAGGATGAGCGGCAGAAACACCCCGATGCCGTACGACCCGACGAGGAACCCGAACTGGATCAAGGCGAGGATGATGACGCGCGGGTCACGAAGCGCCACGCTCAGGTGCCTGACCTCGCGCGGCCGATGCTCGGCGGCAAGCCGCTCGTGAACGATGCGGCGCTCATCATCGGTGAGCCAATTCACATCTTCGGGTCGATCGGCGAGCACCCAAAGCAAACTCAGGCCGATGACCACTGCAGGCAGGCCTTCGATGATGAACATCCACTGCCAGCCCTGGAGGCCACCGAGACCGTCCATGTTCAGCAACCACCCCGAGATCGGGCCGCCAATCACAGACGATACGGGGATCGCGACCATGAACCACGCGATCATTCGCGTCCGGTAATGCGCGGGAAACCACGTGCTGAGATAGAAGGCGACGCCAGGGAAGAAACCGGCTTCCGCTGCTCCGAGGAGCAGTCGCATCGCGTAGAAACTGTTCGGGCCTACCGCGAAGGCAGTCGCCGCTGAGACAAGTCCCCACGAGATCATGATTCGCGAGAGCCACACGCGTGCCCCGACGCGATAGAGCACCAAGTTGCTGGGGATCTCGAGAAGACAGTAGCCGGCAAAGAACACGCCCGCGCCGAATCCGAGTTGCGCCGCGGTCAACCCGATCGCCTGGTTCATCGTCAGGCCGGCGAAGCCGACGTTGTTGCGGTCGAGATAGTTCAGGATGTAGGCGAAGATCAGGACCGGCATCAGCCGCCAGCCGATCTTGGCGAAGACGCGGGCTTCTGCGTCGGCAGCGGCTGGACTGATCCCCGTTTGTGTCACCTGATGGGTCCGGCCCAGATTCTACTTGCAGCTCGGGGCCGGCGTTACGCCTGCGCGGTCTGACGCTGGCGACTCACGCGCGCGGACGCCGGAATCGCCGCGTTCACGACGTCACCGACATCGTCGAGCTGATCGATCTTCCAGCACAGTTGAATCAGCGTGTCGACGTCGCTCGCTGGCAGCACCATCACTGCCTGATCGCGGAACTTGTCATCCAACTGCTTGTCGGTGAGCGGCCGATGGATGTTGCCGAGCGACTGCTCGACGAACTTGCTCACGCGGCGGCCGTCAGCGAGTTCCACTTCGATATGCGCCTGATCTTCCGTGATCGTCGGATCGCCAGTCGCCGTCGCCGCTTCGCGGATGCGCTTGATCACCGGATCGTTCACCGCTTCGTCGGTGTACTCGCGGAGGCCACCTTTGCCACGCACCAGCCCCACCGCAGCGCCGTGATACACCGAGAACTTGCCCTGCAGACCACGCGTGATGTTGGTCTGGTTGCAGAGGTCGAGGACCAACGGTGCGACACGCAGCCGCACGGCGACAATCGACGCTGGATCGAGTTGGTGCTCGTCGTGAATCTGAATCGCACCGTCGATCGTCGGGTGATTGACGATGCCGCAGGGGAACGGCTTGTAGGTGTTCTCACGCAGATCGAAGTCGACGCCCAGTCTTGTCGTGATCTTCGACAGATAGCGTGATGCGGCCATCACATGCGCAAAGCCGCGAGGACCTTCGATGCCGCGTTCGCCGGAGGTAAAGCCGGCTTTGGCCAGCATCGCCGCGGCGTACCCGTTCTGCGCCGATCGCCCAGGGTGGAAGGCCTTGCCCATCGAGCCGAACATCTCGCGCAGTCCTGCTGACTGCGTCGCGGCGAGACCGAGCGCCCACACCATCTGCTGCGTGTTCAATCCCTCGAGCTTGCCAATCGCCGCCGCGGCGCCGAAGACGCCAATCGTGCCGGTCATGTGCCAGCCGACGTCGTAATGCGAGGGATAGACCGTATTGCCGCAACGCGAGGCCGCCTCGAACCCGAGGATGAAGGCCTCGACGAAATCGCGACCACGCACCGGGTTCGCGCTCGCATACGCAAACAGCGCCGAAGCCACTGGCGACGTGGTGTGGCTGTAGTTCTTCGGCGTTGTGTCGTCGTAGTCCTCGACGTGCGAGCTGATGCCGTTCATCAGCGACGCATGCAGCGGATCGAGCCGCTCCGAACGGCCAAGCACACTCGCGGTTCGCTCGCCTGAGAACGGGCTCAGCGCCTTGATTGCGAGATCCATCGCCGGATGCGAACTGCCGCCAATGGCGCAGCCCATGTAATTCACCAGCGAGCGGCGTGCTTCGTGACGTACGTCGTCCGGGATATCCGCCCATCGATTGGACACGAGATAGGCGGCAAGGGTGTGGGTTTGTGACATTGGGTTCGTCAGCCGGCACGTCGCGCCATAGCCTTGGCGAAGGCGGAGGTGCCTACGGTTAGGGTTTAGCGCGCTCCTCCGCGCGAGCGGCGCTCAGGATGTTCTTCAGTCCGTAGTTGCCTTCATGGCACTCGTAGAGCGGCAGCGGGTTGAAATCCGCAGTGAGCGGCAGCGAGAAGGTCCACGGCCGCGTCCAGGTCTTCGGGTCGTCGACGGTCACGGTCCAGCGGACCTTGTCGAGCGCAATGCGCTGGAAGCGCTCCGTCAACTTCAACGTCGCCGCGTTGGCGTTGCGATACGCGCTGCGGTCCTTGAAGTTTGTCGTCTCGATGACGAGCGTGTCGCCTTCCCAGTGGCCACGTGCGGCGCCCATATCCTGATCGATCGACGCGCCGATCGCCGGCCGGTTATCGAGCGGGATGACGCGAGTCTCGTGGATCATCTCGTACATGATCGCCACGTATCCGGGCGCCTGGACAATCTGATACTGATTGCCGTAGATCGCCGGCAGCATCGATCCAGGCAGACCGCGCGTGATGCAGCGATCGTAAAGACTACGGTCCTCATACGAATCCGCCGGTCCGCGTCCGCTCTTCTTCCGCGCCTCGGCGCGCGAGGCAATTCGCTGTCGCGCTTCAGGCGTCATCGGCGGGATCTTGCCGTCCGCTGGATCGACGACAAACCACGCCTGGCTGCCGCGATCGAGATAGAGATTGTCCTGCCACCAGTTGTCGGGGGCGTGCTCGGGACCGAGGAAGGCGGCGATGGTGCGTTGCTGCTGGGCGCGCTTGATCGCCTTGAGCTCGTCACCCTTCACGTCTTCGAGCTTCCGCCCGGCGAACTCGTCGGGCCGCTCGAACGGCGTGCCGTTCTCGTAGGTGTTGGTGTAGGTGCCCTGGAGATCGGGATCGCCCCACGGCGTGCGTGGACCGGCCTGCGTCTGACCGATCACTGGGACAATCGCAGCCACGAACACTGCGACTCCAGCCACGCCGATGGAGAGCGCGAGGCGACTCTGCATAGAGTGTCCGGCGGGTCCGGAGAACAGGACCCGCCCTACGTATGCTCAGCCCTGCAAGGGCTAGTTATTCTGCGCGCCTTCGCCGCGGGCGCCAGTCTGGCCGGCGCTGCCGTAGATGCGCTTGCCATCCGCGGTGGTGATGGTCGCGACACCGATGTTCATCGACGTCGGGATCTTCGCGCGCACGCCGGACACGCTGACGGTATCACCCGCCTTGACCGTGTCCTTGCGCCATCCCTGCCGATACAGCGAGTTCGGAGGACCACCCTCGACCTTGAACGTGACCGTCTTGCCGGTGTCGGGATCCACCGCTTCTACATGGGTGTAGATGTGCGGGTTCATCCACTCGACCTTGGTCACCTTGCCGGTGAACTTGATCGGCTTGTTCGTGTCGAACTCGGCGGAGATGGAATGGTGCGCACCCAGCTGCGCCGCGTAGAACACTACGGCGACAGCCACCAGCCACAACGACGCCTTGCGTGTCATCGATGCCTCCCTTACTTGTCCACGTCTTCGGGATATTGCCAGACCTTGATCGAGCCCTCGAGCAGGGCTCGCAGATTATTTTCGTTGCACGAGTACTCCATGATCACATCGTTGTCGGGCTTGAGCCGCCACGTGCGGATGTTCATCCAGTCGCGCGTGTAGGTCTTGGGATCGTGCACCGTCACGGTGTGTTCCATGGTTTGCGAATCAATCCGCTTGAACGTATTGGTCAGCTTCAACTGCTTACTGTGCGGGTGACCAGCGGTGTCGAGCTTCGTGAAGCCATTGAAGTTGCTCGTCTCGATAATCAGCGTGTCGCCGTCCCAGTGGCCGGTGGACACACCGTTCCATGACTCGGGGATATCGGCGGGCCACTTGAACCCTTCCTTCAACGGCACCCAGTGGAACCAGGTGTCCTGCTCGAAAAGGAACACGAGTGCGTCAGGGTTGTGGACGATCTGGAGGCCGTGCGGCGAATTGATATTGCGCGACATGCCGAAGGGGAAGCAGTTGCCGGCGTAGTCGCCGTTCGCGACGGGGTCGTAGGACTTCCACTGTTGCAGCCCCCACTCTGTATACGGCAGGTCGTAGGTGCGCGCGCCACCCGCGGCTGGCGCTTTCGCATCCGGCAGCGCTTCATTCTGACGTTCGAACTTCAACGCTTGTCTCGTCGTCGGATCGAACACGCCGCGCGCCGCCATCTGCGGCGTATATGGATTCGCCCAGTGTCCACTCAGATCGGGTTTGCCGTTCGCGAGACGTGGCACCGGTCCGGCTGGTGTTTGCGGTGCACCTGCACCGGCGCCGCGACCACCACCGCCCTGACCACGCTGCGCGCCGAGCGTCGGCACGAGACACACCGCCATGATGAGCGCTGACGACAAAACATAGAGAGGCGTTCGAGTTCTCACGGTCACATTCCTCCGAGGCCTTCAGTCAACTCGATCGACGTCCCCCACGGGTCCGTCAGGCGTGCGGTGCCCAGCCCCGATGGGCCCTTCGCGTAGGGGACATCAAGGGTAACACCCA
>JBKPRH010000143.1:0-3007 GCA_046765795.1 Acidobacteriota bacterium | reverse complement strand
CCCCGGTGCCGCCGGGTTCGTTCTGCGCGAGTGCAGTCGAAGGGGCCCCCAGAGACAGGCACGCGATCAGCAGCCATAACCCGCTGGCATGCCGCTTCATCTGTGGTGGTCTCATCGTCGTCTCTCTTTCTTCAACGGGACGGTCAGTGCACGTTCGCCCGTTCCCAGGCGCGCACGCGGAGACGAGCGGCATCGAAGATCCGCTCGTAGTTGGTCTTGCGAACTTTGAGGCTGGCCTCGGGCGTCAGCTGTTTCCATACCGGCGCCCATATGTCGAAGACGGCGTAGTACGGCTCCGGCCCCGACGGTGCGACAGTGTCGGTCCCGAACAAGAATCGATCCGGGTAGCGATTCAGAATCGTGACGACTCGCGCCGTCGCTTCAGGGGTCGCCACCGCATACTTCGCGACTTCGTCCCACGAGATGTCGAACGAGACGTGACTGAACGCAGGATCGGTGAGCATCGACTCGACGATCTGCATTTGCGTGGGATTGCGCTCTGCAGACTCGGCCGAGATACGCACCGGATGCACAATGCGCCCGAGGCCAATGTGGGCCCAGATGATCGTTGTCTTCGGATGCCGCTTGAGGAGCGCCTTCATCTGCGTCAGGTAGACCGGCTCGGCGTCGGTCTTCGCGAAGGGCACGTCGATGTCGTTGTGGATGATGACCGCGAGACCGGCGTCGGCAGCAAAGTCGAGGATCCGATCGAGCGCAGGATTGGTGAGGCTGGCGGTTTCGCCCGGAATCTTGCCCGAGACGAATTCCTTGTGAATGGTGAACTCGCCGATGCCGGAGAACACGCCCGGAAACGTCTGCAGCACACGGCGGATGTGATCGACGCCGTACATGTCAGCGGGATTGAAGCCCGTGATCATCGGGTCGAAGCGCGCCTGCTCGTCCTTCGACAAGGCGCGGTAGACGCTGGCGATGTAGGCGTCGGTGAACGAGTAGTAGTAGAGCGGCGCGTCGCTGTGGAGGTAGTAGGTCGGGGCGAAGTCGCCGGAGTTCGCATACGACCAGTGCTGTTGCAACGGGATGCCGAACAGCGTGGATCGTGAGACGCGGTTCCCCATGATCGTGAGAAATTGGCGCGGCTCGATGCCCTGCTGGATGTAGTTGGTCAGGTGAAAGTGCGAGTCGTTGAACTCATCGCCGCGCGCCGAGTTTTGCGCGCGGATGACGGCGAGCAGCGACACGAAGAGCAACGCGACGGCACCGAACGCAAACGACAAGCGATGGAGAACGTGATTCCCTCTCATGGCCGGCTCTTTCCCCTGTGCTCCTTCGCTCAGAACAGGACCGAGAATCCAAGCGCCACCGTCGTGCCATCCTGACCGGCGGTGTAGTAGCCGAACGTGCTGCTGACGGGCGAACGATTGACGTCGATGACCTGCAGGTTGAGACGGATGTCGCGTGTATCGAACGGGTAGTAATTCATGCCGGCGAGATACTCGGACGACTTGCCGAAGCCGGCATCCTTGTCGCCGTAGATTTGTGAGGTCGCGGCGTAGGCCTCGATCTTCTTGCGCAGCGGATAGAAAGCACCCTGAACGTAGTAGCCGCGATCGAGAATTGAGCTGACGGGCAACACACCGTCGGCGACGAAGTTGTCCAGCCAGCGGTGGTAGATCTCGGTTTGCAGGAAGATGCCGTGATACTTCACGCCGGCATCGAATGACAAAATACGGAAGTCGACCTGATCGATGGTCACGCCAGGAGCCAGCGCACCGCGATCGAACACGTTGACGCTGTCAGCGAGTCTCAGCGTGGTGTTCGTCGTGGCTCCGGTCGTCGTGTCGGTATATCGCTGCTCACGACTCTGCGTCGTCGAGACACCGAAACGTGTGGCGACGTTGTCGTGCCATTCGTAGTCGCCGTAGCCGCCGCGCGGGCCGAACTCCTTGGTCGTCGGCATCCACCACGCCGAGGCGCTCGTTGTGTATCGACGATCCAGTTCGACGGCCGTGACGCCGAGCTGACTGTTGCTGTTGGCGATCATCGCGTTGTACCAAAACCCCTTGAATGGCTCGCCTTGCGCCCAGACGCCTGATCCGAAGTAAGGCCGGAAGAATTCGTCGGCCATGACACGGTCGTGACCGAGCCAATACGGATGTGACCCTTGCATTGAGCGTGTACCGGGGTTTCCGGCAATACCGGCGTAGATGCTGAACTTGCGGCTGAACTGGTAGCCCAGGTTGATGAAGATGGCGCGCTGGTCGGTCGCGTTCACCGTCCAGAAGAACACGGTGTAGATCAACTTCGGGTCGGCGAGCCAACCTTTGAGATAGATGATGATGCGGTGAGGCCATATGTCGTTGCGACCGTCAGTGGTGCGCTCGTTTCCGAGGTGATCGATGAACGTCTGTGAGGCGGGCGTCTGGTCCATGAACCGCACCAGGCCATAGCCGCTGACGGCCAGCTCGCCAAGCTTGGTGCGCGCGACGAGAAAGCCGTCGCCCGGATCGAACTCGCCCCACGTCTCGATGCGTGGCGTGGGCTCGCGTGGGTTCTGAGGTGATGGAGTGGTATCGGGCGGCGTCGTCTGCTGTACCAGCGCGCTGAAGGCGAACTCGCCACTGCAGCCGTCGCTGACCCAGACGCCTCGCTGGTCGTAGCCCCAGGTTCGACCAAGGAGACATTCCGCGGGTCCATTCGATTTGATCAACAAGACGCCGGCAGACGTGTCGCCGCTGCAGTACGTGCGTTCAGCGCCGTTCGCCACACACGTGACGCGCGACAACGCACTCGACGCATCAGGCACATCGGACGATTGCGCGAACGCCGGAACTACCGCGATCAGAAGACACATCACCAGCCCTAATCCGATTTGCATCGAGCTGGTTCTGGAGCACCTTTCATGCCCGTCGATTCAACGCGCAGGTGGAACCGGTCGATTCAGGCGTTTTGCCGAGAAATGTGTGATGCGGTCAGGGGACGTTGGTGAGAGCGGAACACCCAACTGACGCACGGGTAAGCGGTCGCGCCTCCGGGATATCGGAGTTCA
>JBKPRH010000142.1:0-5799 GCA_046765795.1 Acidobacteriota bacterium | reverse complement strand
TTCCCTGGCCGGACGAAAAGGACTTGGACAATTCCCGCGCTTCGAGAAACGCCATCTATGCCGCCCGCAGCTTGTGCTCGGCCATCGCCATCAGGCGATCGAGCGTGAATCCAATCAGGCCGATCGTCACGATTGCCAGGAGGATGTGCGCGTAGACCAGGCTGTTGTATTCCTGCCAGAGGAATCCGCCTACGCCAGGCGTGCCGGTCAGCATCTCGCTGGCGACGATGACGAGCCAGGCGATGCCGAGGCTGAGCCGATAGCCAGTGAACATGTAGGGCAGCGTTGCCGGAACGATGATCTTGGTGAAGGTCGTGAATTTCGACAGTCGCAGCACCTTGGCGACGTTCCAATAGTCCTGCGGGATCGCGCGTACGCCCATCATCGTGTTGATGACCGTCGGCCACATTGAACACACCGCGATGGCGAACAGCGCAGCGGGCTCTGACTTCTGGAAAAGCACGAGGCCAAGCGGCAGCCAGGCCAGCGGCGAGATCGGCCGCAGCACCTGCATGATCGGATCGAACATCCGGGTCAGCGTCGGCGAGACACCGAGCAGGAAGCCGATGGGGGTGGCGATCGCGATGCCGAGCAGGAACCCGCGCGCGACGCGCAGCAGGCTGTAGTAAGCGAGCAGCACGATGCCCTGATCCATCTCGCCGCGTTTGGCGAATGGCTCGAGGATATAAACCTTGCTCTCCTCCCAGGTGCGGGTTGGTGATGGGAGATCCGACACGAGCTGGCTGGCGCCCCACCAGACCAGAAGAGCCAAGCCGATGCCACCGAGCGGCAGGATCAGGTGCAAGATGCGTTTCGCCAAATAGAGTCTCCTTGTTGGTTGATAGCTCGTGGTCAGTGGTTAGTGGTGACGACCACCACCACCAACCACCACCAACCACTAACTAGTCGCTCCGGTCGCGAGGCTATTGATCGCGAAGGAACGCGCGTACTTGTCAGGGTCTTTGCCGTCGAAGACGTTGTCGAAGAGCGTGATCTTCTGCTCTTCAGCCACCTTGACCGCGACGCCCATTTCCTTCATGGCCTCGAGGTAGATGTCCGAGCGGATCACGCGCTTCGGAATTCCTTCATAGTCGGGCGCGCCTTTGGTGAGCCCCCACCGCCGCAGCTGCGTCAGCCACCACTTCCCGTAGATCTGGTGCGGGTAGTTGCAGTTGCGCTGGGAGAAGATCATGTAGTTCGGGTCCTGCTCCGTGCGGCCGTCGCCGTACTCATACTTCCCGAGCAGCCGCTCCAGGATGATCGCCGGCGGGCAGTTGATGTAGGTCGGCCGCGAGATGACCTCCGCCGCCTTGGCGCGATTCCCCAGATCGTCGAGATGCACGCTTGCGAGGTGAAGGGCCTTGAGGATTGCCTTCACCGTCTTCGGATTTTTCATCGCGAATTCTTCGGTGAACGCACACACCTTCTCAGGATGGTCTTTCCACATCTGCTGTGTCGTGATGACGGTGAAGCCGATGCCATCCTCGATGGCGCGGTTATTCCACGGCTCGCCCACGCAGAAGCCGTCCATCTTGTCCACCTTCATGTTGGCCACCATCTGCGCAGGCGGAATGGTGATCAGGCTGACGTCCTTGTCTGGATTGATTCCACCCGAGGCGAGCCAGTAGCGGATCCACATCGCGTGCGTGCCCGGCGGGAACGTCATGGCAAACGTCAGCGGCTCGCCTGACGCCTTCGCCTTATCGGCGAGCGGTTTGATCTGCGCGGGTGTGCGGACGCCAGCTGCTTTCAGCTTGTTGTTCAGCGTGATCGCCTGGCCGTTGCGATTGAGCAGCCAGGGGATCACCATAGGCTTCACCGGCGATCCCGCCAGGCCCATCGTCGAGGCGAGCGGCATGCCGATCAGCATGTGCGTCGCCTGGTTCTCGCCGAGCGAGAGCTTGTCGCGGATGACGGCCCACGACGCTTCCTTCGAGATCACCGACTCGATGCCGAACTTCTTGAAGTAGCCCAGTTCATGGGCCATCACGATCGGCGCGCAGTCGGTGAGCGCGATGATGCCGAAGCGGATCGTCTTCGTTTCGGGACTGTCGTCGGCATAGACGCTGCCGACCCATCCCGATGGCAGACCAGCGAGCAGCGCACCGGCCGTCGTCGCCGTTGCGGTGAGGAACTGTCGTCGAGTCGTACCGGTCGCGTTATTTGTCGGCGAGGAAGACATAGGTCACCATCACGTAAGGAGCACTGTAGGAAGCACCGGGAGTCGCCTGCTTGAGGAAGGCGCCCGTGAACATGTGTGCGTAACCAGCGGCCAGTTGAATCTGCGGTGTCAGCGCGCGTGAGACCTGAACATCCAGCTCCTGTCCGACGTGCGAGTCCGCCGCGCCGCCGGCCACACGCGCGAGCAGCGCGCCGCTCGCGGCATACAACGCGTCTGTCTTCTCCGCGAGCCACCACGAGTGATAGTTCAGCGAGATCGGGGTCGCCTTGATCGGTGAGAACTCGAATCCTTCGCGCAGGTGATGAACGTTGCGCCAGCCGACCTGATCGGCGAGGCCGAGCTTGTCGTGTCCGGTTGGATAGAGCTGGTCGAAGGTCTGACGACGGCCGTCGGTGGGGTTGTCGTCGCCGGTCGCGAAGTTGTATTCAGAGGTCAGCTTGACGGCGCCTGCTCCGGGCAGCGATTCGCGAATCTGCCAGTGTCCCGCCCACGCGTTCACTGAGTCTGCCGCGAGCGATCCGCGCTGCATCGCCATCTCCACGCCGTAGTCGAGCCGTGCCGGGAGCTTCCCCGCGACGCGCATCCCCATCGTTGTCTGCGAGAGATTGCCGATCGTGGTCAACTCGCTGCGGAGATTCACGTCGCGGCGCCAGAAGACGTAGGGCTCGAGCGCCGCTTGCGGAATCACTTTGGCTGAGGAGGCATACACGCCGGCGAGGCGATTGCCATTGCCGCTCTTGTCGAACTCGTCGGGAAGACTGCGGACCAGCGACGCACCGAAGACGTCGGCCTGCCAGCTTTTTGCGCGCAGGATCACGCGCGCTGCGTCCCACGTGCGGCCCGTGTTGACCCAGGCAAGATGGCCAAGGAGACGCTGCTCACCGAAGGCGAGCTCCTGACGTCCGAGTCGAGCGCCGACTGGTGCTTTGGCGTCTCCGATGTCGGCGAACGCGGCACGAAGATCGAACGGACCGCGGAACGGCGCCGTCGTCGGGCCGACCTCCTTGTTCGCGACGCGCGCGTCCTGCACGTTGGCTTGAAACGACAGGCTCTTCGACGCGGTGATCGTCGCGTTCAGCCGCACGCGACTGAGTGCGTAGGCGTCGTCTCGATCGGCAGTGAAGCCGCTGTTCTCAAATCCTTCGACGCGCTCGCGGAACTCACCGCGAACACGCAGCCACGACGGCATGACGCTGTTCGCGCGATTGGGAAATGGCGGCTTGGGCGCCGGCGCGGGCTGCAATTGTGCGGACGCAGGTGACGGAGTGGCGGTCTGCGCCGGCTGCGGAGCGCTGGATGTTTGTGGCTGCGCGCTGGCAACTTGCTGCTGCGCGTTCGCTGTCTGTTGCTGCGCACTGGCCGTGCTGAGTGGCACGATGACGAGTGCGAGAAGAACGATCGACGCACGGATCACACGTCTTCTCCTTCCGAACAACGGGCTATCAGCGACGCGCTGACAGCGACTGTTTCGACATGACGGAGGCGACGTGGCCCGTTATTGAGTTTTTCGACTCGGCCTCAAGGCCGTTGTCGACGGCGATAGCAATTGGCGTTCCGTTGCGCGGCTTCGTGGGTTCCGTGGGTTCAGTTGGTTCCGAAGGTTGTTGTTCTGTCGGTTCTCTCGGCTCTCGGGTTCACTTAGGTTGGCGACAACACTGTTGTGCGAGCGATCGCATCTCACATTTGTGTCTGTATGCACGGCGCGATCGCGAATCATTGTGATTGCGACGCAGTTCGCGCGTTGTCGACACAGTTGTCGTGTCGCGGTGTCACGCGTGAGACGCGTGTTTTGGCAGATGCGGCCCAATGCTGTCTATCACTTAGGTGCTGTCACACCTGCTCATTCAAAAATGTCGAATCACTTGGAATGAGCAACACGTTCGTCGCCTGACTCCCTCTTGTTGAACCGGTGTTCGACGTGTATCTTCGATGCGTGCCCCGCGCCCGGCAGCGCGCGGCACTCACGCCAGTTCGCTGGCCACGTCTCCAGGCGCCGAGCTCGTTCCGTGTAGCAGCGAGCGTTTCAGCGCGCCGTTTCCACTGCATCTCGATCGCACGCGTGTGCGTGCGCGGTTGTGACATGCGTCACGCGTCCCTGTCCGGCGCGGTGAATGCATGAGTGGTGACTCAGGTCCAACTGGATGGCGTCGATACCCGTGACTACGCCGATGCTGCGTCGCAGCACCGACACTGCACCGTCCGAGCTGCCGCTGCTCGAGTGGATCAAGACCGAGCAGGCACGTGCGCCGATGACGCGCCGCAGCCACGAAGGCGAGCGCATGCCCGATCGCGCGCCAGGCGCCGGCGAACAGTACCGCTTCCACGTGGACATGGGGAAGTGCATCGGCTGCAAGTGCTGCGTCGTCGCCTGCAACGAGCAGAACGGCAATCCCGCAGAGATCAACTGGCGCCGCGTTGGTGAAATCGAGGGCGGATGGTTTCCATCGACGAGCCGCTCGTATCTCTCGATGGGCTGCAACCATTGCCTCGAGCCGACGTGTCTGCAGGGGTGTCCGGTCGACGCCTACACCAAAGATCCGATCACTGGCATCGTGCGTCACAGCGCCGATGCGTGCATCGGCTGTCAGTACTGCACGTGGAACTGTTCGTATGGCGTGCCGCAGTACAACCCCGAACGCGGGGTCGTCGGCAAGTGCGACATGTGCCACGGCCGATTGTCGCTGGGCCAATCACCGGCCTGCGTGAGTGCGTGCCCTGAGGGCGCACTCGCCATCGAGATCGTCAATGTCGCCGAGTGGCGTGATTCAGTTGAATCGAACGCCGCGACGCTCGGCCTGCCCTCAGCCGACGGAAGCCTGTCAACGACACGCATCACGCCGCCCGACTCGCTGCCACCAAACGCGCGGCCTCGTGACATCACGCATGTCACGCCCGAGCACGCGCACTGGTCGCTCATTCTCATGACCGTCCTCACCCAGCTGTCAGTCGGCGCGTTCGCCGCGATCTGGGTATTGCAGTTACTTGGCGACACGCGTTTGGGTCTGGCCGCGCTCGTCTCGCTGGGCGTCGGCGGACTCGCGCTTGCCGCAGCGACGTTCCATCTCGGTCGTCCAGCGCACGCGTATCGTGCGCTGCGGATGTGGCGGCGGTCGTGGCTCAGTCGAGAGGTCCTCGCGTTTGCCGCGTTCTCGCATGTCGCGGCCGTGTATGCGGGTCTCCTCTGGCTGCAACTGCCCGGCAGCATCTGGGTCGGTGGACTCACCGTGCTTCTTGGCGCCGCCGGCGTGACGGCCAGTGCATGTATCTATCGCGTGCCCGCTCGCCCGGCCTGGAACACGCGATACACGCTCTTGCAGTTCAACCTGACCGCAGCGATTCTCGGACCGTTGTTCGCGGCAGCGGCCGTCGCTGGTCCGAGCCGCTGGCTGGCGATCGCCGCAGCGTCGATGGCCGGCGCGCAAGCGACCGTGTTCGCCCTGCGCTTCTTCCGATCGGTGGCCTCGGACAGTCTCGAGTTGAAGGGCACGGCGCGCCTTCTGTCCACGGTGCTCGCCGGCCGCCTCGTGCTGCGCGGAATCCTGCTGGCCATTGGCGCAATCGCGCTGCCCCTCCTGGCGACGGGTCTCGCCGACGCGCCAGGACGTGTGCTCATGCTC
>JBKPRH010000141.1:0-42109 GCA_046765795.1 Acidobacteriota bacterium | reverse complement strand
CACTTCGCCAGCGCTCCGGGAAACATCGCCACCTGGTCAGGGACCATGACGACGCACGCGCCGGAGGCGAGCGCGACATAGACGTCGAACACCGACAGGTCGAAGTGAAACGGCGCGTGGTTGGAGAGACGATCCTCGGCGCCGACCGCGAACGTCTCGACTCCCCAATCGATGAACGTCAACGCGTTTCGATGCGTGATGATCACGCCCTTCGGTTTGCCGGTCGATCCGGATGTGTAGAGCAAATACGCCGGATCGGTTTCAACGCCCGCAGGCCATGCCCCATCCGCAGTGGGCGTCAGCGTGCTCCACGGTTGTATTTCCCATGGCGGTGTCGCGACCGCGGCATCATCGGTCACAAACGCAAGCTTCAGTGTCGTCAGCGCGGACTGATGCTCGTGCAGCGCCGTCAGCCGTTCGCCGCTCGCGACGACCGCTGACACTCCGCAGTCGCCGAGGATGTACGAGGCCCGGAGCGCCGGAGCGTGCGGATCGACCGGCACGTATGCCGCGCCGGCCTTCGAAATGCCGAGCATGGCGGCGATGCTCTTGTGACTCTTCGGTGTGTACAGGCCAACGCGGTGGCCGCGTCCGATTCCGTGCGCCGTCAGCGTCGCTGCGATCGCGTTGCTGATCTCGTCGAGCTCACGATACGTGAGTCTCTCGCTGCGCCACTGCACCGCCGGTCGATCGGGATATCTGCGGACGCTGTCTCGGAGGCCGTGCCAGAGGAGAAAACTCATGGTGTCAACCCAAGGTGACGCGCGACGATCAGGCGCTGAATTTCTGACGTACCCGAGTAGAGTCGCGATGCGACGTTGTCGCGAAGGTGGCGCTCCACCTGATACTCGCGCATGTAGCCGTAGCCGCCGTGGATCTGGATGGCGTCTAGCGCCGATGCCACTGCCGCATCGCTGATCGTCAACTTGGCCATCGCGCCTTCGAGTGCGTTCGGCTCGCCGCGGCCATGGGCCCACGCCGCGCGATAGAGCATCATGCGCGAGGTCTCGAGGCGCACCTTCATGTCGGCGAGCTTGGCCGCAACCAGCTGGAAGTTCCCGATCGGCTTGCCAAACTGTTTTCGCGTGCGCGCATACTCCACGCACATCTCCAGCTCACGTTCCATCGTCCCGACGGTGCTGCCAAGGATGCAGCTTCGCTCCCACGCCATCGAGTGATTGAAGATCGCCGAGCCTTGTCCTATTCGACCGAGACGATTCTCCGCCGGAATCTCGCAGTCCTCGAGGAACACTTCCGAGGTCGGCGATGTGGTGAGACCAAGCTTCTCGAGTTTGCGGCCGACGGTGAGACCCTTGGTGCCCTTCTCGACGAGAAATCCGGTGATGCCCCACATCCCTTTGTTTCGGTCGACAGTGGCGAACACCAGGAACAAATCCGCCACCGGGGCGTTGGTGACGAAGGTCTTCGATCCATTCAACACATAACGATCGCCTTTCGCGAGCGCCGTGGTTCGGAGCGCGAATGCATCCGTTCCTGAGTCCGGCTCGGACATCGCGTGGGCGCCGATGATCGAGCCGTCACACAGCCCGGGGAGGAAGCGCTTCTTCTGCTCGTCGGTGCCGAAGCGCACCAGCGGTGTTTCGATCGCCCACATGTGCGCGTGCAGGCAAAAGAGGAGGCCCTGATCGACACACGCATATCCCAGCGCTTCCATGACCATCATCGTGGTCATGACATCGTGGCCGGATCCTCCGAACTCCTCGGGCATCGGCATGCCTTGAATGCCGAAGCGGGCGCACTCCTGCCACAACTGGCGCGAAAATTCGCCGGCCTTCTCTCGAGCGTCGAAATCGTGGTTGAGGGTCTGGCGCGCGAAAGCGATAACAGCTTCACGCAGTTGCTTCTGCTCGTCGGTCCAGCCGAAATCCATGCGAATCCGTTCGTCGTCTAGGGCGTTGCTGAGGAGGATGGCGCGGCTTGCTCGCTTGTGGCCTGCGAGGGGGCGCGGCGCAACCGCCACACCACGCGGGCCGGATTGCCAAACACAACCGTATCCGGAGGAACGTTGGACGCAACCACAGCACCAGCTCCGACGATCGAGTTGGCGCCGACGCGCACACCCTTCAGTACCATCGACCCCGCGCCAATCCACGCGTTTGGACCAATGAAGACAGGCTTTGACACGCCCTTCGTGTTATAGCGCGGTCCCTCGGCCGACGGCTCGACGGCGTGGAAATCCGAGTCCATTATCCAGGCCTCTGCGAGGCCGGCATCATCGGCGACCTCGATCCGGTTCTCACAGCCCAGCCGTGTACGCGTCAGCATTACCCTATTGCCAAACCGTATGACTGCGGACGGCGAATGGGTATATGGGGTGGTCGGCCTCAGACGGGACGAGTACACAGTGCAATAGTCACCGAACTCAACTCTGCCAGGGCCGCGGATATCGAGAGGGCCGATCACCCGAAAGAAGCGGCCGATGACGACCTGCCGTCCGAGCAGCCGGAATTTCAGCCGGTAGTAGTGCCCGCGCAATAATCCGCGGGCGGTATCAAAGGCAAGCCGCGGGTCTTCTAGCGTCCGCCTGAAGGCCTTCTTCCAATCCATTGTCACCGGGGGTCGGCCTCGGCCAGTGGAGCGAGGGAGGAAATGCAGCGTATGGTGCGGCGTACGCGGCTGTCAAGGATATAGGGGCGAGGCGCACGTGCGCGAAACTTCATACGGCCGCACCGATGACCGGCCGAATCGCTTGCGAACCCGACACACGTGTAATTGACACACGAAGTCCGACGTCCATTTGGCGCTCCGATAGCGCCAATCCGATGGACCGAAACCCTGCTCGCGCCTTTCTCATAGCCCGAGGTATAAGCTGGGCAACGAGTTAGAGCGATGTCGGTCGTGACCGCGCGATTACACATCTGGGTGGTATGCCGGTTGCTACTCTTAATGGGCACTAGGCGAGCGCAAAGTGTGGCTCGCTGTTCCAAGGTTTCCCGGAGTTCAACCAAAATGATTTTGAAGAATCTACGGCGTGCTGCGATTGTACTGGGTGTTGGGTTTCTCGGCGCATCCAGCATTAATCTGAACGCCCAGTCCGTGGCGCTCATCTTTGAGAACGGGTGGGAGAGTCAGACGTCGCTCGGATGCGGTCTGCAAATCCTGCTCGACGGAGCCGGCTGGGATGACTACGGTCCTAGCTCCACGTGCACCTCGCCGGTGGTCGCAGAAGTAACGTCGGCGGAGAGGCACGACGGCAACCGGTCGCTGCAGGTCAACTTCCGTCCCGACGGGACGCAGAACGGTCCCGACTTCCGAATCATTCAGAGTCTTGGTGGCGCCCGAACCACCACCTACGCTCGCTGGTACGTTAAATACTCGAACAACTGGCGTTGGGCGAGCAGCGACCACAAGATCGCGATCTTCGGCGACCAGTCGTCGTCGCAGGACGTCTACTTCAACGTTCGCGGGAACGGCAACGGTGGCACGGGTCGAGTGGCGATCCACGTGATTCCGTCCGACACCGTGTTTTCGGATACGTCGACGGACATGAGCCCGGGTGTGTGGCACCTGTGCGAGATCCGCATCGTGTCGGGTTCGAACGGATCTGTCCAGGCGAAGCTCGATGGACGATTGCTCAACCTCACGGCCGAAGCCGGGCGCGGAGGCAGCATCTCCAACCTGAATACCGGTGCGAATGTGTCCTACATCAAGCTGGACACGACCTACAACGCGTACAGCTATCCCTCGAGCCTCGGCCTCACGATGCAAACGTGGTTCGACTCAGTCGCCGTGAGCACGCAGGGTTGGATTGGCGGCACGTCGGGTTCGGGTGGCAGCAGCGGCAGCTCCGCGCCGACCGCCCCGAGCAACGTTCGCATCGTCGGCTCGTAGCCACAATCCCTCGCCAGACCGGCGAGTCTCGTGAACAACGACTGAAGGGCTGCGCTCGCGCAGCCCTTCGCGTTTGTACGGCCTCGCGAGTTACTGTGCAACACGAAATATGATGTGACGCAGGTGTCGCTTTCAGGCTTCACGCAACACGCATCGCGGGGCCCGCGCTGGCTTCGGGTGCTCGTGCTGCTCGCCGCCATCCACGGTGTCGCACTCGCGCTGATTCTCTACACGCCTCTCACCGAGTGGTGCGCGCAACCGCTGTATGTGCCGGCGACGCCGTTGCCACGCCCCGCTGATGCCATCGTGGTGCTCGAGGCATGGGCCTTCGATGACGGCACGCTGAACGAATCCGGCGTGAACCGGTCGCTGCTCGCAGTAGAACTGTTTCAGCAGCGCCTCGCCCCGATTGTCGTCCTCACGGGTGCCGCGCCGAGCCCCGCGCGCCCTGGCTCCGCGCTGCAGCCGATGACGCATCTGCTGACGCGAGGCGGAGTACCTCACGAGTCGATCACCGTCGACGATCAATCGAACAACACTCACGAGAGCGCGGTGCACGTCGCCGCGTTGGCGCGGGCTCGTGGCTGGACACGACTTGTCCTGATCACCGATGCGAGCCACGTGAAGCGCGCATCACTTGCGTTTCGCAAACAGGGCTTGACCGTCACGCCTGCGCAAACACTGCTCTGGAAGGTTGGCGGCGCGACTGCACCGCTGCGCGTCGAGCGCGTCGGCACGTTGATGCACGAATATGGCGGGCTGGTCTACTACTGGTGGAAGGGCTGGATCTAGTTGGGAGCGGGCAACGCGCCCCGAAGCGTGTCGATACAGCGATTGATACGCCGATAGCACTCGAGGAACGTCGCTTCTGATTTCCCGTACGGGTCAGGGATCGTCCGTGATGGGATCGGCTCCGGATCGAGATCGCCGAGTACGAGAATGCGATCGGCAGGCACGCCATGCTGACGAGAGAGCGTTCGCCCTTGTGCCGGTTCCATCACCACCACAAGCTCGTGAGCGTTCAGGATTGCCGCGTCCACGACGCGGGAGCGATGTGTCGAGAGGTCTACACCCAACGCCGCGGCCGCCTTTTGCGCATGCGTAGGGGACGCGCGATCGGGGCCGATAAAGCCGCCTGAGGTCACCTGCAGTTTTTGCCCGTTCAGACTGCTCGCCAACGCGGTCGCCGCGTACGGGCTGCGGCAAATGTTGCCCAGGCACACCATCAGGACACTGCGTGGTTGCACTCGGGCAATCTGGTCCAGCGCGCGGCGCCGGCGCCAGGGATGCAACGATCCCTCGAACGCGGCCCGCGTGCGATGCCATACAAATGCCGCCGTCTGGCGAAGCCGCTGACGTATGACTCGATATGGTGGCAGCGGCTGACTTGGCTCCGTGCTCATCGAATCACATCGCGCGGACCGACGCTGGCCGGTTCGGGAACCTGTCGCATGGCACGCACCCGCGCGATCCAGCGCTGACGCTCGGCCTGGCCGAACGCAAGAAAGTATGCCGCGGGCACGAAGGTCGTGAGGCAGAGCAGGACCTGCAGGGCGAACGTCAGGAGGTTCGACGCCGGCCACGTGCGCGACACCCAGAACAACACGGCGGCAAAGGGCACCACTGCAGCCAGCGGCCCGGCGTAGGCGTGCTTGAAGTAATCGCCTAGCGTCATGTTGACGGCGCGGGCCGTCGTCACCGGCAGCACCGCGGCCCAGACGAGAATCGGCAGAAGTGGTCCGGCGGCGACACCCTCACTGCCAAATGCGGGGACGAGGGCGAGGGACGCGACAATTGCCCCGACACCGGCAGCGAGCGTACCAATCGCAATGACCCTATGCTTGCCGATACCCAACAGGACATTGCCGGCCGTCGATTGCGAGAGCCAGACCACCTGCGCCAGCGTCAACACCGCGAGCATCATTCCAGCCGAGCGCCCATACTGCGGCCCCATCCACAAGCCGATGAACGCTGGTCCGACGATCAGCCGCGCGACACCTACCGGTAACGTGATCAGGAGAGAGGTCTTGGTGCCAACCACCAGCACATCGCGAAGGGCGGCCGCATTACCCCGCTCGTGTTGATCGCTGGCATACGGATGGAATACCTGCGTCATCGAGCCCACGATCGTGGATAAGTACTGAACGAGACTCCGTGCAATCGCGTACGAGGTCACCGCAGCCGTTCCGATGAACATTCCGATCAACACTTCCCCGCTGTAGAACATCAGAAACATCGCCACGTTGTTCAGGACGATGTAGCCGCTGTACGCGTACAAACCTCTCATCGTCGCGCGATTGAACTCATGGAAGCGGTGGAAGCCGAGATCGAGGGCGGGAAACTGCAGCTTGGCCATTCGCAGAAACACGACGGCCGTCAGTACCTGCGACGCGACGTGAATCCACCCGAGCGCAACGACACCAAAACCGGTACTCACTGCCGCAACCACCAGCGCCGTGCGCGCGAGAAGCACGATCACCGAGGCTACGTTGAGCAGGTCATATCGCTGAAGACCCGCGAGTAGACCGCCGAGTACGCCCAGAGGGAGGCTGAGTGCGACATTGATGCCCGCGATGATCACCAGCCCGCGACCGGTCGAGACGTCCGTCGCGGGCACGGTAAAGATGCTGTCGAAATACATCGATGCAACGAACGACAGCAGCACCACGATGAGACTGAGACTCCCGTACAGCGTCAGGCCGGTATGAAGAACCCGATTCAGTTCTTCGGTGTCGCCACGGGCGTTGCATTCGGCCGTGTGCTTGACGATGGATACCCGCAAGCCGGTATCGAGAAGCCCCATATAGCCGGTGACTGACAGCACCAGCACCCACAGGCCGTATGCACTGTCGCCGAGCGAATGCACCAGGAACGGCGACAGCAGAAAGGCGACCGCCAGATTGACGGCGACGCTCGCCCAGTTCGAGAAGATATTGCGAATCAGCACAGTGTTCGATTGCTGACGTTAGACGCGCCTAGTTGCGGAACTGCGCGCCCTCGTTCCCGACGATCCCAAGGACAATCAGCAGCACAATTGTCACCACCCCAATCAAGATGATGGCGCCGAAAGAGATGTTCGTGTCACCCCATCTGGCACGGCCGCAGGACGAGCAGAGATGGATGTTGTGTTGAAGTAGCCGCATGTCGGTGCCGCACACGCATTTCATATTGTCGTCCTACGAGCGCCAGGTGCGCAGTTGCCAGACGGTTCCCACGGTCCGCGCCGCGAGCATCACGGCGGATGCCGCGACCATGCGGCCGAATTCGGGTAACGGTATCGATGATCGCCAGCCAGCGGCGGCCTTGGCCACCGCGGCGAGGAGCAGCACAGCGGGGCCGAGCATGGCCATCAGCATTGCGTAGCCACGCGCAGACGGCCACAGCACCAATACGCTCACGCAGCCGAGGATCGTCGTCGCGAGAATCGCCGCGATGGCCACATTCAGCGGCGAACCGATCGCCCTCAGTACTTCGCGCAGCGGTTCGGCATGAAACAGCTGACGACGGAAGAAGTCGGCGACGCCGCGCGGCTCACCATGATGCAGTGCGGCGAGCCCCGGATCGAAGATCTGCTTTCCGTCAACGGCGAGAATACGTTCCCCGAACTCGGCATCTTCTCCAGCCACTCGCTCGGCATCGAAACCACCGGCCTTCTCGAAGAGTGGCCGGGCGATCAGCAGGTTGCCGGTGTTGATATAGCGCTGGGTGCGCGCAGCCGCCATTCGCACGTGCTGCCACGCATGGGACAGCCATCCGGCATCGGTTGGGACAAGCACTTCCCATCCGGCGGCGAGTTGCGCATCACCTGAATCCATGAGTCGTCGCACAGTCGCGAACCAGATATCGATCGGCTCGACGTCGGCATCGAGGAACGCGAGCCAGCTGCCCACTGCCGATGCAGCGCCGATGTTGCGTGCGGCAGCGGGCGTGAGCGAGTGGTCGTGCGCAAGACAGGTGGCGCCATGTTCGGCGCAAATGCGCGGCGTGCCGTCCTGAACGCCACCATTGGCGACGACAATGACCTGCGCCACGATGCGGTGCGTGGTAAAGCCGCGCACCAACACCGGCAGGAGCCGCGCGAGATGTTTCCCGTCGTTGTGCGCCGGAATGATGACGGAGATCGACGGCTCAACGTGCATGGGTGATCCGGTCGTACAGCGTCTCCAACGCCTTCGTCCGGTTCTCGAAACTGAATTGCTGCTCGATGGTCGCCCGGGCCGTGGCACCCATCTTCGCCCTGAGCTCTGGCGCATCCAGCAAACGCACCACATGTCTGGCAATCGCCTCGTGATCGCCGACGTCGACGAGCCATCCGGTGCGACCCTCCTCGAGCACTTCCGGGACTCCTCCGACCGACGTCGCCACAGCAGGCTTGCCGTGCGCAAACGCCTCGAGCAGCACGTTGGGAATGCCCTCGGTCAACGAGCTGATCACGAGCACATCGGTCGCCGCATAGATATCGGCCAATTGACTGCGATGACCGGTGAACACCACCTGTGTTGTGAGGCCGAGCGCCTGCACACGCTGTCGCAGCGTGTGCTCCAGCGGGCCGTCGCCGACGATGAGACAGCGGAGATCGGGATGTGATTTCGCGATCGATGACGCGGCCTGAAGAAATGTCTCGTGGCCCTTCTCCAGGCTGAGTCGTCCGACGATTGAGACCACTGGCTGGTCGTCGCGGATGCCGAACTCCCTGCGCACCGACGAGGCTGTGCCGGCGACCGCGTAGTCGCGAAGCAGAATGGCATTGCGCAGCACGGTGATCCGCTGCGGCGGCACGCCCGCAGCTTCGAGTTCCTGCTTCAGGCGATCGGACACTGCGATGACCGCGTCCGCCTGCCGAATGAGTCTCGCATCAAGCCACTTCGCCGCACGCTCCTTGCGATCGTTGAAAATCCAGCCGTGCACGGACGTGATGTGCCGCACGCCGGTCAGCGCCGCAGCAATCACACCAATCCGTCGCGTCTGCGCATCGTGTGTCTGGAGGACGTCGATGCGATGTTCGCGGAGCAGCCGAACGACCCGCGCCACGGCGATCAAGTCGATACCGCGTCCGATCGGCATCGGGATCGCTGTCGCGTGCTGCGCAAGGGCGGCATCGATCAGCGCGTTGCGGCCACCAGGTTCGGGACGGGTGGCAACGATGGTCAGCTGATACCGATTACGATCGATGGTCTTCCAGGTATTCAGAATGGTTTTGCCAGGACCGCACACGGTGAGCGTGTCTCGCAGGTACAGCAGCCGCGCCGGCTGCTGATCGGCAGCTGCGTGCGCCGGACGCTCAGTGATTGGCTCGACCGAGCGTTCGGAATAGGTTGCTGGCATACGTGCGGATCTCATAGAGCGATGGACCTGGATCGCTCCACGACTCGACTTCGAAGCGGGTGTCGCGACGCAGAAAACGGCAGAAATCGAAGAGCAATGCCGGGAGCGCCGGAGCGTCCGGAGGCGCCGGTCCGTTCCCGAACACTCGCAACAGCAGGTGATCGAGATCGCCCAGCAGCCAACGCGACCGTACCCCCACATGGTACGCGGTCTGCGTCGCGATCGGTTCCCCGAGCCACAGCTTCACGGCCTCGACTGGAAAATTCACGCCCGCATCGATCGCCAACTGTAATGAGCCCCAGAACCTGGCGTTGACTTCCATCAGGATTGGCACACGAGTCACGCGATCGCGCTTGAACTCCACCATCGCCACGCCGTGCCAACACAACGCACGAAGCAGGCGCGTCGCATAGTCGGCGGCCACGGGATCGATCGCCACCGCCTCACGCAGGACGCTGACACCGCCCCATGGCGGCTTCTCACGCAGACGGCGATGCGCAAAGAGCAGACGCGGCTCGCCCCGGTCGCAGAGCGCGAAGAGGCCGACACCATCGCCCTCGACGACGCGTTGGATCATGCATCCGTAGCGCAATTCCGGGCGGCCATTCAAAAGCGATGCGGCCTCGTCCGCGGAATCCGCTCGCAGAACCGCTGTCTTGACCCAACCGCTCTCGGTGCGCACACGCGAACGAGCGGGCTTGATCACACACGGTACCGGGATACCGGACATGTCGGTCAACTCGCCACGATCGACGTAGTGCGTTGTCGGCGTAGGTACTCCGAGTTGGTCGGCCAGGCGATGCAATGCGTTCTTGTCAGACGCCCGCCAGAATGTGTCGGCGTCCGGCACCGCAACACGCACCCGCGGCGCGAACGCGGCGCGACGTTCCGCGAGCACCGCGCTGGTGATGTCGGTCATCGGCAGAACGAGGTGGAGATCGAGCCGCGTCGCCGCACCGACGAGAGCCTCGACGAAACCGGTCTCATTGTCATAGGGTGACGGATAAACCACCGTGCCACGACACTGCCGCGATCGTGACGCGAGGCTGCCGGCCGAAGACTCCGCGACGTAGACCTCGTAGCCTGCTCGCCCCAACGCACGCACCGCAGCCAACGTGGAGCGCTGATCGCCGTCGGTGAGGAGTATGCGCATCACACGAGTGACACAAGCCGGCAGGCAAACAGCGCCGTCGTGCGCGTCACGTCGTTGTGGATGCCTATTCGGCGGAGATGATGCAGATCGTCTCCAGGTGCGACCGGGCCCTCGCGCGTGCTGAGGGCACCGACATAGAGCTCGCGCGCGATCTTCAACGCCTGGTCGTTGTAGGCGCCCTTGGGATAGCAGAACCACCGGCTCGGGCGCCGAAGCTCCCGCTGTAAACGCTCTCGCGATCGTGTGAGCTCGTCGCGTGTCCGTGGTTCATCCGTTGTCGTCAGGACTGGATGCGTGGCGGTGTGCGAGCCGAAATCGACACCGGCTGCTTCCATTTCGCGCACCTGGGCCCACGTGAGCATGCCGGGTGTACCGATCTCATCGGTGATGAGAAAGATCGTTGCCGACAACCCGTACTTCTTCAGCAGCGGGAACGCATTCGTGTAGTTGTCGGCCCAGCCATCGTCGAAGGTGATGACGCAGGGGATGCGGGAGTACTGCCGGCGTCCGTGCAACCATTCGTGCAAATCGTCGAGCCCCACCACGTCATGGTTGTCAGCCAGATACGCGAGGTGACGTTCGAACGCATGAGACGTCACGTACATCCCTGGCTTGATCTCTGGGGACACTTCGTGATCAGCCAGCACACGGTGATACATCAGCACGAGTGAGCGGTTGCGCAGAGCGCGGCGCGAGCGGTCCACGACGCCAATGCCCTGCAGCACCTGTGCGTACGCAGAGCGCAGGTGCTCACGTGCCGGCAGATGATTCATCAGAAGGGACCTGCGCCCCCGACTACACTCACGCTCGCGCGGGTCGCGGTGACCACGCGCGGACCGGAGGAGCGGGCCGCTGCACGGGGACGCACTCTTCCGCCATCAGATTGTCGGCCGCGCGCTTGATGGCGATACCAATACCAATCTGAAGCCAGAAGTGTGGGTAATAGAGCACGGAGAGAAACGCGCCGGTCACCAGATACGCGACCATAGCGGCGTCGTTGGCTCGGGTAAGTACGTTGAGAATGTAGAACTGTTGCAATCGATCCGGCGGCGTTGTGCCACTGGCCTGTAGCGCCTTGTAGAGTCGGCGGACCGCCCGATTCTCGCGGAAGTTGAAAATCACGAGCGACACCACGAGGACGACGCCGACGATGCCCAGCTCGGCCAACAACGTGAAATACAAGGAGTGTGCGGCGCGGCCCCACACGTTCAACCCCTTAGCCTGCTGATCGGGCGATTCGTACTCGAACGAGTTGTACTGATAGTTCGTCGGCCCGACACCGACAATCGGGTGGTCCTTGAACATCTCCCACGCGATGTTCCAGTAGTACAGCCGCTGCGCACCCGTGTCGTCGTTCTCGGTTGCGGTCTGGATGGTCTTCATTTCGTTCCAGTACGACTGTGGAACGAGGGCCAGCACAGGAAGCGAGACGACCGCAATCAGCAGCAGCGAGGCCAGCTTCCGGGACGACGCCATCCAGCAGTACACGCCGACCGCGATCAGTCCGAGAAAACCTCCGCGCGAGAGCGTCGAGGTGATTGCGAGCAGCAGCAGGCCGAGAATCATCAGCAACGAGAAACGACGCAGCCCACCCTGAGTGAAATAGAACGAGAAGAACACGTAGGGGACGATGATGTTGACCGCGAGACAGAAATCGTTCTCGTCGCCGAGAAAGGAACCGATACCAAAGCCGCTATGCGTGATCCCGTACAGCGCCAGTGGAACGTGAATCAGGATTACGGCACTGATCAGTCTTTGGAGCCGGCTGTAGGTATTCACAAAGCTCATCAACGGAACCACGGCTCCGAAGAGGAACAACCCGAAGTCCTTGGTGGCCAGGAAGGCCCAATAGCGATTGGTCGCGAACGGCGTCCCAATCGCCATCAGTACCAGGAATGCTCCCATGAGCTTGGCGCGTGTGGGGAAATACAACAGCTCGCGTCGGGCGAGGAGTGTCAGCAGACCGCCGCCAAGTGCGATGACCCCAGGCTTCAGAAGTCCGAGAGGCGGTAACCAGCTCTGTGGACGAGCGAAGTCGACGAAGAAATACACCAGGACGATCACGAACGGCCACGTCAGGTCCGGTTCTGCGGCGAGTCCTGCCGTACGTGCGGAACGCGCGTGGCTGCCCGCCACGGCGGGACGAGCGAGCGGACTTCTGCCGGTCTCTCCGGCCGATCCTGGTCGCGACCACTGACGAGGCAACGAGCGATCGAAGCTGCTCACGAGTGCTCTTTGCCTCCCAAAAGGCCGGCGTAGATCGCTTCGGTTCTTGCCACGTGGCTGCGGATATGAAAACGCCGTTCCAGCTTCTCCACGGCGCCGCGTCCCAAAGAATCGCGCATGTCAGGGTTGTCGGCGAGCAATGCGATCTGCGAGGCAAGCGCTTCTGGATCGTTGGCCGGCACAAGAAGACCGGACACGCCATGGTCAATGGCTTCCGGTGTGCCTCCGGTTGCCGATGCGACGATGGGCCTGCCGAGCGCCATCCCTTCGATCACCACGCGGCTGAACGGCTCCGGATCGATTGCCGTGTGCACCATGATGTCGAAGATCTGCAGATACTCAGGCGCATTGGACTGATAGTCCAACAGGAGCACAGACTGGTCAAGGCCATGCTCACGGATGTAGTCCTTGATCTCGTTGAGGTAGTCGACATCGTCTTTGTGCTGATCCGCGATGCCACCCATGATCACCGCACGCAACTGCGGATGAGTTTTCTTCAGTAGTGCCATCGCCTTGACCAGCACCATCTGCCCCTTCCACACCCGGATCATGCCAGCCAGGCCGACGATCAGCTCGTCGGGCCGAATGCCGATCGATTCGCGCACTGTGGCCACATCCCGCTTGATCTGACGCCGGAGCGCATCCGGATCCATCCCGTTGTGTATGGCGGTCGTCTTGTCCGGCCACAACCCGTGTTCGAGAAGGTTTTCGCGCGCGGCCTCTGACACGCAGATGACATGATCGGCGCGACGCGCCAGCCAGACGTACCATCGTTTAACGGGCGTGATGCCTCGCTGGTGGATGATCACGCCCCGGCCGAGCAACTTGGCTGGTATCAGAAATTCGTGACCGACCGTCACGCCGTTGTTCAAATGCAGGATATCAATGCGTTTAAAGATCAGCAGCGAGGCGTGGCGCAGCACCATGACCGTGTACATGGTGAGGTTCAGGGTCTTCTGCACCACCTTCGCAAACGGCTTCAACACGCTGCCCAGCACGCCCTTTTCGGCGAGCGGAGTCACCAGGTCGAAGAAGCGAGGATACGCGAGCAGGATCGTCTCGCAGCCGGCATCCCTGTACGCGCTGAGCAGCTCGTGCTGGCGGTAGAACGTGACAATCGGTCGATACGCACGCCGATCGAGACCTCGCAGCAGGAACAGCAGCGAGCGGTACGACCCGCCTACAGTCCCGTCGATGTTCTGCTCGACATAAAGGATGCGCGCCGGCGAGCCCACGACCTCCCGGGCGCGGGTCTCCGAGACCGGCGACGGTTTTGTTCCAATCACTGAACTCATTGCAGCGTTCCCCGCGAAACGCGTACCAGATATCCGGCCGCCATTCCCGTCGATACCCGCGACCGACTCAACGCCTCGAGCGCCCGGCCGACGCCGAGCGAGAGTTTCGGTGCGAGCCGATCGATCACCAGTGGTGGACGAAAATCGAAGAATCGGAAGTCGCGCCTTTCGAGCAGCGCGTCCTCACACCAGCGATCGAACGTCGCCGGAGTATAGGGGTTCAACATGACGTTTGCGCGAAACCGATCGTGCGCATCGAGATCGCGGCGGCGCGGCATCATCCGGCCGATCCCTCTGCGCACGCGGAGATCGATCTCGGAGACAGACAGCGCGTTGGAGATCTGAAAGACCGCCTGGCCGCCAGGCCGGAGCATCCGTCGCACTTCGCGCAACAAGGCTGGCACGTCAGTCACATACGACACGACGCCGATACACATGACAGCGTCGAAGGCCCCCTCTTGATACGGCAGGTGCGTCGCATGAGCCGCGGCGAACTTCACGCGACGTGGCAGCGTACGCGCCAGTCGCACAGCGGTTTCGAGCATGCCGGTCGAGATATCCATGCCGTAGACATTCCACCCGCGCTCGACGAGGTCGCGGGTGTACACCGCAGGTCCGCAGCCGATGTCGAGCACACGGCCGCCATGACCGATGGCATCCAGCATCTCGAGGACGTACTGCTTTCGCACCAGATAGGAGAACTGATCACACGTCGTCGGAATCGACGGGTAGCGCTCGTCGAGATACTGCTTGGAGTCCTCGTCGAAGAAGTCCTTGATGTGTCGTGTCTTGGCCGACTCGCTCATGCTGCCTGCACCTTCTTCTCATCGAGGAACTGCTCGTAGAGCTGTTGATAGGCGGACGCCATGGCCTGCGCGGTGTATCGCTCTTCGTAGCGTGACCGCGCATGTCGGCCAAACCGCGTCGTGAGCTCACGGTCGCTGATCAGGCGCGTCACCGCGTGTCCAAAGTCCTTCGGACTCCGCGTGTGCACAATCAAACCGGTGTGCTCGTGCTCGACGACCTCGGGCACACCGCCGACGGCGCAGGCGATAATCGGCTTGGCGAGCGACATCGCCTCGAGCAGCACCATCGGCAGGCCTTCGAAGTTCGACGACTGGACGAAGCAGTCGAACATCTCCATCAACGCCACCGCGTCAGTGCGCCAGCCAGTGAAGATCACGCGATCGAGGATGCCCAGCGCACGCGCCTGCTCCGTGAGCTCGGCTTCCAGCGAGCCGCCCCCGACGATCATGAATCGCGCACTGGGATGTGCGGCCGCCACGACCGGCACGGACGCGAGCAACAGGTCCAGCCCCTTCTGCGGTTCGAGCCGGCCTACGGTACCGACGACGAACTGATCCGGCGCAAAGCCGAACTCGCGGCGCAGCGCGGCGACGCCGGCAGGGCCGATGGGCGGACGCGGGTTGATGCCGTTGTGAATGACGGCGACCTTGTCGGGCGACAGCCCCTCGTAATGCAGCAATTCCTCGCGCGTGTGATTCGACACAGCGACCACTTTGTCAACGAGCCGCGAGGCGACGTTCTCCGCCATCATCCATCGCCGTTCGATCGGGTAGTTCTTGCAGTGATCGGTATGGACCATGATCGGCACTCCGGCGAGGCGTGCGCCAATCAGCCCGTCGATAAACGCCGTCGTATTGTGCGTGTGCACAATGTCCACACGCTCGCGTCGCAACAGACGTCCAAGCTCGAAGCCGCGCATGTACTTGCCGAACCGCGTCTGGTTCTCGCAGTAAATGACTGGGATGCCGTCGGCTTCCACTTCGTCGGCCAACGGCCCGCGAACACTCAGACAGCACACCGTGAACCGGTAGCGCTCGGGATCGACGTAGCGGCACAAGTCGGCGATAACACGTTCCATGCCACCGATGCTCATGCCGAAGGTGGCTTGCATCACGTGAATACGACGGTCCTCCACTGGGGTCCTCATCGGGTGCCCGCATCGACGCGGGAGGAAACGGCCGCCAGGCTCTTCACCAAGCCGGCGGCGACCACGCGACGGCCGGCATCGTTCAAATGCGCGCCGTCAGAGCTGTACGCGGCCGCCAGATAGGGCACACCGGCGCGCGCGGGTGTCTGCTGCTCGAGTGCCGCGATGTCGAACAACCCAGCTCGCGAGCCGTATTCCTGTCGAATCATCTTGTTCAACTCTTCGCGCGCTGCATTGTCCAGATCGGTCGGAACCGGCATACCCAGTAACCGTCGAACCGATGCCTTCCAGTCCGTGTCCTCCACAACCAGCGGCACTGTGGTATGGACAAGGGTCAAGTTGGGAAACTGGCGGGACACGTGGGTCATGGCGTCCTTGTACGCCGAGAAGACCGACTTGACGTCAGTGTCCTTCTGGATGTCCCAGAAACAGAACTTCATCAGCGCGATGTCGGCCCGAGCCCCCGCACCCGCGTTGAGCGCGCCGGTGAACCCATTGATCTTCGACATCGGATCGCCGTTCTGACCGACTTTCTCGTGCCACAGCGCCGGCCCTGTCGCCAGCGCCGCACCGGTTTCCACCACGGTCATCGCCGGATAGCCTTCGGCTGACGCAAGATGACGCAGTCCGTCGAGGATGTTCTCCCCTACCGATTGATGCGCGAAAAAGACCGTGCGGGATCTCGCCGCATCCCATTCCGGACGGCCGACAGACGATGACTGCGAGTGATTCATAGGATTGGTCTCTGACGCTCCAGAACAGGCGGATACAAAGCAGGCCAAAGCGCCGAGGAGCGCGAGCGAACACCGGGTGCGTACGCGCATCATGCGGGCTGACGGTGAGCCTGACCGCCGGCGATCCGGCTGTACCAGTCGCACACGGATGTGAAGAGCGCTTGCTGCCACGACGCCTCGGTCAAAATGTGGTTGGCCTTCGGGATCGTTTTCAGCTCGAATGGGAGTCGCGAACGGTCGGATCCAAAGCGCGTCAGGTGTTCCTGGAACTCCTGCCACAGATAGTCGTTTTCCCCGTACACGAACAGGAGACGCTTCCGGCGCTTGCACGCTGTCAAAATCGATTTGATCAGCGGCAGGTTGATGTTGCCGTTTTCGTCTCCCGGCATCGACGCGTCCCCACCCAGACGACCGACTTGACGCCGCAGCTGGACCATGAACACATGGGCCATTGTGCGGTAGTCGGTCTTCATGCTGAGTAGCCGCGACCACGACGACAACTTGAACAGCTTTCGACGATACGCCGCCGAATCGCGCTCGATGATGGCGTCCGGCAGATCCGCGGTTCGTCTTGTGACCGATGAAAAGGTGATCGGGGTGCCGATCAGGAACATCGCATCGACAGCGGGATGGTCGACGCCGGCAAACACCGCTGTGGTGGCTCCGCCGCACAAGCCGCCAAGGATGATTCGCGATACGCCGGTCGTGCGCTGCATGAACTCAATTGCCGCGAGTGCATCGTCCTTCCAGACGCCTCGCTGGATGTGACCGTAGGCCTCCAAAATCGACAGTCCCGTCTCCTGCGTTTCGGCCTCCCATATGCCGTCACTCTCACCGACGCCACGGGCATCGAACCTCAGGACCGGAACTCCCATCGCCGTCAGCTCATTCGCGAGCTTGATGTACAGGCGATGCGAACCGCCTCGGTCGACGGGTCCTTGATTCAACAGAACCACGCCGTGCGCCGCGGGCCTGTTCGTCGAATGCAACGAGCCGACCAGGTTGAAGCCCGCGAAATCGAACGAGACCGGCACGCCGGTGTCGAGCGCGTGCACAGGGACTCCGACGCTCACTGAACTCTCCGTCCGACTTGTTGCTCGAGCCACGAGGCTATGGCATCGATCACGGCTTTCGGTGGCGTCATGTCTGCTTTGGGCTCCTTCCAGAACGGCGGAAATGGTGTCCGAACTATTTCGGCACTCGACGTCGTAATGCGCAAGGCGGGCGTGGCCACAACCAGTGCGCGTCCCTGAAATGCGGCCAACTGCTCTGCGGCTCGGTGTTGCTCGAGACCCTCGAGAAATTGGTGTGAGAGCAGATATCCATTCGCGCTGACGAACTCACCAACCGCGAGCCTTTCGAGAAGCTGCTCGCTGGTCTGAACCACCTGACCGTGGATCACCATCTGCGTCGTCAAGTTCACGCGCAGAAGATTGCGCGCATAGGCCGAGGTGTCGAGCACCGGCTCGATCAGGGCGATAGGATGCTGCGGCCGTTTGCTGGCGAATTCGAGCACGCACGTCGCGCCGAGCCGCGCACCAACCAATGCTGGCGCGGTCTCACCGGTGCGATCGATCACGAGCTTGACGGCCGCGGCAATGTCGTTGACGCGCGTCGCCAGCGTCGTCTCTTCATAGGCACCGTCGCTCTCGGCCTGGCCCGTGTACTCAAAGCGAAGCACCGCAACGCCGCGCGACGCCAACGTCCGCGCGAGAAACATATACGTACGGTGACACCAGGCTCGCTCCTCGCCATCGGCGGTGCACAACACGACGGCGCCCTGCTGTGCATCCACCGGATGATGGAGCATCCCGTGGAGCCGCGCATCACCCGAGCGGAACTGCAACGGCTCCTCGAGCGCCTTAGCCGTTGGCGTGAACATTCAACCCCTCCGCGGCTGCGGCGGCCGCCTCGTGACGACTGCAGTGCGGCTCGATTCGCTTGATGACGCGCGCGGGATTTCCCGCCGCGACCGTAAACGGCGGCACATCCTTCGTGACCACCGCGCCGGCAGCAATGACCGCACCGCGCCCGATCTTCACGCCCTTCAGGACCATGCAGTTCGTTCCGATCCAGACGTCCTCTTCAATGACGACCGGGGCCACGTCGTCGGGTTCGAGCGGAGCGTTGGCGCGGCGCTGCACGTAATCAAGTGAATGGCTGTTGTTGTCGAGAATCTTCACTTCACCGGCGAACAGACAGTCGTTGCCGATACGAACGCTCTTGGCGACGCTGATCAGGTTCATATAACCGAGGGTCACGCGGTCACCGATTTCCAGTTTCGCGTCCGAGTAGACCTTCAGTCCCACGATCCACGTGTTTCGGTTTGAAATGATCACGCCATCACCGATGACGATGTCGCCAGGGCCATAGACGAGCGGCATATCACCGTCCATTACGACGCGACCGTGCACCTGACACCGATAACGAAGCATCTGCTCGTAAATCAACCGGCTTGTCGCGAGGCTCCAGAACATCCTCCAGAGACCGCGCCCATGAAACAGCAACGCTCCCAATGGGCGGATCGCCGGCAAATGCATGCCGCGGACCGACTTCCCCACGCGGTAGACGGTCCGATAAATGCCTGGCTCCTGCCGTCGGACCTTGGCCATGAATGTTGCTATCGTCGCCACGTCTCAACGCTCCGACGGTGTCCACACGACGATTGTCTTTCCCTGCATCACCCGCATCCAGGCAGTCAGGATCGACGCGTTCGCTAACAGCAGGAAACCTACCGGCCGCCATACCCGCAGCACTGGCGTCGGCCAGCGCAACGACAGCAGGGCGAGGCCGTACCCGGCCAGATGAAAACCGGCCAGCACACGGTAGAAGTTGGAGTCGGACGCCAGCCACAAGTTCGCGAGCAGAGCGCCAGCCATTGCGAACGGCACAATCCATCGGAACAGCTTGTGGCTCGCCAGCTGCCAGGCAAACAATCCGAACCGGAACGGATTCAGCAGCGCGCGGTGCGTGAGCAACGCGCTGATACCGCGAACAACCGTTCGCACTTTGCGCGAGTACTCCTTGCTGGTGTCGGCCAGGTCGGTGTAGTAGCCGATCGCGTTGCCGTCACTGACACCGCGAAGTCCGCGGGTCACGGCATTCAGCACGGTCGTGAAATCGCTGGGGATGTCGACTGGCCAGGGAGTACACACCTCGCGGCGCGCGGCGAAGAACGATCCGCTCAAGCCGACAAGGGAACCGACGCGAGACTCCAGCGCGCGCAACTGCATCTCGTAGCGCACATAGCCGCCTTCCCCGCTCGGCCGCCCGTCACTGCCAATCATGCGATCGACGCTGCTCACGCACCCGACAGAGGGATCGTCGAAGCTCATGACGATCTGCCGTACTCCATCGGGATCGAGACGCGTTGCGACGTCGGAGAACACCAGCACCTCGCCGCGTGCAGCGGCGATCGCCGTCCGCTGCGCGTACTCCTTACCGCGACGCTGGTCCGGACGAATCAAACGCACGAGGCGGTCTGCATACGAGCGGACGATCTCGTCAGTCGCGTCCGTCGAGCCGTCCGAGGCGACGATGATCTCGAATCGATCGCTCGGATAATCCTGACGCAACGTGTTCTCGATCTTCTCGGTGATGCGCTTCGCCTCGTTGTGCGCGGCGATGATGAAGGACACGCTCGGCGTGATTGGTGCGCGTCGAACCGGGCGATTGCGCACGCGCGACATCAGCGCCAGCGCAATGCCGTAGCCCACGTAGCTGTAGACCACGAACACGACGCACGTCCAGAACACCACCGCCATCAGCACGCGGACACCGCCTTCCCTGCACCCGTGGGCTCGAGACGATGTCTGACGCGATCACAAATCGCCTGCAGCGCCGAGACATCCGATGCACGCACGTACTGATGCGTCGGCAGCGTGGCGAGGCGCGTCGCCAGTATCTCTGCGCCGGAATAGCGCTGACCGGCGAAGCGATCCCGCAGCTCCGGGATTCCGGCGATCGATGTGGGATACATGGTCCCTGCGCCGAATGGCTTGCCCGAGTCAATCAACTGGTCGCGTTGGGGACCGCTGTCCATCAACACCGGATACCGCAGTAGCGGGGCCGATCCACCATCGATACTCGCGCCGATCGCGGCTCGAAGTTGTTCGACGGTCTCTTGTCGTGCGCGATTCGCCGCGGCCAGCCGTGCGCGCCAGTGATGCATCGCACCGACTGAGACGGCAGGCAGTCGAACGATCGAAAAGTCCGTGGCGTACACCGATCGACCGAGCCCGAGAAACGGAAGACTCGACGGCAGCCAATACAGACTTGGCTTGATGCAGACGGCCATCACCGCAAGCTCGATCCAGCGCACGACACCATCGACCACGCTCGATGCGGGAACTTCCGCGTAGAGTGCGCGGCACGCCGTCGCAATTTCAGGATGGCGAACAGCGATGATGCCGCCATGACCGCACGTGAGATGCTTCCCTCGAGCGAGACTGAAGAGCGTTGCATCACCGCGGGTCCCGAGTAAGCGACCGTCACGACCGGTCACACCGAGCGCCTGTGCCGCATCCTCGACGACGAAGACGTCGGGGCGGCAGAGCGATCGAACGCGCTCGACGTCCACCGATACGCCGAACAAGTGCGTCGGCAACACACAGAGCAGATCCGTCCGCTGCAGGACCTGACGCAGGGACGACTCGTCGAAATCGAGGGTGCGCGGATCGACGTCGATCAGGACCGGGTTCAGCCCGGCGCGTACGACAGACGCGGGCACCGAATAACACGTGTACGCAGGGATCGCAACCGAGCGGCCAGGCCGCAACGTCGTCAACGCCTTGAGCAGCACGGTCAACGCCGCTTTGCCGCTCGAAAAGAGAAATGCGTCGTCGGCGCTCACGAACTCGGCGAACTCTCGCGTCAATTGAGCGGACCGATCAGGCGTGATGGCCGCCCACGCTGCAGCGAGCAGCGCCGGTCCGTCAAGCGGAGCGGCCGTTGGCGCGAGGACTCGAGCGAGCATTACGGAATGTTCCTGACAATCGCCGGTCCGATGAGGTTGGTCACGCTCAGCGGTAGGCGTTTCCAGATGTCGATCGCGACGCGGTACTTCGGGTTCGCCGGCGACAGGTCGGGAACCTTCCCGCCGGGTCGCACCCAATAGTGCCAGTACAAGGGCAAAGGTTTCGCACCCCACTGCTCCTTGAACCGATAGGTCCCGGCGTCCGGGCTAGATCGCCCGAAATCGAAGACTCGGTAGCCCTGGTCGGCCGCGTACTTCAGAACACTCCAGTACAGGAGCATGTTCGGTGCCAGCCGGTTGACGCTCCGCAGTGAAGATGCCCAGGGAATTTCGAGGGTATCTTTGAATCCCACCAGAAATCCGCTCGCGACCGGTTGATTCTGGTAGTAAACGGAGACAATGCGGCAATCCGGTCCGAATTCCCGCAGAACGGTCTCGAAGAAGGCACGGGAATACACAGGAGTGCCCAGATCCCGCATGTTGATCGAGAAGACTCGATAGAACGCGTCGAGCTCCTCGAGTCCGCCGACCCGGGCCACCATCCCCTCTTTTATCGGGCGATTAACCTGATTACGCAGCTTGGAGGGGAACGATTTCCAGAGCGAATCAGCATCTTCGGCCAGGGGCAGGCGCATGGAGACCTTCGACGCCTTAACGTGCAGCCCGAAGCCTTCAGGCGCCGTCAACCGGAGCTCGAGGTGCTGGACGTTTTCCTCACGCGCCAGACGGACCGCCTCGTCGACCAGCCGCGATTCGGTTTCGGCATCGATGGCGCATGGGCCACCGTAATAGAGGTACGGCAACGAGACCAGAAAGTCGCCAAACAGCCGGCTGCGGAGGCGCGCCAAAGGCAAGATGCCATTCACACTGCCGGACGCATCTTCGGAGATCAGCTTGTACGTCTGCTGCCCGAATGCGCGCTCGATCACCGACGACCATCCCGCGCGATGGTAGGCGTGCGCACCAGGCGCGGCCTTCACGAAGTCCTCCCAGCGCTGATGCTCCGATGGTTGAAGGTGATGCACGCTCACGATGATCTAGCGAGGGAGGTACGTCTCGAGCACCGGCGCCACTAACGTCGCGAGTCCTTGCACATCGGCAGCTACCTCACGCACATCCGCGTCAGATGCCACATCAGCCGTGAGTGTCACGACCGCGCCACTCGAACGCCGTCGCACCAGCGCGTCCCACGTCGTCCACGCCTTTGCCGAGTAACCGTTCGAGGTCGAATGGCCGTTCAATTCGTACCACGACAGCACGTACTGGGTTGTGCCCTTCGCAGTCCGAACCAGCTCGCTCGCGTCCTTATTCCGGCCGTCTGCCATTCGGAGCGTGAGAGGTTTTGCACCCTGCATGAGTGCGAGCGTCTGCTCAGTCACCAGTTCCCGCCCCTGCGACTGATCGACGAAATACCCAATGTAGAGCCGCACCTGACGCCGCGATGGCGCGAGATACGTCCGCGTCAATTCGTGAGTAGCGCCGCGCGCGCGAAACGGCGGGGCCGTCGCATCGCTCAGTAGGGTGACCCACGAGCCGAGCTTCGACGGAACGTCGGCCAGCGGCCGGGCAGGCTCGACAGGACTAACGCGCCACGCGGCGGCGGCGGCGGCCGTCATCAACAAGACCAGCGAAACGGTGATCGTCAACCGCGGACCCAGCCGCGATGGCGTGAACGACTCGACCCGAGTCTCGGCTGTCACGTTCGACGAGGACTTGCGGGGTGATCGTTTCGACAGCAGCACGATCGTCGCGAAGAGCACCACGAATCCGACGACCGCGACGGAGAGTCCCTGTAGAACATGCCCAGGTCCATGAACGTCCGGGCCGCTTCCGATCGTGTACGCCAACACGCCAATCAACGCGACGCGCAGCCCGTTGGTGACCAACGCCACGATCGCGGCGAACCCGGCAACAAAGATCTGAAGACCGATGCCCTGGAGCATCAGGTACGCCTGCGGCAACGCGAGGGCGAGAATCGCGACGAGGAAATTGACACCGCTGCATGCCTGCGCAACCTCGAGCGTCATGTTGGGGAGCTCGATGAAAACGCCCTCGATCCTGATCGGAATGCCGACCGTACGCAGCAGCGAGGCACCGATCTGCGCTGACAGCAGTTGAAATGGGGCATGAAGACGATTGGTCACCACGTCCCAGATCGGGATCATGAACAGCAGGAACAAGAGCGGAAACACCGTCCGCGCCAGCATCGTTTTCCCGAAGAGCAACAGCACCAATCCAAGAATCGCGACGATCAGTGACACTTGTTCGAGAGAGATCACGCCTCCGACGTGGCCAACGAACAGCATCGCCAGCGCCGTCCCGAACAGCAGTGAGCCGGACACGAGTGCCGGTTCGACGGGGGAACTCGCTAACAGGGCCCGTCGATCCCAGAGCAGATACGCGCTGATGAACGGAATGAGGATGCCGTGCGCGTACATGTCGTTCGACATCCACTGCTCGAACAGCGACGCAATCACCCCCGCATAGCACACGACGAACGATAGAACGACGGCGCCACCCAAGACGGCGTCTTGGCGCGGCGCGCTATCGGCGGCGATGGAATTCGCACTCACCATCGTGGTCTTCACAGTTTCGCGTTCGCAGAGATTTTACGGGCGACGCTGCCCAGCCGCAGCGTCTTCGGATCTGGGGCGATTTACCGGGCGAGTGAGAGGCCAGCCATCCCCTGAGCGGATGGGGCGTAGCCCAACAGCGCGCTGCACTGCGCGGCCATGCGGGAATTCCCAACGATGGCGCAGGCGCGGGCGACCTGGCTCCGCACATCGGAGTGTGCATCGAACACCCGAGAGGGTTCGAGGACAGTCGTGGCGAAAACAATGCCTTTTCGGTGGACGTTCCGGTAGTAATCGATCGTGACGGGCGTACCGGACGGGCCCGCGAGCAACAACCGGCCCCATCGCGGAATCACTTCGAGCAGCACATCGATGACGTCAGCACGGCCACTCAAGTCCACCGCCGCGAACCCGGGCCGCGTCGAAACGAGCGCCACGAGCCTGGCGGCGGCCGCTTCAGAATCCGCGAGATCGACCTGCTCGACCTGTCGCGGGTCGTAGACCCCGGAGGGTTCGCCGAGCTCAATGCCCGGGCACGCTCCGCGCCAGAGCGCCGCCTGACCGACGAGCCCCGACAATGGTCCGCCGCTCGTCCAGACCGCCGCGTCTCCAAGTTCGAGGCGCAGCGTCTCCCAGAGTGCAAGCGCCGCCGCAATCGGCGGCACGAGCACAGCGACCGCCGGATTGAGAGACGCTGGGAGGACTACGCAGTCAGACGCAGATACTTCAACGTCTGAGCCCACAACATGCGCCCCAGGCACAAGGATCGTCCGCGGCGCACCAGGAGTGCCTGGCCGCATCGGCGTGCCTGTCGCGTACGGTTGAAACGCGGCAAGCGCAGCCGCATCAGTGGCCGATGCCTCGATGCGAACTCGGAGTGACTCGCCCTGCCGCTCAGACATGCGTCACCTCCAGGCGAGGCTCGTACGCCGGCACCTCCACCGCCACACCCTTTTCCATCGATTCGTAGGCTTTGGCGATGAACGCGAGATTTTCCCACCCTTCACGCGAGGAGACTGGCGGTTCGGTGCCGCCGCGGACAGCTTTCACGAAGTCCCTCACCCAGTCCGCCGTCCAGCTCGCCTCGGGGAACTTCGTGTAGCTGTGCACCTGACCGGGTTTCTTTCCATCGATCGGCCGCGTGGAGTAGAACTGAATCCCCGCCGCGTTCAGCACCATGGTGCCGTTTGTTCCCGAGATCCGCTCCTCCTGCTGCGGAAAGCCGCGCGTGATCGAGCTGCCAATCACGCTGCCGACCGCACCGTTGTTCATCTTGAACGACACGCTGATGATGTCCTCGACCTCGGCGGGCGAGCCGAGCGTCCCGTATTCGCTGTAGATGCGTGAGGCCTTCAGACCAGTCACGTAGTAGATGTAGTCGATGGCATGGCAGACGGTCATGATGAGGAAGCCGCCGCCGCACTTCGCCTTCGACGCGCGCCAGTCGTCGGGCGAATTGCTCTGCGCGCCGAGCCAGTAGCCGCGATCCTTGAACTGCTGCCAGTTGATCTGGACGCCGGTGATCGTGCCCAGCGCTCCGGCATCGATCAGTTCCTTCGCTTTGAGGATCTTCGGAAGATATCGGAAGCTGTAATTCACGGCCAGCGCGACGCCGTGGCGGCGGCACGCATCGATCATCTCCTCACCTTCCGCGATCGTATTGGCGAGCGGCTTCTCCACCAGTACGTGCTTACCGGCACGGGCCGCCTGCACCGTCATCGGCCGGTGCAGGTGATGAGGCGTGGACATGAGCACGGCCTCGAGGCCAGGCGTCTCGAGCAACGCTTCGTAGGTCGCACAGAACGGCGCTTTCAGCGCCTGCGCCATGTCACGAGCGACTTTGTGGTTGACATCGAATACACCGGCGATCGTGGCGACACCCGACTTCGCCGCTTCCGTCGCATTCCGCTGCGCAATCGCGCCAGCGCCAACGATTCCAATCTTCAAAGGTTGCATCTGCACATTCACCAGTTCTGCGTTAGCGGCCCGCGCCCTGCGGTACCGTCGTTGCCTCGGGAGTACGCCAATCGAAAAGAATGCCGACATGATGCGCGCCGCCAGAGGCGAGCACCTCGTAGACGGCGTTGCATTCATCCGGACGTGCGCGCCACGTAATGAGATCGGCAAGGTTCAGCCGACCCGTGCGCAGCAGCTCAAAAAACAGCCGGCCCTCTTCCGCATACGTATAGCGCTGGGGGCTGATATCGCGATCGGGCAGGACGCTGATGTGGGCGCCAATGAGCGTCAAGCGACGCGCCTGCGCTGCGGAGTAGATGTCGATGTTGCGTCCCAGACCGCGCGCGCTTCCCAGCAGCACGACGGTGCCACCAGGTCGGGCACAGTTCATGGCCGTCACAACCGCGCCAGGAGTGCCGACGGCCTCAATCACGATATCAGCGCCGATGTCCTCGAGACGTGGATTCTCCTTCAACGCCACGAAGTCATCCAGATGACCGTCGCGCAATGCACCGTGGACACGGTTTCGTGATGACGCAACACCACACAGCCAGGCGGCGCCGCAGGCACGCGCCAAGCGGTTCGAGACCTGACCGATCAAGCCCTGGCCAACGACAGCGACGCGATCACCGGGCTGGATCATTGCGCGTCGAATCCCTTGCAGCGTAATGATCCCCAACTCGATGAAACTCGCGTTTTCGTCGCTGACACCGTCGGGCACCGCGAACAGACTGATCGATGACATCACGCCACGATTGGCGTGCGGCATGCGCCCCGCGACGCGGCCGCCGGGCATGATGCCCTTGATGGCGGAGCCGACGGCTTGCGCTGTGCCTACGGCCGAATATCCCGGTGGAAATGGAAACATTCCACGCGGCACTCCAGGAAGACCGCAGAGAACCGCCGTCTCAGTGCCGGGGCTCACGAGCGTGCAATGCGTTTCGACGAGAACCTCGTCGGGCGCCGGCCCGAGAAATTCATACGACTCGAGATTCGCGATCTCGAGCTCGAGAAATTCGACGCGTTTCCCTTGATAGACACTTCGCCGCTCACGGATCGCCCGCGACCGCAGTTCGGTGTAGAAGTACGCCGATTTGACGAACGGCTTCGCGTCCTCGGGAAGCTTCGCGTAGATCGACTTCAGTGCCGCCATCGGACTCAGATTCATGATTTCGCTTGACCGGTTTCAGGAGGAACCGCAACGCTGGTGCCACCGGGCGCCAGCTCGGATGTATGTGCCCGTCGTGCAGAGGCCTTTGCCGCGAGCAACCGTACGTAAATATCTTCCGTCGCGCGCACCATCTGCTCGTCGGTGTAGTGCGATTCGACGCGACGACGGCCGCACGCTCCAAAGCGCTCGCGCTCCGGGTTCTCGAGCAACGAGATGATCGCGTCGGCGAGCGGTCCGGAACTGTGCGCCGGCACCAGCAAGCCAGTCTCACCTGGCACAACGATGTCGCGCAGCGGGCGGATATCGGACGCCACGACGGGCAACCGACTCGCCATGGCCTCGATCAGCGCAATCCCGAAGGCTTCGCTGATCGAGGGGAACACAAACACGTCCATCAGCGCCATCAACTCCGGGATGTCGGAGCGCGCACCCGCGAAACATACGTTCGGGCGCGCCGCCGCCGGCAGCTGGTCCCATAGCGTCTTTCGCAGTTGCCCATCGCCCACGAAAAGGAATTGCGCATCGGGGCGCCGCGCCAGCACTTGCGGAATCGCCTCCACGAAGTACCTGTGGCCTTTGGCCTCGACCATCCTGCCAACCGTTCCGACCACGAGTCGCTGCGGATCAAGTCCGAGCTCGCGCGCCAGCGCAGCAGAGCGCGGCACATCGAACCGATGCAGCGCGACGCCGTTATTGATCACCACACCGACACCAGGGCGCATTCGCTCCTGGGCACTCGCGACGTCGAGCTGAAATGCCGAACAGCAAATGACCGCACCGGTCCACCGGCCGAGGAACCGGTCGGTGACGATGTGGCGCGTCGTCTTCCACTGCCCCATGTTATGCAGTGACTTCACCATCACCGGCACACCCGCGAGTCGGGCGGCGACGCGACCAATGACGTCCGCCGGAAATATGTGTGTGTGGACGACGTCGTACTGCGAAGCGCGGAGCATGCCCCCGAGCTTCAAGATCTGGCGAACGCTATACGGCATCAGGCGGCGCCGGTAATCCCACGCGCCTTCGAGCCACACCACGCGGTAGCCGAGCCGCTCGAGCTCGGGCTGCATGTCGCCGCCCTCGTTGATGCAGTACACGTCCATCTCGAAACGGGTGCGATCCAGCGCACGGCCGATGGTGGACACCACGGCTCCGCCACCGCCGAGCTCAAGCCCAGTGATGATCTGAGCGACGCGTATCCGTCGGGATGGGACGCCCATAGGGAGTGCCGGATGGCGCGGGCCCTCGGCACCCGAGCCAGTTGCGTGAGGCAGGCCGGTCACGTGGTGCGGGACGCCGCGAGCGACTCGTCGGCGAGCAGGGCGCGATAGTCTCGCTTGCCGTTTGGCGTTTTCGGCAGCGCGTCGCGGATTTCGATGGTGTGCGGCACCATGAAATCTTCCAGTTGAGAGCCGCAGTGGCGAAAGACGTCCTGCTCGGTGATACAGGCGCCGGCGCGCGCCACAACGATCGCTTTGATGGCTTGACCGAGGATGGGATCGGGAACGCCAATCACCGCAGCTTCAGCCACGCCGTCGAGCTGATGCAACACGTCTTCCACTTCTCGAGGGCTGACCTTCTCGCCGCGAGTCTTGATGATGTCGTCCCGGCGCCCGACGAAGTAGAGGTAGCCTTCCTCATCCATGCGGAAGGTGTCGCCCGTTCGCAACACGTTCTCGCCGGGTAGCGGCCCCGGCATCAGCACTTGCGCCGTCTCTTCGGGACGCTCCCAGTACCCCTGCATCACATTCGACCCACGCACGACGAGCTCGCCGACGCCGTGCGGCAGACGCGTGCCGTCGGTGTCGATCAAATACAGCTCCTCATTCGGCATGCCGCGGCCGACCGAACCTGGTCGCCGATCGAGATCTGCGGGATCGAGATATGAGACACGCTTGCATTCGGTGAGTCCATACATCGAGAACATCTTCGCGTGCGGTACGCAGCGTCTGAGCTCGTTGATGTGGGCGGTCGGCAGAGCGGCACCCGTGCTCGTGATGTAGCGCAACGACGACAGGTCGTATTGGGCCAGATCGATCTCGAGCAGCAGCGCGGCAATCGTCGGCACGATCGGAAAGCCGGTGACGCGCTCGCGACGCAGTGTCTCGAGAACCGCGTGCAAGTAGACGAAGGATCGCTCGAGCACGACGGTGCCGCCGAACTGCACCGACATCAATACCTGATACAGACCGTAATCGAACGAGAGCGGCAGCACGTTCAGGATGATGTCGTCGGCGCGATTCTGCAGATATGTCGTGATCGACGTGGCCGCCGAGACCATGTTGCGATGCGTCAGCATGACGCCCTTCGCCTTACCCGTCGATCCCGACGTGTAAATGAGCGCGGCCAAATCGAGATCGATGCCGCGCTTCCACGTCGGCGGCGGATACACGTCGGCGAGCGAAGGGAATGTCGTCAACGCTGCTACACCGGCGGGCATCTCAAAGTTGCCATCGCCACCGGCGACGACAATGCCACGTACACTCGCGACGCTGGCCACGGACTCGACGACCGTTGGCAGCCTGCGGTTGTCGGCGACAACCGCGACGGGTCGGCAATCCTGGAGCAGCGCCGACAGTTTCTGCGCCTTCGTCGTCGGATTGATCATGACGAACACGCCGTCAGCCTTCAGCACGCCGAAAATCGTCGCCACGGCTTCCGGGCAGTTCTCCATGAACACTGCGACGCGGTCGCCACGCTGCAGACCGAGCATGCGCAAGCGATCGGCAAGCGCAGCGGCCAGATGATCCAGCTCGCGATACGTCAGCCGCCGCTCGCCGCTGATCAGCGCCGTCTTATCAGCGGTGTCAGCTGCGCGCCGCTCGAGAAAGGACTCGACCCGCATCAGTTACGCCGATTGCTGCTTCCGACGAATAAACGCGGCGACTTTGTCGAGCGAGTCGAGGTTGTCAGGTGTCAGTTCGTTATCTCGTACTCTGAACCCATACGTTGATTCGAGGAACGCGACGAGCTCGAGAACTCCTGTCGAGTCGATAATGCCGGTTTCCAGAAACGACTCGTCAGCTTTCAAGCTCCCGTTGTCTTCGCCAAACAGGAAATTGGCGATCACAAACTGGCGGATGTCTCGTTCAATCGTCTGCTGTTCCATTGTCTGCATGTGTCCTTCGCTTCTCTTCTACGCGTGGTTGGGTTGTGGCAGCGAATCGGCGAGTTCCGCCGCGCGCAACCGGAGTGCGACTTTGTCGATCTTTCCCGACGCACCCTTTGGCAGTTCGGGGCATAACACGATGTGAGTGGGAACCTTGTGTGCCGGCAGGCGCATGCCGCAGAATGCGCGCAGTTGCTCGGGGCTCGGCCAGTTTTCGTCGCGGAATGACACGAAGGCCACCGCGGCTTCACCGAGGACCTGGTGCGGCACGCCCACCACCGCCACTTCGAACACGTTCCGATACTCGTTGATGACGTGTTCGATTTCCTGCGCACCGACGCGATGGGCACCCATCTTCAACATGTCGTCGCGCCGACCGACGAGATACAGGAATCCATCCTGGTCGGCGTAACCGAGATCGCCGGTGCGATACCCCTGTGGTGTGAAACGCTCGGCCGTTTCCTTCGGCGCATTCCAGTATCCACACGCGATGTTGGCACCTCGCGCGACCAGTTCACCTTGCTCGAACGCTGCCGCCGGTTGACCATCGTCCCTGACGACGATGATCTCGGTGTTCGGAATGGGCGAGCCGATCGAACCGAGCTTCCTCTGAAGTGCGGATGGCGGAAGATACGTCAGCCGCGCCGATGCTTCCGTCGCACCATACATGACGTAGAAGGGTGCCTGCAGACCGCGCTCGAGCCATTCGAGTATCCGCGAGGGAGGCATTGCCCCACCGGCCTGCGTCACGTACCTGAGATCCGGGAGGGCCACCTGATGCAGGTCCGACAGCCGGAGCAGCACCGCGAAATTCGATGGAACACCAGCGAAACCAGTCGCCTTCCGATCGCGCATCGCGTCGAGAATGACATTCGGATACGCGAACCGATTGTCGAGAATCAGCGATCCACCAACCGCAATGTGCGTGTGCAACAGCGACAGGCCGTACACGTAGTACAACGGCAGCACGCACATGACTCGATCGGCCGATGTCAGCCCGAGGTAGGTGATGATCGATTGCGTGTTGGCGACGATGTTGCGATGGCGCAGCATCACGCCGCGCGGAAACCCTGTGCTGCCAGACGTGTACACAATCGCGGCAAGATCCTGGTCGATGCGCGGCACCTCGACCAGGTCCGAAGACACGCTATCGAGTGCGACCGCAAGGTCGCAGCCAATCGGCACCGTCGCCCGCCTGAATCGGGGTTCGCGGCGGCCATAGTCGATGAAGACACGCGGCACGTGTGCGAACGTCGCGGTATCACCGGCAGTCGCCGCATTCACGATACAGGCGGTCGGCGCGCAGTCGAGGATGACGTTGGCCAGACGATCACTGCGTGGGCCGTGCGGCAGCGGCACCGCCACCGCACCGGCTTTCATCGCACCGAAGTAACCAGCCACCATCGCGATCGAGTTCTCGAGCGCGATGACGACACGATCGCCACGTCGCACGCCGCTCTCGCGAAGCAGGTTCGCGAATCGGTTGGCGAGCCCATCGAGCTCGCTATAGGTCACGGAACGCGAGGGCTCGATGATGGCCGTGGCAGCCGGTGTCCGCTTGGCCGCGTGCGACAGAAGGTGATGCACGAGCACGGCGCTCACTGGCTCAGGGCGGATGAAAAGCGCCGCGCCCAGAGTTCGAGCGCGAGCGACGGGAAGATGTCGTCAACACCAATCGTGAGGGCACCGACGCGGCTGCCCAGATAGGCGTCGTAGCGGCGGCGCACCGCCGCACGCGAAATCAAACCGAGATCCTCAGACACCCACGGCTCGCCGAGCAGCTGATTGGTCGCATCACGCAACTCGGATCGCAGCCACGTCAACTGCGGCGTCGTGAATCCCTGCTTGTCCTTGCGCCAGGTGATCGTGTCCGGCATCAGCGGCGCCATCGCTCGGCGGAAAATCCATTTCGTCCAGCCGTCGCGCAGCTTGTATTCGATCGGCAGCGGCACGAGCAGGGAGACGAGCCGGTAATCGAGGAACGGTAACCGGATTTCGCGGCTCGATGACATCGACATGCGATCTTCGTAATGGACCAGGGCAGGCACTGACAACGACTCGATGTCACGCACCTGACGCTGTCTGACATCGTGACCGTTCAGACCCACGGAGACCCATCCATCAACCTCTCGCAGCGCCGGACCGGATATGTCGATCTCAGCCGCTCGCACCCACGATGGCAGGTAGTATTTCGAATGACGGAACGTGAACTGTGAGAGGACGGTCCCGTTCGTCACGAAGCCAGCGAGCAACGACGCCGCCTGTGCATAGTGTCCGGAACGGACCAAGTGCTTCACCTGGAAGCCGAGATACTTTTTGTAGCCGCAGAGGCTCTCGTCCGCGCCCTGCCCGCTGAGCAGGACCGTCACACCGAGCTCCTTGGCGCGCTTCATCAGCAGGTAATGCGCGACTGACGAGAAGCCTCCGATCGGTTCGTCGTTGTAGTACGCCGCATCGCTGATCAAGCCGAAAGCATCCTGCGGCGCATAGTTCAACACCACCTTACTGACCGGCCGCTTGATGTGGGCCGCCATCGCGTCTATGAAGGGCGACTCGTCGGGGCCGCGCTCGGCAACGGCTGAAATCAGCCGGATATCGGTGCGCGAGGGATCGAGGTGGTGAACCGCTGCAGCGATCGCCGATGAATCACAGCCACCGGACAGCAACACACCGACCGGCACGTCGCTGCGCAAGCGAATCCGCACGGCATCGATGAACGTCTCGCGTACGGATTCGATCAGCTCAGCCTCCGAACGCACCGGGGCGCCCTCGGCCTTCGTAGACCAGAAACGCTTCGGCTCGAACCGTCCCTCGGCCGCGTCACGAAGTGACACACGCGCAAAGTGCCCGGCCGGGAATTCGCGTATCCCCTCGAAAAACGTCGCCTGCCCTGTATTGAGCAGCCCCTGGTGCAGGTAGGTCTTCACCACGCCGGCGTTCACGCGGAACTTTCGCTGCGTCGCCGCAAGAATGACCTTGACCTCTGAGGCCAGCCACAGCGAGCGACCGTCGGAGTGGTAGTAGAGCGGCTTCACGCCGAAACGATCTCGGGCCAAAAGTGCCTCGCCCGAGACCGTGTCGATCAGGACGAGCGCCCACATGCCATTCAACTCGTTCAACGCGTCGCTGCCCCACCGGGTCAGGGACTCGAGCAGGACTTCCGTATCGCCATGGGTTCGGAAGGTAACGCCTTCTTTTTCCAACCTCGCGCGCAACTCGAGGTAGTTGTAGATCTCACCGTTGAACACGAGCGCGTAACGGCCGTCGCGAGACACCATCGGCTGATCGGCGGCCTCGGACAGATCGAGAATGCGAAGACGCCGTAGTCCAACGGCGACGCCGCGTCCGCAGACATCGCTCGACCAGACGCCGGCGCTGTCGGGTCCGCGATGGACCTCGTGCGAGAGCATCGTCTGCACGGCCTCACCGGCCGCTGCGCCAGCCGAGTGCGTGATTACTGAAGCCAAGCCACACACGGGTTGCGATTTCTCCTTCAGGCACGGGCGCCGGATGACACGACTGGCGTCGCGCACCGATCGACGAGGGTTTTGAGCGTCACCGGGGCTGACTCGGGGCGACGCCGAATGAACTGGTCGAACACAAGCTGCGTCGACAACACGCCGACGACGGCCATGTTGTCAGCATTCGAGAACTGACCCGACTCGGCGCGATCCCGGCACTTGTCGATGACTCGCCGGGCGGCGGTCGAGCGAAACACGCCAGCAGCGCTCAACGTCGGGAGGTCGGCGACCGCGTCGATCCATTCGCCGGCCTCACGTTCACCGAACGAGAGTGCATCAGGCGCGCGATACGGCTGCTTCTTGCGCTCGAGGATGGACCGCGGAATCAGATCGGTGCCGACACGCTTGAGCACATGCTTTTCGTCGAGCACATGCAACTTGTAAGAGGCTGGTAGCGATTCCGCCAACGCCGCCACTCGACGATCGAGGAATGGGAAGCGGCCCTCGACCGAATTCGCCATCAGCATCCGATCGCCCTGCGACGAAAGCAGATACCCGGAGAGCAGCGTGCGCACTTCGAGGAACTGATCCTGCGCGAGCGGAGACCACGAGGCGAACGCCGCAGGCAGATCGCGGAGCAGTTCTGCTCGGACATCGACGTCCCCGGCTTGCGCGAAGTCGGGGGAGAAGAGACGGGTCAACGCGCTGGCGCCCTTCCACCGAAGATCGTGACCGAACCCTGGCGCCAGCGACGCGTCCAGGTTCTGCCCGAAGAACTGCTCGGCGAACCGGCGCTGCGATACCGGCGACCGTTCGAGATAGGGATACAACCGCTCGAGCAGGCGGGGTCGTCGAGTCGATTGAGGCTGACGCGCCCAGAAGCGTCGAACCTTCGCTTCGCGGAACAAGTCATACCCGGCGAACATCTCGTCGGCGCCTTCGCCAGTCAGCACCACCTTGATGCCTGCATTCCGCACGAGCCGAGAGAGCAGGAACAGAGGGGCAGGCGCGGTACGAAGAATCGGACGCTCGGTATGTGCGATGACCTCGGGAAATACTTCGGCGATGTCCGAGCGGCTCACCACGACGTCGTGGTGCTCGCTGCCGAGGAACGACGCCATCTCGCGCTGATACTTCGTTTCGTCGTACTCAGCGTCAGCGAACCGCAGCGAGAACGTCTGGAATTTGCTCCCCTTCGCGCGGAGTCCCATCGCCGCAGTGAGTGAGCTGTCGAGTCCGCCGGACAGGTAGCTGCCAACCGGGACATCCGCGCGCAGCATGCGCAAGCTCGTCGCATTCTCGAGCGCCTCTCGTACCGCGACGACCGCGTCCTCGAGCGTGCCGGTAAAGCCACCGCCGTTGTGATCGGGGAATGACGGTTCGCTCGCCCAGTCGTCCGTGACACCACGAGCGCTAATGGTGCGAACACAACCGGGCGGAAGCTCGTGAACACCGCGGAACGTGCTGCGCGGAGCCACGCTCGTCCAAAACGTGAAGACCTGCTGCAATCCAACCGGATCGAATTCGCGGGGGATCGACGCATCGGCCGCGAAGATCGCTTTGACCTCGCTGGCGAAGTACATCCGTCCGCCATGCTCGCAGATGTAGAGCGGCCTCACGCCAAACGGATCGCGGGCGAGCACCAGCGTCTTGCGCTCACCGTCCCACAAGGCGACCGCCCATTGACCATTGAACCGGCGGAATGCACTCGCGCCCCACTGTTCGTACGCGTGGACGATGACTTCCGTGTCACTGCGCGTCCGGAACCGATGGCCGCAACCCTCCAACTCCTCGCGCAGTTCGAGATAGTTGAAGATCTCGCCATTGAAACTGATCCACAGCGTATTGGTTTCGTTGGCCAGCGGCTGTTGACCGGTCAGCAAATCGATGATCGACAACCGCGCATGCCCAAGGCCAGCACGTGCATCGCGGTAGACGCCGAACTCGTCAGGGCCGCGGTGACGCAGCGTGCCGATCATCTGACGAAGGTCATCGATGTCGGGAGGCATCAACCCGTCGCGCAGGTTGACGATTCCCGCAATACCACACATCAGGCACTCACCTCGGACACCGGCTGCACGAGCAAGGGCTTGCTATGCAGGTAGCGCGTCGTCCGACGCTTCTGATCAATGTCGCGATATACGCGTTCGACCTGATCGGCCGAGAGCCCGATTGCCTTCCCGACGTCCGTGGCCGGCACTTGATGGTTGTGGCCGTAGAGGCACAGGTCCATCTTGTCGTAGGGAAGTGCGAAGTAGAACTCCTCCTGCGTCTGCGGCAGCGAGAACGTGTCGGTCGTCGGCGGCCGCCGACAAATCTCGTCGGGAACGCCGAGGTATTCAGCGAGTGCGTAGACCTGTGATTTATAGAGGTGGGCGATCGGCTTCAGGTCCGCCGCGCCATCACCTTGCTTGACAAAGAATCCCTGGTCGTACTCGAGACGATTCGGCGTACCCGCGACCGCATAGTTCATGCGATCAGCGTGGTAGTACTCCATCAACTTGCGAACGCGCTGCTTGAAATTCGTGGCGGCGACCAATTGCAGGTATGCGGAGGCCGGCATGCGCGACGTCTTCTGCTCGCCGGCGGGCGTCTCGATGGTCAGTTCCGAGACGTTCAACCGTTCACCATCCAGAATGGACGGCAGCGTGATCTTGCACTTGTAGCGCTCGTCGTACTCCGGGAACACCGTCCGGATCGCATCCACCTGTCGGGAGTAACACCCTGCGGCCGCGAGCGTGGGAGCGATTTCCTCAACGACCGACGGAATCCCGAACTTGTCGGTCAGCAACCTGCCGAGACGCAACGACTCTGACGAGGAATCGCGCTCCGGCATGAACAGAACGAGGACCCGGTCAGCCCCCAGGGCCCGCGCGCTCAGGCAGGTGACGACTGAGCTGTCGATGCCGCCGGAGAGGCCCACAACAATGCCACGACGGCGGAGCGTTACGACGTGAGTTCGAATTGCCTGTTCGATCTCGGCAACAGCCGCTGCCGGGTCGATACGAAGCGCGTCTCGTGAAAACAGCGTTGTTTCTGGCATTTGCCTCATGCTGGGCGGCACAGCTTCGCCCTCTCAGTCACATTCTTGTTCGTGACCGGTGTCAAAAACGCGTTACCAGACCCCGATCGTCGGGTCTCGATTCGGGGGAGTATTCAGCAAAGACCTCTCCGCGCTGGCCCTTATTGCGGTCACTTACCACAAGCGCTTATGGAAGAGGTATTTACCTGTCACAGGCGATGCTAGTCCCGCAGAAGGGCGACCAGAAGTCCGACAAAGAACGGACTAACTTCCAGCCTGGGTTGGAGGCAAATCTTGTCGGTCATGGTCGTTCACTTCCCGAACCGTCCAGGAGCCGCTTTGCCTCTTCCGCGCCAGCGAATTTTGGGTTCAGCGAGAGGGCGCGTGTGAGGGCGGCGCGGCCCTTCCCGGTGTCGCCGGCCTGCAGATGCGCCAGCCCACGTTGGTAGTGTTAGACGGCGTGTTTTGGGTGTTTCGTGTCACTTTCGCTGAAGGCCGTCACGGCATCCGCCGGCTGCTTTCGCTTGTAATACACCCAGCCCAACGTGTCAGAGACTTCAGCGACATCGGGTAGTCCGGCTCGGGCAACCCGGGCCAATCGCAGCGCGTCGTCGAGATTCTCACCGGAATCGGCATAGATCCAGGCGAGGTTGTTCGCAGCGAGGGGCGCATTCTGATCGATCGCCATGACCTGTTCGAACCGCTCCCGAGCCAGCGCGAGGTTGCCCTGAGCCTGGAGAATCGTGCCCGCCATGCTGAGCGCGGCGACCGGTTTCTGCTGACGCGACGCCAAGGCTTCGAATTCCGCCCGCGCGGCATCGAGCTTCTGTTGCGAGATGTATAGCCGCCCCAACATCACGTACGCCGGAAACGCGTTGGGGTCCACGTCCAGCGCGCGGCGAAGATCCTGTTCCGCCGTCGCTCCATCACCGGCCGCCATGTGCACTCGGGCACTGAGCAGCAGCACATCAAGGCGCTTTGGAGACGCGTCGACCAGCGCACGAACGCGCCGCTTCGCCGACGCGAAATCGCGCACCGCCAGATCCAGCGCAGCCAACCCACTCGAGGCCTCGATCCCATTCTTGTCGATGGTGACCGCACGCTCTAAAGCGCTTCGCGCATGGCTGAAATCACCCTGTGCGAGCAGCAAGAGTCCGTGCAACGACTGCACGGAGGCGGAGTTGGGATATCGCTTGATCATCTCCCGCACATGCGTGCCCGCTTCGCCAACATCGCCTTTCGCGAGAAGGGCTCTGACAAGTGCCGAGCGCGCCTCAAGGCTCGCGGGTTCGTTACTCAGTGCATCGTTGGCCGCACGCGCAGAGTTGTCGGCATTTCCTTCCGCCAGATAGAGGCGCGCCAGTTCGAGTTGCGCCGGCACGGCGCGTGAGTTCAACTGCAGCACACGGTTGTATGAATTGCGGGCGGCGTCGAGATCGCCGCGAGAGGCCTGCAATTTTCCCAACGCAAACAATACCGGCGCAGAGTTGGGCGCTCGCTCGGCGGCTCCCGTGACACGCTCGAATGCCGCATCGCGATTACCGTCGGCGAGCAACAGCTGACCCTTCAAGAGAAGTGTTTCCGCGTCCTGAGCGTCGCGCGCGAGAAGCCCGTCAACGATCGTGTGCGCTTTCTTCGTGTCTCCCAGTGAAGCGTAGGCACGAGCCAGGCGGCGGCCGGTCGGCGCGGCCACGGGCCCGGCGAGAGGTTCGAGCTGCGCGATAGCCTCCTTCGTCCGCCCGGTCGCCATGTAGTAATCGGCGAGCAGCAACGTTCCCGCGGGCCGTGCCTTCGCGACCGCTTTGAGATATTGCTCTGCGCCCGCGACATCACCCGTCGCGAGTGAGAAGAGCGCAAGAGTGCGATTGACGAGCGGATCCTCAGCATTCAGCGATCGGGCTTTGAGAAACGCCTCTTTCGCGTTTTCGAACTTGCCGGCCGCCCAATAGTGCTGGCCGAGCGCGAGATGACCAACGAGCCATTTGGGGTCGAGCGTCACTGCACGCTTGAACGCCTGCTCCGCCGCGTCGCGCCGACCTCGAGCCAATTCCAACGCCCCCAGATTCGCGTAGCTCGGTGCTCGCGACGGATCGAGTTGGATCGCCTGTTCGAGTTCCGTGACGGCGGACTCGAGATCGTTGAGGCCTGCCAGTGCATTGCCGAGCAGCACTTGCGCTTGCACGTTGTTGGGTTGCCGGCTGAGCACGGCGTCCGCGCGCGCCTTGGCGTCCTCCGCTCGATTCGCGGCGAGAAGATACGTCCCTGCCTGCAGTTGCACATCGATGTCATCTGGTAGCAGGTCCGCCGCACGCACGTATTCGCGCATGGCGTTATTGGGATCTCCCAGACGCGCGTACGTTTCCCCCAGCTTTCGTCGTGCATCGCCGAACGTCGGGTCGATCTCGATGGCGTTCTGGTACTCGATGCGGGCTTCGGCAAACTTCTGTTCGGTGAAGTATTGGTTTCCGCTGGCGTAGTAGGCCTGCTTGCGAGCGACCGGGTCAGTCGTGCACGTGGCGGTAACGAGACCGCAAAGCGTCACGACAACGACGACGAGTACGGGGTGGCAGCTCTGGCGCATAGACGCGTAAGCATCAGCAAAGATCCTTCCGCTCGTCGGTTCGGCGCGAAGGGCCTAAAGATGGGGATTTTTCATCCGCGCGCAGGTCACAGGCTGTGCGGTTCTTCCCAAAAATGCAAACCCATGCCCGAAATCCAGTCAGAACAGGATTACTTGACCTGATTCGGACGACAATCGCAATGGAGGCAGGAAGTGGAGGGACTCGCGTTGAACCGGGGTAACGCAAATCGCTTCAAACGAGCGATGCGTTATCCCTGGGCCGCGCGCGGAGACGGCTGTAAACGTGCCGCCGGACGGGACCGAAGCAGCGGAGCGGTCTCCACGTGACGTGACTCCACACGACGAAATCGCGCGGCGACGGCGCGACGCAAACCACCTGCGAGACCGAACAGCACAACAGCCCAGAACATCAGAACGACCGATTCGGGTGCCACGTTGAAAGCGTTGAATAGGTTCACGACGACCCTCGTTCAATTTCACCAATTGCCGGATCAGTTACTCTCGCGGCGTTGTCGCCGCCGCCACGCTTCCGTTCGGGGTTGCCCGCACAGAGAGCCGCATCGCGCTGTACGCATCGAAGTGAAGCCCGTAACCCTGCCTTGAAAGCTCAACGCCCGCACGATGCCTATGCCGGGTAGCAAGGTCTGTTCCGGCTAGCCCTTCCACCGATTTGTGAGATTTTTCGAATGAAGTCCGCGATTGACTGCCGAGTTCCCGCGACGGACAGTGTCTGAGAATTCTTTCGCTTGGAAGCCTTCAGTCGCGAAAGTGGTTGGTGATGGGTTTTTCACGTGTCTCTTCGCCGACTCGTCGATAGTCTCGCGGTGCGATGGCCGTCAGCGAATCCGCAGCGAATACGTCGCCACTGTCGCGGAAATCCAAACGATCCACCACGACAGCAGGCCGAAGCCGACACGCTCGTTGACGGGCTCTATTCTCAGCACTCGATCCTGAAAGCCGCCGCCACACGGAACCGCGGAAGTCGCGATTATTCGAGGGCTCGGATCTTGCCCATTAGTGGCAGAGGCTCACCTTGATCGAGAAGACGATCGATGAGTGTCGAATGATCTCCGACTCAGGCTTTGCGGATCTTTTCGCGACCGTGCGTGACCTGCTTCGTGGCGTTTCGCGTGTCGAGCACGAACTGCGAGTGCTCGACAATAAAGTTGTAGTCGTAGGCTGAGTGATCGGTTGAGATAAGCACACAGTCTTGCGCCGCTAGATACGCTGGCGTCAGCGGCTGGCTCTCGAGCTGCGGCAGCTCAGGATAATGCCGCATGGCTGGGAGCGTCGGCACGTGCGGGTCGTTATACGTGAGCACAGCTCCTCGCTCACCAAGGAGCTTCATGAGCTCGAACGACGGGCTCTCGCGCGGATCGTCGATATCTTTCTTGTATGCCACGCCGAGTAACGCAACACGACTTCCATTGATCGGCTTGCGTTGCTGGTTTAGAAACTCAGCAAGCCGATTCACCACGTACTGCGGCATGTGGGTGTTGATTTCGCCAGCGAGCTCGATGAAGCGTGTCTGCTCTCCGTGCTTGCGCGCGAGCCACGTCAGATAAAACGGATCGATCGGAATGCAGTGGCCGCCGAGACCGGGCCCCGGATAGAACGCTTGGAACCCGAAGGGCTTCGTCTTCGCCGCTTCGATGACTTCCCAGACATCGATCCCGAGTTTGTCGTACAGCACCTTGAGTTCGTTGACGAGCGCAATGTTGACTGCACGATAGGTGTTCTCGAGGATCTTGCAGGCCTCGGCGACCTCCATGCTCGATGCGGGCACGACCTTGACCACCGCGTGCCCGTACATCGCGCAGGCGAGATCGCCGCTCACTCGGTCGTACCCGCCAACCACCTTGGGAATCGTTGCCGCTTGAAAATGGGCGTTGCCTGGGTCCTCACGTTCCGGACTGAAGGCAAGAAAATAGTCCTCTCCGCACTTGAGACCGGTGCTCTCGAGGACCGGCAGCACGTTCACACGGGTGGTTGTCGGATGCGTCGTGCTTTCGAGGACGACGAGCTGCCCTTTCCGCAACGTCTTTGCGATCGATCGCGCTGTGCCTTCGATGTAACTCAGATCGGGATCGCGACTCTCATTCAGTGGCGTCGGCACGCAGATGATGATGCAGTCCGCTTCTTCCAGGCGTCCGAGATCGGCTGTCGGTTCGAACTTCTTGTCGCGAATGAGCTGCGCGAGCGCGCCGGAATCGATGTGCTTGATGTAGCTCTGCCCAGCGTTGAGCTTGTCCACCTTGGTTTGGTCGACGTCGAACCCCATACACCGGAAGCCGGCCGCGGTGAAGGCGCGAACAAGCGGCAGACCGACATACCCGAGGCCGATGACACCGATAATCGCCTGCTTTTTTTCGATCAGATCTGCAAGCCGGGCGTGACTCATGTGCGACACCATCCATCAATGTTCGGAGGTTGAGGTACCAGTCGACGATGATAGCTGGGCCTGAGCCCAAACCCAAAAAGCTGCAGACGTCGCGCCACTGTCGAGCCTGGCGCAAAAGTTCCGTGTAATGCGCTGAGTTTCAAGAATGCATTTTGCTACGTAAGGCAGCAGTCGAGGTCAGTCGTGAGGAACGAAGAATGAAGACTAGCGGCGACAAGACAATAGTCAGCCGCACGAACAAGTCTGGGGACGGAGCACTGAATGAACACTTACGTTTCGCGCGTCCGATTCGGGCGCAATTTAGGAATCGCGCTCGTAGTC
>JBKPRH010000140.1:0-16952 GCA_046765795.1 Acidobacteriota bacterium | reverse complement strand
GAGATGAAGCGGACCGTCTCGTGGGCTCGGAGATGTGTATAAGAGACAGGCTCGTGACATCGGCGGTAACGGCGGCAATGCTGACGCCGATCGTTCGCGTGACGAACGCGCTCGCCTGGCTTCCGGATCCGATCGAGGCGTACTTCAAGCCAATCCCCGCGTACAGCGGCTTCACGTTGCTCCCGTGGGGCGGATTTGTTCTCGCCGGTGCGGCGATCGGACTGTGGCTCGATCAATCTCGTACACCGCGCGACGAACGGCGCGTGATTGTCTGGTTGGCACTGCTCGGTCCGGCGCTCGTCGCGACAGGGTATGGGTTATCGCTGCTGCCGCCGATCTACCGCGAGACCAGTTTCTGGACGAGCTCACCCACATTCTTCGTGCTGCGTGTGGGGGTGCTGGTTGCCGCGATTCCGATCGCCTATGCGTGGACGACGACCGTTCGCGGCCGTTCACCGATTCAGGAGATGGGAATCGCTTCGCTGTTTGTCTACTGGATCCACGTTGAGATGGTCTACGGGTTTCTGACCTGGCCGATCCACCGGCGATTGACGTTCGAGCAGGCGCTCGCCGCGTTTGCCCTGTTCACGGTGGTGCTTTACGGGCTGGTCAAACTGAAGGATCGAGTCCTCGCCCCTCGTCGTCGAAGCAAATCGCCCATCTCCGTCTAGACACCACGTACTCCATATTTTCGGAGGACGGCTGACGTCCGGGCGTCCATCGTCCAAACCCTACCGTCAAACTGCTGAGCCTGATGCGCGGCCCTGCACGAAAATCGGGCAAAGGGACGCTCGAAGCAGGGCCGCCAGGTGATCCAAAAGGATTATTAAGTTCCTGTCGTGTCTATGATTAGCTGCGGGGTTGAAGAGGCTACGTTTGCGTGCGTTTTCGGGGGCACCTGCGAGAAACGGGTTGAGATTCAAGGGGACAGGCCGCTACAATTCGCCTCTTCTGTGCGTGGGGCAATCTCTGCCGGGACTAAAACTGAATGATTAACGTGGCCGCAATCCGGATGCAGCAGTTTGGGGTTCGGTTCTATCAGGCCTCTCTTACTGCTGAAGACATCGATAAGCTGGTTCGATTCGAAGTACTGAGCTACGGCGAGGCTGGACAACCGGTTCGGGGCGGTAACAAAAAGACGCCGTCGAAAGTGAACTGGGATCTGCTCGAACGCCGTATCGCCTCCAGCGAGAAGGCCTATCAGCGGCAGATCATCAGGCGAAAGATCGACGAACTCGTTCAGTACTACGAACAGTGCCGGCAGGCGCGGGACCTTCCATCGATCGCCGGCGCCGTCATCATCTCGTGCGACGAAAAGCTTACGTTCGAACCAGTTGAAGCCGGATCGTCGGTTGGACGTCTCAAGGTGCCGGAGCGTGAAGGCATTCTTCGGGCTATTGACGGACAGCATCGTCTGCTGGCGCTACACGCTGACATCGAGAACATGAAGGACGAGGAGTTCACCGTGCCCGCGATTATTTTCGATCGCTTGCCGGAAGACCACGTCGTTCAGATGTTTGTGACGATCAACGCCAAGCACACGCGCCTGAATGCGTCGCACCTGGTGAGCCTCTCAGGCCGTCAGCTGTACAAAGACGATGCGCTGGCTGCGGCGCATGATGTGGTGCGCGCGCTGAACGATCGCGAGGACTCTCCGCTCCACGGTGAGATCAAATTGCTCGGCGTCGGCCATGGCCGTGTTGCGCAAGCGCCGATCGCACAGGAGTTGAAGAAACTGTTCGCGAGCGATGCGTTCGGCGGGCCGAAGAAATCGGCCGATTTCCGCGACGATTCGAAGAAGTTCTTTGTGAATTACTTCAAGCAGGTGTCGGTGGTGTTCAACGCCGCGTGGGGCGGCCGCAAATACAGCATCAAGTCGGCGACGGCACTGCGAGCATTCATCCGTGTCGCGCCCGACGTCGTACGCAGGCTCGATCAAGAGCACGCCGATCGCAGCGACTTCCGAGCGATTGGCCGCGTGATCGCCCCGTGGGGACGTCGCATCGGCAACATGCGGTTCGAAAGCGAGGGCGTGTGGAAGAAGACCGGGACCACGGTCGATTCACTCGCCAGAGAATTGAAGTTGGCGTTGGAGTACCCGGAGGGTGCGGGCGTCTGACGGAAAATTTCTGGGGCCGAAAAAAATACAGGATGGAGCCCCCGAAGGTGCCCCATCCTGAAATGCCGACCTGGCTCCCCCCAGCATTTACGGCGCCCTGCCGTAAACCACAGGCCGACGTCCTCTCTTAATCGCAAGCACCATGCCGGTTTTTTTCCTTCGACATTTCGCAAGTTGCACGTTTTGGGTGGGGCAACAATGTGGGAAGGATTACACGGCTGTTCGTGAAACGTTCGTTCCATGCAGATCGACCTGAATGGCGATGTCGGCGAGTCGTTTGGTGCCTACGAGATAGGCCATGACGCAGCGCTGATTCCCATATTGACGTCCGTCAATATTGCCTGCGGTTTCCACGCTGGTGATCCGGGCGTGATGCGCGCTACGGTCGCGCTGGCTCGCGAACATGGAACCGCAGTTGGAGCTCATCCGGGATTCCCCGATCTCGTGGGGTTCGGGCGCCGCGAGATGAAAGCCACACCGCGCGAGGTAGAAGATCTGGTCGCGTATCAGATTGGTGCGCTCGCCGGCATTGCGGCCGCGCAGGGCGTCCGTCTCGCGCATGTGAAGCCGCACGGGGCTCTCTACAACATGGCGGCTCGCGACATGGCTCTCGCCGACGCAATCGCCCGCGCCATCGCGACTGTCGATTCCTCCCTCAAGCTGTTTGGGCTGCCGGGTTCCAAGTCTCTCGAGGCGGCGCAGCGTCGACAGGTGCAGGCTGTCAGCGAAGCATTCGCCGATCGCGCGTATCGCCGCGATGGATCACTAGTGCCTCGTCATGAACCTGGAGCGGTGATCCACGACGAAGAGGTCGTCGTGAGTCGCGCCGTCTCAATTGCGCGCGAACGAACCGTCACCGCTGCGGACGGAACGCCAGTCGCTCTCGACGTGCAAACGATTTGCGTGCACGGTGACACACCAGGTGCGGCGGTACTCGCGTCGCGAATTCGGAAGGCACTCAGCGACGCCGGTATTCAGGTCAGGGCGCCGCTTTAGTTTCAGCCGCGAGCATCCGCCGCAGCACTTTCCCGACCATCGTTTTGGGCAGTTCCTTGCGGAACTCCACTCGCGCCGGCACCTTGTACGGTGCGAGCCGTTCACGGCAGTAGGCGCGCAGTTGGTCCTCGGTCACCGTCTGACCAGCCTTCAATACCACCCACGCCTTCGCAACCTCGCCCTTGGCTGCGTCGGGTATGCCGGCCACACCCACTTCGTGGACGGCCGGATGTGCGGCGAGCACCTCTTCGATCTCGCGCGGCCATACTTGGAAGCCGCTCGTCTTCACCATGTCCTTCTTGCGATCGACGAGGAAGATGTAGCCGTCGCCGTCCATGTAGGCGAGGTCGCCGGTGTGCAGCCACGGTCCACCCGAGTCGTATGTGCGAAGCGCTTCCGCAGTCTCGAGCGGATTGTTCCAGTACTCGAGCATCAGCTGTGGCGCGCGGAGAATCAACTCGCCGGTCTCGCCAGTCGAGAGCGGCTTCGTCCCGTCCTCAACATCGACGATGCGTGCATCCACATCGGAGACAGGCACACCGATCGATCCAATCTTGCTCTTGCCGTGCACCGGATTCAGACAGCAGGCCATCATCGCTTCGGTGAGCGAGTAGCCTTCGAGCATCACCGCTCCCGTCTGCTGCTCGAATTGCCGGCGTGTCTCGGCGAGAAGCGCCGATGCGCCGCACAGGCAGAGCCGGATCGATCGCAGGTTCACCTTGCCCGCCCTCACATCGGGATGATTCAACATCGCGTTGTAGAGCGTGGGCACGCCGTTGAAGAATGCAGGTTTGACCTGCTTGATCGTCTTCAGCACGTCGTTGATGTCGCGTGGGTTGGGGATGAGCGAGAGAGGGTTCGGTCCGACGAACGCGAGCGGCTGCACGCCGACGTTGGCGTAGACGTGAAACAGCGGAAGCGGCAGCATGATGACGTCGGACCACGGCTTCTTGGCGGACTTCGTCCACTCGTAGAGCTGCAGCCCCGCGGTCACGTAGTGGCGATGCAATCCGACGACACCCTTCGGCGTTCCCGTCGTTCCGCCACTCGACAGGATCACGGCACGATCGTCGCCCGTAACCGTCACAACGGGCCGCGGTGCGGCCTGATGCGCGTTCAGCAGATCCTGCAGCCAGAGATCGTCCTTCGCCAGTGTGACGCGATGCCCTTCTTTGGCCTCCTTGAACAACGTGAACAGTAGACGCAGTACGGTTGGCAGGTACTCCTTGATCGATGTTGCGATGATCCGCCTGACACCTGTCCGACCCTGCACCGACTTGAGACGGTTGTAGAACGGCGTCATCGTGACGACCGTCTCGGCACGCGTGGACTCGAGGACCTGTTCGAGTTCGCGCTCGCTATAGGTCGGATTCACGCCGACGACGACGGCGCCGATTTTCCAGATGCCGAATTCGGCGACGAAGAACTGCGGGCAATTCGGAAGCAGGACGGCGACGCGATCGCCTTTGCGGACACCCAGGTCCCACAGTGCTGCGGCAAACGCCGTGCTCTCCCGATCGAGCTGACCGTATGAGACGGTGCTTCCCTTGAACAACAACGCAGTAGCGTTGCTGTTGTCGCGCGCCAGCCCGGCCAGGTAGTCCAGCAGCGTCTTGTCTGGATACGGTGAAAGCGATGGACGGACGTCGGAGTCGTATTGCGTCAGCCAGGGTTTCACGAACGGGATTTTACCCGTTCATCACCGGCCGATTAGCCGCTGAAGGAGTGCCTTTTGTGTATGGAGGCGATTTTCCGCCTGGTCGAAGACGACCGCCGCCGGCGAGTCGATGACTTCAGACGCCACTTCTTCGCCCCGATGCGCGGGCAGACAGTGCATGAACAGGGCGTTCGAGTTCGCCGCCGCCATCAGGTCGCCGTTCACTTGATAGGGCGCGAAGGTGCGACGACGTTCGTCGGCCTCAGCCTCTTCGCCCATCGATGTCCACACGTCGGTGTAGACCGCATCAACGCCCGAGACCGCCTGCCGCGGATCGGTGAAGCGCCTGACCTCTGCGCCGTCGCGTGCAATTCGCGCCGCTGCATCGATCACCTGGTCAGGGAGCTCGTAGCCGCTGGGGGAGGCGACGTGCAATGTGACACCCATCATCGACGTGACGTGTGCCAGTGACGTTGCCACGTTGTTGCCGTCGCCGACGAACGCGACCTTCCGGCCGCGGCAGTCGCCCCATCGCTCGCGGAGCGTAAATGCGTCCGCCAGCGCCTGACAAGGATGCTCTTCGTCAGTCAGCGCATTGATCACGTGAAGCTGCCGTCCCGCGTCGGCAATAATCGCGGCTTTCTCCTGCGCGAACGTCCGAATCACCAGGGCGCGCACCCAACGCTCGAGGTTGCGTGCGATATCGACGAGCGGCTCGCGAACACCTTCGGCAAACTGGGCAGGCAAGTGCAGCGTGTCGCCGCCAAGTTCGCGAATGGCGATCTCGAACGTGGACCTCGTACGGAGCGACGGTTTCTCGAAGAGCAACGCCACGTGCAGGCCGGCCAGTGCCGGTGTTGTCTGGCGGCCGATGCGGCGATCGGCCTTCATCTGCGCCGCGATCGTCAGCAGCCGATCGAGATCGACCGGCGACAGATCGAGGATCGACAGGAAGTCCTTGGCGAAGGCCACCGGCGTTGCTGCGTCGATCACGAGCGGTACTCCCCGTTTATTCGCACGTACTCGGCGCTCAGATCGCACGTCCAGATCGTTGCGCCTGCGCCTCCACCCGTGCCGAGGCTGACGTCGACGCGCAGGTCCGCGTTCTTCAAGTACTCGCCGGCCTGCGGTGAGTTCTCGTCGCGGGGTAGACCATTTTCGAACAGCAGAATGCCGCCGACGTGCACCGTGACGCGATTCATGTCGAAGGCAACACCCGATCGACCGGCCGCGGCGACGATGCGGCCCCAGTTGGGATCGGCGCCGTGCACCGCGGTCTTCACGAGCGGTGAATTGGCGATCGTCCGGGCGACCTTCCGCGCATCGTCGCGTGATTGTGCGTCGAGGACGTTCACCGCGATCAGCTTCGTGGCACCCTCGCCGCCACGCACGATGCCGATCGCGAGTTCGCGCGACACGGTCAGGAGCGCCTCGAGCAGGGCGGGATATGACTCGTCATCGATCATCACGCCGCTGGCGCCTGACGCCATCGCGTACAGCGAATCGTTGGTCGATCCGTCGCCATCAACCGTGATCGCGTTGAACGTATCGCGTGCGGATTCTTTCAGCGCCCGCTGCAGCAGGGCAGGTGGAACGGTTGCGTCGGTCGTCAGGAATCCGAGCATGGTCGCCATCATCGGCTCGATCATGCCGGAGCCTTTGGCGGTGCCGCCGACGATGAACGTGCCTCGGCCCGTCTCCACGGTGACGGCGCACTCTTTCGGAAATGGGTCGGTCGTCATGATGGCGCGGGCGGTGTCGCTGCCCTTGCCACGAGCGAGGGCCGGTACGGCTGCCTGAATCCCGGTGACCACTTTATCCATTCGCAGGTTGACACCGATGACGCCTGTTGACGCCACCAGCACGTGCTCCGGACTGCACCCAAGCGTCGTGCCGACCTCTGTCGCCATGCGATCGGCATCGGCCATGCCCTGCGTGCCGGTGCAGGCGTTGGCGCAGCCGCTGTTGACGACAATCGCGCGGGCGACGCCGTTGCTCCGCTCGAGATGACGTCTCGAGAGAATGACCGGCGCGGCTTGCGCGAGATTGGTCGTGAAGATGCCCGCGGCAGACGCGTTGCCGTCAGCGGCCAGGATCGTCAGATCGAGAGCGCCGGCCTTGGCTTTGATGCCGCAGTGCAGCGCCGCCGAACGGAAGCCCTGCGGCGCCGTGACACCGCCGGTCGTGGGAGCAATGACAAAATCGCGCACAGTGGAAGTCTCAGGCATGGAGCGACGTCAGCGGTACGCACGGCTGCTGTGCGCGGACCAAGGGAAGCATCACGGCGTACTGGCCGCAAGTACGGAAGTGCGCGCACGAGCGGCAGTCGGCGTCAATCTTCTCGGGTAGCCACGTGTGGGGCACGATCGAAAATCCCATTCGGACGAAGTAGCCAGCCAGGTGCGTGAACGCACACAACGTCTCGAACCCCGTCTCGGCCGCGCGAGAGGCGAGCTCGTTCACCAGTTGGCGTCCGACGCCGCGCGAACGGATCGAATCATCCACGACGAGCGAACGCACTTCAGCGACACCGCGGCTGAGCGGCGCCAGATCGGCGCATGCCACGACACGCCGGCCCTGCACGGCGACGACGAACCGCGAGATGTGCGCCGCGATCTCATCGTGTTGACGCGGCAGCAGGTGGCCGTCCGCGACGTGCGTTTGAATCAACCGGTGAATCGCATTCACGTCTGCGGCCGATGCGGCCCGGATCACGGACTCACGCCTCGCGCTGACGCGCGCGCGGGAACGCGTCGGCCGCATGGCGGCGCGACGTGAACGGAAGACGCGAACGGGGCTGGTGGTCTGTGCAACCCTCATGCGGGCACCTCCGTGGCGACAGTCATGAGTACCGCATCGAGTACATCGATGCCGGCGTCGATATCCGCTGCGTCGATCGTCAACGGCGGCAACAGACGGACGACGGTTTCGGCGGTGCGGTTGACGAGCAGGCCGCGCTGCCGCGCCAGGTCGATCACCGGTGCCGCGTCGACACGCAGATCGACGCCACGCATCAGACCCGCACCGCGTACCTCACGAATGACCGGATGCTTCAGCGCGAGCGTGCGCAGGCGGCGTTCGAGATGATCACCGACGGCCTTCACATGGGCGAGCAGGCCGTGATCCATCAACTGCTCGAGGAAGAAGACCGCAGCGCGAGTGGCGAGCAGGTTTCCGCCGTACGTGCTGCCGTGATCGCCCGCGGAGATCGTCGACGCGACCTTTTCCGACACGAGCGCGGCGCCGACTGGCACGCCGGAGCCGAGTGCTTTCCCCACAGAGATGAGATCCGGTTCCCAGCCGAGCGCCTGTGAATAGAACGGATAGCCGGTTCGTCCAAGACCCGTCTGGACTTCGTCGGCGATCAGCAGCGTGCCGGTCTTGCGGCACACATCCATGATCGCGTCCGAGAACGCGCGGGGCAGTGGTCGGATACCGCCCTCGCCCCGGATCGGCTCGGCGATGATGGCAGCCGTCTGATCGTTCACGGCTGCGGCGAGTGCGTCCGGCGAATCAGGGTTCACGAACGTCACCGGGCCGAGCAACGGACCAAATGGGCCGCGATAGTGCTCGTCGTAAGTGATCGACAACGCGCCCATCGTCCGGCCGCCGAACGCGTGCTCCACGGCGACGAACCCGACGCGATCGGTTGCGCCCTTCGTATGCCAGTAGCGGCGTGCGAACTTCAGGCAGGCTTCGTTGGCCTCGGTGCCGCTGTTGCAGAAGAACGAGCGGGCCAATCCCGACAGCGCTGACAGTCGTCCGGCTGCTTCGGCCTGGAACGGATGAAAGTACAGGTTCGACGTGTGCAACAGCGTCGAGGCTTGATCCGCGATGACGGCCGCAAGACCTGGATGCGCGTGGCCGAGCGATGCGACGCCGATGCCGGAGACGAAGTCCAGGTACTCTCGTCCATCGACGTCATACAAACGCGGACCCTTGCCGCGCACGAACGCCACCGGCTGACGCCGGTAGGTTTGAAGCACGTGCTGGGATTCGCGTTGCTGAATATCGTCGAATGTCAGTTTCATCGCACCACCTGCGTACAGCCAGCGAGCGACGCGCGTGCGTCGGCCAGCGTATCGAGCTTGACGGTACGGCCGCCGGCGATCACGACATCACCGACGCCCTGCTGCAGCGCCGCTCGGCACGCTTGCAGTTTGGCCACCATCCCTTTGTTCGCGGTGCCGGCCTTCACGAGTTGCGCCGCATCACGCCGCGTGAGCTTCGCGATCGTCTGGCCGTCTGCGTCGAGCACGCCAGACGTTCCGCCAGCAATCACCAGCCGCGTCGCCCCAATCGCCCCGGCCAGATGAGACGCCAGGGTGTCGGCATTGACGTTGAGCAACTGACCGTCCCTCGTGGTGCCAATGCACGCGATGATCGGCGTGTAGCCTCGTGACAGAAGGTCAGTCAGCAGTTGCGGCGTCCCGTTGCGAACGGGCGCGCCAACAAGTCCGAGGTCCACGGACGCGCCTGCCACGCTCACGATAGGTGCGGCACGCTTCACCGTTGCGACTGTCGCGTCGGCTCCTGTTAAACCAACCGGCTTTCCACCTGCACGCCGTACCGCCGCCACCAATCGAGTGTTGATTGCCCCCGCGAGAACGGAGACGACCACATCGAGCGTGGACGCATCTGTCACGCGAAGCCCATCGACCTGCTGCTTGGGAATGCCCGCCGTCGCGAGCGCCGCGTCGATCTCTTTCCCGCCGCCATGTACCACGAGGAGCGCGGCGCGAGACGCGAGACGCGTGATCGCCTTGGCGACTCGCTCGACGTCCTGCGGCTGCTCGAGAAGCTCACCACCGAGCTTCAGGACGAGGCTCTTCTTCCCAAGGGCCCGGTTCGCTCGTCTCTTCACAGCAGGCCCGTCCGTTCGTCGAGGCCGAGCAGCACGTTGAGGTTCTGCACCGCAGATCCCGCGGCGCCCTTGACGAGATTGTCGATGACCGCGACGAGCACAATGCGTCCGCCGTCGGCATCCACCTTCCAGCCGATATCGCAGAAATTCGTATGCACGACGTGCTTGATCTCGGGCAGTGTGCTGCCAGTCAGCCGCACGAACGGAGCGTCCTTATACGCCGTGGTCATCGCCTCGGCGACCTGTGCTTCGGTCGTGCCTGGCTTCAGCAATCCGTAGATCGTCTCGAGAATGCCGCGATCGAGCGGCACCAGGTGAGGCACGAACGTCACCGGGCGACCAAGCGATTGCTCGATCTCCGCGGTGTGCCGATGTGAGAAGACCGAGTAGGCGGCGACGCTGCCGTGATTTTCCGAGAAATGCGTACGGTCTGACGGCGTCTTGCCCGCGCCCGAGATACCCGACTTGGCGTCTACGAAAACCGGCCCATCAAGGAGCCCTGCGGCCGCCAGTGGCTCGAGCGCGAGAAGTGCCGCGGTGGGATAGCAGCCCGGGTTCGACACGAGCCGCGCCTGCCGAATCGCCTCCTGGTTGCCCTCCGTCATCCCGTAGACCGTGCCTTCGGGAAGAGCCGACGTTGCGGGATACCAGCGCTGTCGAGCGGCCTGTGCCCTGATTCGGAAGGCGCCGGACAGATCGATGACCTTCACCCCGCGCTCGAGCAGCTGTGGCGCCAGTTCGGCGGATGCAGCTTCGGGCAACGCCAGGAACACAACGTCGGCGTCGCGCACGAGACGGTCAATGTCCAAAGGCACCACCTCGCCGTCCCAGATACGCGCCAGCGCGGGCATCGGTCGCGGAGCGCTTGTGGCGGCCGACGACATTGCGGTCGTCAACGTGACCGCCGGATGGCGGGCGAGGATGCGCACGAGTTCCTGGCCGGCATACCCGGTGGCGCCGGCAATGGCGACGCGGGTGAGCTTGGCCGGCGGTCCGGCGGAGCGATCAGACGCGAGAGGGGCTGCTATGGCCATTCTTCAGTCCAGCGTAGCAAAAGAATATTTATACATTCCTATGTATAACCAGTCAAGCTTTCGTGTATGCTGATCGGACGGGCTCTTCGTGAGACGCCGAGCCTGAGGGGTTGAGCAGCGATGAAAGCGCGGCGTCAGGCCGTCATCCTCGACGTCATACGGGAACAGCAGGTGCGCAGTCAGGAGCAACTGCGCCGCCAGATGCGCGGCGCCGGCTTCGACGTGACGCAGGCGACGCTGTCACGCGACATCCGTGAGTTGGGTTTAGTCAAGGGCGGTCCGAACGGCGCGTATCAGGCGCCGCTCACCGCCGAGAACAACGGCGGCCAGACGCCGACCGCAGTGTTTCAGCGCGCGCTGGGTTCACAGTTGCGTCGCATCGATCGCGTGCAGCAGTTGGTGCTGCTGCGCACGGGACTCGGACACGCGCAGTCGCTCTGCGCGTTGCTCGATGGGGCGGGTCTTCCCGATGTCGTCGGGACGCTCGCTGGTGAAGACACGATTCTGATCATCACGCCGGATCCCCGGCGTGCGCGTACGCTCGTGAAGCGTTTGGAGGAGATGTCGAACCCATGAATAAGCCCGTTGTTCTCGCCTTCGCTGGCGGGCTCCACGCGTCGGCGGCGATTCCCTGGCTCATCGACACGATGGGGGTGGAGGTCGTAACCGTCACACTGGACGTCGGGCAGGGTCATGAGCTCGGCGAACTGCGCGCCCGCGCGCTGGACTGCGGTGCGATCCGCGCGCACGTGGTAGACGCGCGCGACGATTTCGCCCGCGACGTGCTGTTTCCCTCGCTGCGCACCGCCCCTGCCGAGGAGGCGCCGAATCGGATCACCGCGCTGGCCTGGCCGCTCATTGCGCGAAAGCTGGTCGAGATCGCACGCATCGAGAATGCCAGTGCGGTCGCGCACGGGTCCACCGAACCAGCCTTCGATGCCGCGATTCGCGCGATCGATTCCTCGATCGACATCATTGCCCCCGCACGCAACTGGACGATGGGGGCCGACGACCTGGCCTCGTATGCACGCGCTCGACGCCTGCCGGTGACCGCCACATCATCCACGGATTGCCAAATTGATCAGAACCTCTGGGGCCGCATCGTCGCGTGGACCAGTCAAGAGGCGCCAGCCGCCATTAAGACGCGTTCCTCGCGTCGCCTCGATGAGCCGGCAACCCTCGATCTGCACTTCGAGCACGGCGCGCCAACATCCGTGAACGGTGTGCCGATGTCGCCGGCGGAGCTGATCGAGTGCGTCGCGCTTATCGGTGGTCAGTACGGGATTGGGCAGACCGTCGTGTCCGCGCAGGGACGTCAGGTGTTGTACGACGCCCCCGCTGCCACGGTGCTGCAGATCGCCGCGTCGGTTGCTGGACAGAAGGCCACTGCCGACGTGTGCCTCAAGCTCGCCGACGGTGCGTACACGGTATTGAGCCCGAGCGATCGTCACGCCCTGCTGGTGAACACGTGACGCTTTGGTCGGGTCGCTTCGATACGGCTCCAGATCCCGCTGCATTCGACTTCGGCATCTCGTTCGGGTTCGATCGCGCACTCTTTGAGGACGATGTCACGGGAAGCATCGCGTGGGCCGATGCGCTTGGTGCCGCCGGAGTTCTTTCCAACGACGATCGCGCCTCGATTGTCGCGGCGCTCGAAGCCATCCTCGAGGAAGGGCGGCGCAATCCGGCCTGGGTCTCTGGTCCCGATGAAGATGTACACAGCTTCGTCGAGCGTCAGCTAGTCAACAAGGTTGGCGACGCCGGACGCCGGCTGCACACGGGCCGCTCCCGCAACGAGCAAGTCTCGCTCGACCTTCGGCTCTATTTGCGTCGTCGCGTGCCGGTGCTGCAGCAGGCGTTGGTCAAACTCGTCGGCGCGTGTGCCGATCAGGCGGAGAGCGGCGTCACTGCGGTGATGCCGTCGTATACGCATTTACGGCGCGCACAGCCAGTGCTGGTCGCGCACTTTTTTCTGTCGCACGCCTCGGCGCTGCGTCGCGATTACGAACGGCTTCAGGCCGCGGCCGACGAAGCCGATGCGCTGACGCTGGGGTCAGGCGCGATTGCCGGCACGAGTTACGCGGTTGATACCGATCGTCTCGCTCGCGCACTCGGATTCTCGCGCGTGGTCCTCAACAGCATGGATGCGTCCTCGGACCGCGATTTCGTGGCGTCGTTCCTCTACGCCGCGGCGCTCACGATGGTGCATTTGAGTCGCATCGCAGAGGACTTGATCATCTTCACGGGAGAGGAGCACGGATTCTTCGAGCTGGCCGACGCATCCGCGACCGGCAGCAGCATGATGCCGCAGAAGAAGAATCCCGACCCGCTCGAATTGGTTCGTGGGAAGACCGGCCGCACCATCGGTCGTCTGACCGGCTGGCTCGTGACGATGAAGGGGTTGCCGAGCGGCTACAACAAGGATCTGCAGGAGGACAAGGAAGCGGTGTTCGACGCCGAAGCCACCTTGTCGGCATCGCTCGATGCGACGCGTGCCGTGGTGTCTCGCCTCGCAATCAACGAGGACCGCTCGGGCCGCGCCGCGTCGGGGCTGCTCCTGGCGACGGACGTCGCTGACTACCTGGTGTCGCGCGGAATGCCGTTTCGGCGGGCCCATGAAGTCGTTGGCGCCATGGTTCGCCGCCTGCTTGCCGAAGGTCGCGACTTCAGCACGCTGACCATGAACGAATGGCGCGAAGCGAGCGATATGTTCGGGGAAGACGCTCCGAGGGCGGCCACGGCCCTCGCCTCTGTGCAGGCTCGGCGCACCCCGCAGTCCACGAATCCGGAGGCGGTCAGAGCCGCCCTGGACGAGTGCAGGACCTGGGTAAAGAAGAGATTTCAGGTTTGAGGCGACTCTGCTAGACTCAAATGCGCCTTCACATCTGATTTCACCCACCCCACCCTGAAGGCATCGCTCCGGGGGAGTTCATGCAGCAACGCCGGGTTCGGCTCGGTGACATTCTGGACGACTACTGTCCGCGCGAGCGCCGCATTACGAATCATGCGGTCGTCGCGATGATTGAAGACGAGGTGAAGCAGACTCGCTGCACCACCTGCGACGCGGACCACGAATATAAGCAGGCCAAGGTGCCGGTGTCGCGGCGCAAGAAGCCGGAGCCTGCGCTGGTGGTCGCCGCGACCGAGGGGGCGGCATTTGCGCGTCCGCCCGCGTCCGATCCAGAACCGCCGGTCGTCATCGAGGAAGCGCTTACTGCGCCGATCGAGCTGCTCGATGTTGTCCCCGAGGCACAAGCTGTCGATCCAGAACCGATAACGGAGCCTGAGTCCGAGCCCGAACCGAGCGAACAATCGGACGATGAATGGCCAGTCCATCGTCCGCTCATTCGGGCGACGTTGCCCCGGCCTGATGGCCAGGTTCCCGAGCGCAAGGCTCCGGATTTCACTATTCGCCAAAACGGCCGGTTTGACGGACGCAATGGCAACCGCCATCGCGGCCAGCGGCACGCGCAAGGCCAGTCGCGATTCGGCAGCTCACGGTCGGGCGGCGGCGGCCACGGGCAGTCGGGCCACGGACAGCGGCATGGCAATCGTCCTGGCGGCGGTCCTCAAGGCGGTCAACGAGGCGGAGGACGTCCCTCGGGTCAGGGACGAGGCCCCGGTGGCGGCGGCCGCGGACCGAAACGAGGCCGCTAGATCCTCATCTCCCTATGACAGATTTTTCGGGCAAGTTCGGGCTCATTGTTGGTGTCGCCAATAAGCGCTCGATCGCGTGGGCGATCGCCCAGGCGACGGCACGCCGCGGCGCACGCCTGGCGCTGACCTATCAGGGCCGCTTCGAAGAACACGTCCAGGAACTTTCACAAGGACTCGAACAGCCGCCGCTCGTGCTGCCGTGCGATGTGACATCGGACGCAGAGATCGACGCTGTCTTTGCCAAGGTCCAGCAGGAATTTGGCGGGCTCGATTTCCTGGTCCACGGTGCGGCCTTCGCACCGCCCGACGAGCTAAAGGCCCCATTCGTCAACACGAGCCGCGACGGCTTTCGCATGACGATGGACATCTCGGTGTACTCGCTGATCGCGCTCGCACGCGGCGCGGTGCCAATGATGGAAGCGCGTGGAGGCGGCAGCATCGTGACGCTGTCGTATCTCGGAAGCCAGCGCGTGTTCCCCGGATACAACGTGATGGGTGTGGCGAAGGCCGGGCTCGAATCGACGGTGCGTTATCTCGCCGCTGACATTGGCCCGAAGAACATCCGCGTGAACGCCGTGTCAGCGGGGCCGATCAAGACGCTGGCGGCCGCCGGCATCAAAGGCTTCTCGAGCATCCTGCACATCTACCCAGATCGCGCGCCGCTGCGACGTAACGTCGAGACGTCGGAAGTGGCTGAAGCGGCCGCGTTCTTGTTGAGCGATGCTGGCAAAGGCATCACCGGCGAGGTGCTGCTCGTGGACGCCGGATTCCACGCGACCGGAATGTAGTGTGCGGTCCGGCTGACGCCGGACACGACGTCAGCCCGCCTTGCTCTGCGCGTCGGTTGATCCGATCGTCGATGACGCGTGGTGCCCGACGCGCGTGTGCGACTTGCGCGCGACTTTATCGCGATACATACGACTGTCGGCCTTGGCGAGCAGTGACTCGTAGGTATCGCCGTCGTGCGGGAAGACTGCTGATCCCGCAGAGATCGACAGCGGCACTCGTATCCCAGGCCGCGCTTCGAAGGCCACGTCGCCGATCGCTTCCTGCAACTCCTTGCGCTTGTTTTCGGCTTCATCGAGTCCGCAGTTGGCCAGCACGACGATGAACTCGTCGCCGGCGTAGCGCACGCAGATATCGTACGGACGAATGACTGTGCGCAGCACCTGTGCGACCTCGCGAAGCGCGCGGTCCCCGACATGATGGCCGTGCGTGTCGTTGATCTCCTTGAAGTCGTCGAGGTCGAGCACGACCAGCGACACCTCGGTGCTGCCACGCTCGGCGCGGGCCAGTTCGGCGTTCAGATACGTGACCATGAATCGGGTGTTGCGCAAACTGGTCAGCGGATCGGTCAACGACGCTTCATTCGTTCGCTCGAAGACGATCGCGTTGTTGATCACTGCCGCCGCCTGTTCGCAGACGCGATCGAGCAGCCGCCGATGATCTTCCTGATAGAAGCTCGGCGTCGTGTGATACACGGCGAGGGTGCCGATCACGCGGTCCTCGAAGATCAGCGGACAGACCAGCGCTGACTGCAGTGTGGTCGGCAGGCTCAAGCCGGCCGCTTCGAGGTCCGAGGTCGGTCGCGCGTTCACCAGCGAGCGACGGTTGCGCGCCACCCAACCGGTCAATCCCTGACCGCTCTTGAGCGTCAGCTGCTGCATCAACTCGGAATCGTTGCCCACCGCAAACCGGCACCGCAGCGTCTCCGTCGCCTGGTCGAACAAGAACAACGTGCAGGCCGAGAACGGCACCAGCGTTGTCAGCTTCGAGGCGATGTGCTCCATCGAATCCGACACGCCAAGGCTCGTGCCCATCGTCTGGGCAATCTGATACAGCGCGTGGATCTCACCGTGCGCGACGGCGATGTCGTCGAAGACTGAGGACTTCGTCGCTCCGCGCGGAGCGACCGTCGTCTTGCCTGAACCTTCGGCTTCCTCACGAACTCGAGGCAGGACTCGCAGGAACGCCTCCACAGCTCGCGGATCGAGTGCCTTGCCCGCTTCCTGCTCGATCAGCGTCACCGCCGCGTCGATCGCCATCGGCTCGTGGTATGGCCGAGCGGACGTCAGCGCGCCGAAGTAATCGACGAGACAAAGAATCCGCGCACCGAGCGGAATGTCTTCGCCCTTCACACCATGCGGGTAGCCGCGGCCATCCCAGCGCTCGTGATGACTGAGGATCAGCGGTGCAACCGGATGCGGAAACGGCACGGTGGCGATGATGTCGGCGCCGACCTGCGGGTGCGCCTGGACCTTCTGGAATTCCTCAGGTGTCAGCGGGCCCGGCTTGGCGAGGATGTGATCGGGCACCGCGAGCTTGCCGATGTCGTGCAGCAGCGCAGCGGTCTTGACCGCTTGCACCTCGAGCTCACTCATGCCGAGCTCACGCGCAACAGCAGTGGCGTAGATCTGAATGCGGCGAATATGGTTTTCTGCCGTCCCGTCCTTCGCGTCGATCGCTCGAGCCGGCGCTTCGATGGTCGCGAGGTGCAGTTCGGAGATCTGCTTGACGTTCCGGCGTTCGTGGTCGAACCGCGCGAGCAGTACGAAGTACGCGCGCAGTCCCAGATATAAGACCACCGGGACCAGCAGCAAGCTGGCGATGGGCCAGTATGGCAGC
>JBKPRH010000139.1:0-28235 GCA_046765795.1 Acidobacteriota bacterium | reverse complement strand
GAAGTGACCCGCACCCGCGATCACGCGTCGCGCGACCAGTTTCGTGAACGTTGCGCCTTCGTTCGGGTTTTCCGCCGGTGGCGCACCGAGTCCATCGCTACCCCCATAGAGCGTGATGGTCGGCGCCTCGATGCGGGGACGTTTGGCCAGTTGCCGTTCCGTCTCCAGGAAGCGAGGCTCTCCGGGCGCGTTCCCGATGCGGTGACGATAGGAGTGCAGCACCACGTCAACGAAATCCGGGTTGTCGAACGAGGGAGCCGTCTTCTCGTAGGTTTCGGTGGTGAATTTCCACGTCGGCGACCATGTTTCCCACAGGAACCGGCAGATGGCGCGACGATTCCGTTCCAGGCCGACCCGCCCGCGCGCGGTGTTGAAGTAGTACTGGTACCAGAGCGCTCGTTCGCGCTCCGGCGTTGCCGGAGGCGGCGTGCCGAACACGTCTTGTATGGTGTAGCCGCCGATCAGGACCGCGGCGCGCACGCGGTCCGGATGCAGCGCCGCGGCGATGCCTGCCGCCCGGCCGCCCCAGTCATATCCCGCGACGGCGAAGCGCGGGATTTTCAGCGCATCGGCAAGGTCAATCACGTCCTGGCCGATCGCGGCTTGTTCCGCCATGCGCGGCACCTTCGCATCGCGGAATCGCGTCGGTCCGCATCCGCGCAAGAACGGGACGATGGTGCGAAAGCCTTTTTTCACGAGCGGCGGGATGACTTCGTCGTATGCCCGCGCATCGTCAGGAAATCCGTGCAGCAAGAAGACGGGGAAGCCACCTGCGTCGCCGGTCTCCTCGTAGGCGATATCGAGCACCGGCGTCTGTGCGAAGCGAACGGCCGGCGATAAAGACTGTGCCGAGGCCATGGTGCGAGTGACGAGCGAAGCGGCAATGGCCGTGGCGCCCTGCTTGAGGATATCGCGACGCGCGTAGGTCATGTGTTGACTCGGATCGGAGCGCGAGCGGTGCGTATCATGCCACTTCTTTACGGAGCCGAGCGGTCTGGACTAGACTCGCCGCCGCGCGCGGTCGCGCGCCTCGTCTCAAGGAGGCCGACATGGATCCGGTCAGACGCAAGATCCTCGAGGCTGGCGCTGCCGCAGCGGCGATGGCCACCGCATCGCGAGTGCTCGCGCAAACAGGATCGCCGGAGAAGGCGATGACGTTCTACGAGCGCGGACCCGTTCGTATCCACTATGAACAGACAGGCTCAGGTTTCCCGCTGCTGCTGATCGCGGGCGGGGGATTGAACAACTCGACGATCGACGGCCTGAAGAGCGGCTCACCCTTCAATCCGATCGACGAGTTCAAGAGCGAGTTCCGCTGTATCGCCGCCGATCTGCGCAACGCCAATAGCGGTCATTCCACCGGCCCGCTCGAGATCGACCGCCCGTGGGATGCCTACACCGACGACCACATCGGTCTGATGGATCACCTGAAGATCGACAAGTTCATGGTGCTTGGCTTCTGCATCGGTGGGCCGTTCATCTGGAATCTGATCGAGCGCGCGCCGAATCGCGTGGCGGGCGCGGTGCTCGCACAGCCGAGCGGGTCACGTCCCGAGGCGCGCGATCTCTTCTACGACAACAACATCAAAGGCTGGGGTCCGGAGCTGGTGAAACGCCGGCCCGAGATCACGATGGCCATGGTCGACCGGTTCCTGACCAAGATGTACCGCACTAACCCGGACTTCGTTTTCACGGTGACGCGCGACTTCGTGCGCACCTGTCAGACGCCGGTGTTGATCCTGCCGGACGACATCCCGGCGCACCCGTACGCCGTGGCGATGGAAGCCGCGATGCTCGCGCCGAAGGCGGAAGTGAGCATGTTCCCGTGGAAGGAGCCGAAAGAGCGCATTCCGCTTGCGGTGCGGCAGATACGCTCATTCCTCCGCGCCCATCGGCCGTCTACATAGCTCGGATAAATTCGTCGACGTTCTTCGCGAGCACGTCGAGCGGCACGTTCCCGCCGAGGACGACTGTGTCGTTGAAGGCTCTGAGGTCGAACTTCGCGCCGAGCGCCTTCTTTGCCTGGTCACGCAAGCGGTTGATCTCGCTGAGACCAACTTTGTAGCCGCACGCCTGCCCCGGCCACGAACAATAGCGATCGACTTCGCTCGCGACCTCCAACGGGTTCGATCCGTTGACGTCCACGAAGTACTGCACGCCCTGCTCACGCGTCCAGCGCTTGGCGTGAATGCCGGTGTCGACGATCAGCCGGCACGCGCGGAAGGCGATCGATTGCAAGTATCCGAGTCGTCCGACCGGATCGTCCTTATATGCGCCGAGCTCGTCGCCCAGTTGCTCTGCGTAGAGTCCCCAGCCTTCTGAATAGACGTTGAAGGCGAGCATCTGCCTGATGAGCGGCATGCGTCGCGTGTACTCACCCTGCCAGATGTGGCCGGGGATCGATTCATGGAACGTCAGGTCGGCGAGGCTGTACTTGCTATGCAGGTCCGGCGTCCTGAGATTGATCCAATACCGGCCGGGGATTGAACCATCGATCGATCCGGGACCGCCGTACGCGCCGGGCGCGCCGGGTTCTTCTTCGGGCGGCAGGCGCTTCACCTCCATGTTCGGATTGACGATGGTGTTGAACGCGCGCGGCATCTGTGCCTTGACCCAGTCGAGACGATTCTGGATGAACGCCATGATCTCGGCGCGGCCCTTGTCGCCCGCGGAGAACTGATAGCGAGGATCCTTCGCAAGCGCCTGCATACGTGCACCAACCGAACCGTCTGAATAGCCGACGGTCTTGAGGATGCCGTCCATCTCGGTGTGCAGGCGCTGCAGCTCGCTCTTGCCCAATTCGTGGATCTCGTCCGGCGTCATCGACGTCGTCGTCGAGGCTTTGAGCGCCCACCGGTAGTACTCATCGCCGTGCGGCCGCGACCACATGCCGGCGTCGTTGGTGGCGGTGGCTCGCTGTGTTTTGAGTTCAGCGAGCTGCCGATCGAGCGCCGGCGCGACCTCCTTCGCGGCGATCGTGCGTGCCCGCTCGGCCCAGGTGCCGGGAATGTTCTTCGTGCGTCGCTCGATCGATTCGACGAGCGTTCCGCCGTCACGCGCGCCCTTCGCCGATAGAGTCATCTGTGCGATGGCTTTGTCGATCAGGAACGCCGGTGGAACCAGGCCGGCCGTGCGTGCCGCTTCGATCCGACCGAGTTCGCCGTCGAGTTGCTTCGCGTAAGACTGGAGTCGCGAGAGATAGGCCTCGGCATCGGCCGCGTTCTCGATGCGATGCTCGGCGTCGAGAAAGCGCGGGACATCGAGATACGCGCCGACGTTCTGAATGACGACGTACGGGGTGTTGCGCCAGCCGCCGACGGCGACGTCGCCGTAGGGGAGCGCGAACCCTTCGAGTGCCGTCGCATACGCGCTTCGAACGACCTCGACGCTGGTGCGCGTGGCGTGCGAAAGACCGGATGTATCCAGAGCTTTGATGCGATCGAGGTCAGTGCGAATCTGCTTCGCGATCTGTTGCTGTCCCTGAGCCGAGCGATCGGTGAGCTGCGATCGGAGCGCCGCTCTTGCGCCGATGTCGATGCCGAGCGACGTTGCACCCTCCGGCCCGAGACGAAGGAGGTTGTCAGCAATCTGATCCAGCATGGCGAGCGCATCGGCCTCAGTGGTGGCCCGGGTAGCGGGTGCGGACTCACGCGCACATCCGGACAGCAACCGCGAAGCCGCTGTGGACGCGAGCACTGCAAGGGCGGTCCTGCGGGTGATTAACGAAGTGATCATATTCAGCTCTATATAAGACTGAATCTCAGACTCGCTGTCACGTTTCCGAATTCATGAGCGTTCGGACTACAGTCCGCGCGATGAATACGACACCTTGCACTCGCACCTTTCTACGGATCATTCCGGCCGTGTGTATGACCGCGACGCTCGCCGCAGCCTGTCAGCAGAAGCCCGCGCCCGTTCAGGCGGCGGCGCCGGCGCCGGCGAGTGGCGACGCCAAGGCCTCGACACTGGAGGCCGATGTGGCGCACCTCAAGGACATCACGCCGTCGCAGTCGCACTCCATGATCGACGTCGGCTATCACATGAGCAATCTCTGGTTCGCCGCGCAGCACAAGAACTGGGATCTCGCCGCCTTCGAAGTCGACGAAACGCGCAATCGCATTCGCTGGACGATCAGGATCAATCCGACGCGCAAGAAGCCCGACGGCGAGATCGTTGACATCAAGGGCATCTTCGACGGGATCGACGCGACGGTGCTGCCGCCACTCAAGGACGCCGTGGCGAAGAAGGACATGAAGGCGTTCGAGGCGGCGTATCGCACGATGCTCGAAGCGTGCTACTCGTGCCACAAGGCCTCGGCTAAGCCCTATCTGCGGCCGATGATCCCGACGGCGCCGCCGCAGACGATCATCAACTACGATCCGAACGCGAAGTGGCCGCTGTAGTCAGGACTCGGCGGGCTAGATACCGTGCCCGCCGATCGGTACTGTCTCGACGCGGTTGCTGAAGCCCGCGATCAGCGGACGTCCTTTGGCAATCGCGGCCTGCACTGCCGGCAGGGACAAAGAAGCCTTGTGGCTGGCCTGAGTGTCCCAGACCTCCGTGATCCAGAGCGCGTCGTCGTCGGCTGGATCACGAGCGATGACGTAGCTGAGACAGCCGGGCATCGCTGTCGTGCCTTCCATAAGGATCGCCGCGAGTGCGTCGCGTTGTCCGACCACTGCAGTCATCTTGCCAATCAAGCCGTACATCTCGCCTCTCTACATGTTGGCCCGTCCAAAGGACGGGCCCCTACGACTCACTGCTGCCGCGGCGTTGCGTCACGCGTCACTAGGACGGCGCCTGTGGACATTGGTTGAACCACGCGCTGGTAGATCGACAGGTACCCAGTGGACGTCGCGGGCACTGGCTCGCCTTGGCGAGCACGCCGAGCAGCGAGTTCGCTCTCCGGCACATCGAGGTCGAGTGTGCGCGCGTCCACGTCGATGACGATGCGGTCGCCGTTCTCGACGAGCGAGAGCGGACCACCGACTGCAGATTCGGGGGAGACCTCTGCGATCGTGAGCCCCTTGTTGCACAGCCCTGACAGCTGGCCGTCCGAGACGAACGCGCAGTCGTTCTCGAGTCCTGCGGCGTAGATCGCAAACACGACGCGTGACGCCGAGCCCGCCATCGCCGGACCACCCTTCGGTCCGCATCCTCGCAGCACGAGCACGCCGCCTGGTTTCAGCTCGCCCTTCTGCACCCCCGCAATTGCTCCCGGCACATCGTCATAGATCACTGCGGTTCCCGTGAATCGCAGCGGCTGACCTTGCGGACGCAGGCCAGGCTTGACGATCGCGCTTTCGGGCGCCAGCGATCCGCGTAAGACCACGATAGAGGCCGCGTCGGAGAACGGGCGATTCAGCGGACGAATGACATCGGCGTTGACAGTGCTGACTTTCGCGAGGTTCTCGCCGAGAGTGCGGCCGGTCACCGTCAGTGCCTCGCCATCGAGCAACGGTTCAAGCTGCTTGAGGAGCGCCTGCGCGCCGCCAGCCGCCTCGAACGCATCGATCGTGTCCGGACCATTCGGCGCGACGGCGCTCAACACGGGCACGTGTCCACCAAGCTGGTTGAAGAGTGCGAACACATCGATGTCCACGCCGGACTCAACGGCGGTCGCCTGCAGATGCTTGATGCAGTTGATCGATCCGCTCACCGCGAGAACCGAGGCAGCGGCGTTACGGAATGCGCCCGGTGTCATGATTCGACGCGGAGTCAAATCCTCCCACACCATCTCGACGATGCGTCGGCCCGACTGACGAGCGATATCGAACATCCGCGGACTGTTCGCGAGTACCGGCGCGGCACCCGGCAACGTCATGCCGAGCGCTTCGCAGACGATGTGCATCGAGTTCGCGGTGCCCATGCCGGCGCAAACCCCCGGACCCGTGATCGCGTGATCGCACATGCCGGCGAGCGTGTCCTTCGACAACTTGCCGAACATCGCCTGCACGGAGCCGATGAAGACCTCCTCAATGTCGACGTGCTTGCCCTCGTAGTGTCCGCTCGGTTGATAGCCGCAGATCACGAGGATGCTCGGGATGTTGAAACGCCCGGCGGCCATCAGGTGAGCGGGAGGCGTCTTGTCGCAGGACGACAAACAGATCATGCCGTCGAGCTGTGCACCTTCGATGGCGATCTCCATGTCGTTGACGATGAGATCGCGGCTGGCCAGCATGTAGCCGCCGCCGGCTCCAGCACTGACGATGAAGTCACTCGGCGCCGCCGTGCGGATCTCGAAGGGCAATCCTCCAGCCTCACGAACTGCTTCCTTGACGACCTTGGCAATGCCGTCGAGATGGCTGAAGCAAATCGCCAGCTCCGACGAGCTGTTCACAACAGCGATTTTGGGCTTGAGCATGTCGGCGTCGCTGAGGCCGAGGGCTTTCCATTGCGCCCGGCGCACGGCCTCACGCGGCGATCCGGGCTCGAAATTGCTCCTCAACGCTTTGGCCATTTCGGTCGTAATATCCCACGAAAGCTGTGATGAACCTCACCCGCGACGAACAGCAGATGCTCGAGGGTCGGAAAGGCAAGGCCGCGCAAAAGGCCATGGAGCTACTCGTGCGCTACGCGGAAGCGTTGGGCGCCGAGCGGTTCGTGGACACGCGCAATGTCGCCGGCGTGCCGGGCTCCGCCAATCCGTTCCTGCAGAACTACTACAAGGACAAGAGTGCCGACGGTCTCGACGCGATCTTCTCCCACTTCGATCTGGACTCCGACGAGCTCGTCGAGGTGCCGCAGGCAGTCGTGCCGACCTACCACTTGCAGGGCGGTGCCGACCCGACTGCATGGGAGACGATCGGCGTGAAGGTCGAGGTATTCCGGAACCATCAGGAGCGCGAAGCCTTCGCCGCCGCGCACGACGTCGGCATCCTCAAGACCTGCACGCCGTATCTCGCCGGCAACGTCCCGTCGCGCGGCGAACACCTGGCGTGGATGGAATCATCAGCGGTGATCTACGCGAACTCCGTGCTCGGCGCTCGCACCAACACGGAAGGACGCGAGAGCACCAGCGCCGCGATGCTGACCGGCAAGATTCCCGATTGGGGACTTCACCAGACCGAACACCGCTATGGCACGCATCGCATTGACGTGGATGTCGCCGTGGATTCGGTGATGGACTGGGGCATGCTCGGCTACTTCGTCGGCGACGTCGTGCAGGAGCGCATCCCCGTCGTCGTTGGGAAATACAGTCAGCCTGAGATCGTACGACTCAAGCACTTCGGCGCCGCGGCTTCGAGCTCCGGCGGCGTGGAGATGTATCACATCGTTGGCGTGACTCCGGAAGCCGAGACCCTCGACATCGCATTCGGTCCGAAGCGACCGCTCGAAACGTTCCGATACGGCAAGGAGGAGCAGCGCCGGGTCTACGAGCGCCTCAATGCGAATGGCCGCGACCCCAACGTGGACTTCGTGATGCTCGGATGCCCACACGCGGCGATCGAGCAGCTCCGAGAGGCCGCGAGGCTGCTCGATGGGAAGAAGGTCAGTGGCAATTGCGCGCTCTGGATCTTCACGTCGCGCGCGGTCAAGAGTCAGGCGCAGCACGAAGGGCTGCTCGCGAAGCTCGCCAACGCGGGTGCTGTTCTGCTCACCGACACCTGCTCAGCCTTCGCTCAAGCATTACCCCCTGGAACGAAGGTCGCCGCGCTCGATTCCGCCAAGCAGGTACATTACCTGCCAGCGATCCTCGGTATCCAGGCGTGGTTTGGATCAACCACCGACTGCATCAACGCGGCGCTTACGGGCCGCTGGACAGGAGAACGGCCGTGACCGTTTCGACAAAACTCGTGCTGCGGGGACGCAAGGTGTGCGGTGGTCGAGCTGAGGGCGAGGCGCTCGTCACGCGTCAGACGATTCCGGGCTGGGGCGGCGTCAATCCGGTGCAGGGCGTCATCACTGAAACGCAGCATGAGCTCCGCGGCGTAAGTTTCAAAGACAAGGTATTGGTGTTCAGAGGTGCGAAGGGATCATCGGGCTGGTCGGCGATGTATCACACCACACGACTCGCCGGAACCGCGCCGAAAGCTCTCATCTTCAATGAAATGACCACCAAGGTTGCGCTCGGGGCCATCGTCATGCGCGTGCCGAGCATCACCGATCTCGACCAAGATCCCCTCGACGTGATCGAGACCGGCGACTGGGTCACCGTGGATGCCGACCAGGGCATCGTCGAGGTCGTCAAACGAGTGCCTTAGCGGAATGGCCTTCGTGATTTTCTACCGGCCGCTCCGTTGTCGCGGCCGGGAAATCACAGTCGGCAGCTGGTTGTGACTATTACTTCTTCAGCGTATACGAACCACTAAACATGCGTCTTTGGTATCGCCTCGTTATCCTCGTTTTGCTCGTCGTGCTGCTGCCGGCCCGTCCACACGGACCGGCCCTACGAGGTCAGGAAGCGCATCCCGATGATGTGCGTGCCGCCGCCGGGCGAGCTCTGGCAGTGATTCAGAAAGCGCAGGCGCCGTGGTACACGACGAACAAGCAGGTCTGCGCGTCCTGCCACCATCAATATCAGCCGGCGATCGCCTATCGCACCGCTCGAGACCATCGGATCCCGTTCGATGAATCGATCGCGAGGGCCGACGCTATCAAGGCGTTCACGTTTGCCGACATCGATCGCGCGGTGCAATACACCTACGTCATCGAGCCGGCGATGGACGATGCCTACCGGATGGTGGCGGCCAACGCCGCCGGCGTGAAGCCGAATCTCGGTGCGGCAATCTACGCGCGGCTGTTGATCTCACGTCAGAACGCGCAGGGTGACTGGGACGGTTTCCATCAGCGACCGCCGTCTTCCTACAGTCGCGTCACGATGGCGACGCTTGGGTTGCGCGCGGTGCAGCTCTATCAGCATCCGAGCCAGAAGGCGCAGGCCGATGCGGCCGTCGCCCGCGCGCGGAAGTTCCTTGAATCGCGCTCCGCGCGCGACACCGAGGAGCGGAGCTATCAGCTGCTCGGACTGCGGTGGGCCGGAGCCGATCGCGCATCCTTACGGAAGCTGGCGGCTGCACTGCAAGCCACGCAGCGCCCTGACGGTGGCTGGAGTTCAATTCCTGGACGCGAGAGCGACGTGTACTCCACCGGACAGGCACTCGTCGCGTTGCATGATGGAGGCAGCGTCGCGATCATCGATTCATCGTGGCAGCGTGGCATCGCCTGGTTGCTGAAGAATCAAGCCGCCGACGGCACGTGGCATGTGACGTCGCGGCTTCATCCACCAGCTCCGCTCAGCCCGCCCTACTTCGACGCGGGTTACCCGCATGGTCACGATCAGTTCCTCTCGATGCAGGGTGCGAGTTGGGCAGTCATGGCGCTCTCGTATGCGCTCGAGCCCGCGACGCGTGTCGCGCCACCTCCGCTTCCCGAGACCGAACCGTCCGGCGTCGAATCGTGGGTCGAGCCGATGCTCTTTGGTTCTGTCGCCGACGTCAGGAAACTGCTCGACAGCGGTCTCAGTCCCAATGTGGCGACGAAGTCCGGCGGGACAACGGCGCTGATGATGGCCGCACCAGACGTCGAGAAGATGCGCCTGCTGATCGAACGGGGTGCCGATGTAAACGCGCGCGCACGGTCGCGCTTCTCGGCACTGATGGTGGCGGCGCAGTATCAGCAGGGCGATGCCGCGATCAACCTGCTCCTGGATCGCGGGGCGCAGGTGGCGCCACCCGCCGATGGAGCGCCGGTGTTCAGCGCGAACCCCTTCGTGCTCGCGTCCTATGCCGGGAACGCGAAGAGCCTCAAGCGCCTGCTGGCCGCCGGTGGAAAACTGGACGATGCGTTCATCGCGATCGGCACTTCACGAACCACGCCGATGCTTGGTGCCTTCAAGTTCGGCGATGTCGAAGTCGCGAACACGTTGCTCGATCTCGGAGCGCCAGTGGACTTCGCCGACGGCAACGGCATCACGATGCTTGGCCGAACGGTCCTCAATAACGAAGTCGAGATGGCGCGCACCTTGATCGCGCGCGGCGCGAACGTCAACGTCGTGGACAAGCTGGGCATGACGCCGCTGCTCTGGGCAGCGAACGTGGACTTCGGCGATACGGCGATGATCGAGCTGTTGCTGAAATCCGGCGCGAAGACCGACGTGCGCAACAAGGACGGCCTCACGCCGCTCGAATTGGCGCGCAAGTACGGCCATGCCACGTTGGTACCGGTTATTGAGAAAGCACAGATTAAGTAGAACAAACCTCTATCGTCGGTCGAGATTGTCGGCGAGTCGCCGTTGGAATGTGGCGTAATCGATTCCGTGGACAGCGCCAGTTCCAGCGAGGTCGAGCGCATGCGCAGCGGCGGCCCCCATCGCGATGCACGGGCCCATCACGCGAATCGCGGACAGCGCGCTGACGTCGGCATCCACGCATCGGCCCGCGGCGACGATGTTGTCGGCGTCTTTGGGCACCATGCACGACAGCGGAATGTAGTAGACGTGGTCGTCGGGAAACTTCTCCCAGTGCACCAGGTCCGGTGCGTTGTGCAACTCGACCCACCACGCACATCGCGCCGCCGCATCGGCGGGCCGCGCACCTGATCGAATGTCGTCGAGTGTGAGTTGCGAGCGGCCGACGATCCAACGCGTCTGGCGCAGACCGGGATTGCCGTAGGCGCGTACCTGCGCGTCGCGGAAGATCTCGGGGAACTCCGAGCGCAGGAATCGAATCACGTTGTCGGCCTGCCGTCGTCCTTCGAAGACCATACGCGCGGAGCCGAGGGGATCCAGCGGCGTCTCGAAATGCGTGACGTTCGCCAGCATGAAGTTCCTGCCGGGGAAGTGAATCAGAAAGCCGTCGTGGCGGACGAGACCGTACTGACTGCCGCGATCGGCCCGCCGCCTGTGCACGTCGGCGATCACCATCTTCTTCGCGGCCTCGATGTCGTAGCCTTCGATCAGAAAATTCAACGACCCGTAGACGGCAGCGTCCGGCTCTCTGACGTCGAGACCGGCCTCATACGTCAAGCTCGCATCGCCTGAAGCGTCCACGAAGCCATTCGCCTCGATGCGTGCCGGGCCGAAGCGCGTGACCACATCCATCGCGCGGAGACGGCGGTTCTCGAATGTGACGCCGGTCATCACCGCGCCGACGAGGACCTGGATGTCCGCCGCTTCGACCTGCTTCTCGATCCATCGCGCCAGTCGCACCTCGTCGTACTGAAATGTGATCGTGCCCGTCATCGACGCACGCCGGTGCAATGAGCCTTCCACGGTGAGGTCGGCGATCAGATCGTCAGCGATGCCGCGCGTGATCTGATATGGCGACGGACCGTGTGTATAGAGACCGATGATGGTGCCGACAATCGACCCGATCGCCTGGCCACCGAGTGACGAGGCCGCATCCACGATTACCACTCGTCGCCCGAGGCGCGCGGCTTCGAGTGCTGCGGAGATCCCGGCGATTCCGGCGCCGACGACGCAGATGTCGGCGGTGATGAGGCGCGGCCGCGTGGACGATGGGCGGCGGACGATCCGTGCAGTCGCTGCAGTTGGCATCACTCATACGTTAGCCCAGGGCCTGTGGTTTTTCTGACCAAGAATTAATCAAGTCTTCAGATGGTTGCGTCGGCTGACCTGCGTACGATGAGAGCCATGCGACAAGTTCACTTCGTTCTCGTGTTGATGGGCACCCTCGTTCTTGGATTGGTCGGTGTCACGCAGAGCGCGTGCACGCAGTCGGCGCCGCAAGCGGCCGCGGCCACCACGGCAACGCCATCGAGTCCGATCGCCCCCGTCGGCACCGTCAAGCAGATCATGAAGGGCATCGTCGATCCCAGTTCGGCGGCGATCTGGGATGCGGTGAGTACGGAGTCCGGTCCGAAGGGTGATATCGAGAAGGCACCGAAGACGGACGAGGAATGGGCCAAGCTCGAAGGCCAGGCGCTCACGCTCGCTGAAGTGGCGAACCTGCTGAAGATGCCGGGGCGTCAAGTGGCCAAGCCCGAAGAGGCGAACTCCAAGAGTCAGCCCGACGCGCCCGAACTCACGCCGGTGCAGATCGAGGAGAAGATCAACAAAGATCGTGCGGCCTGGGACAAGAGGGCTGACGCGCTGCAGCAGACGGCGATCAAGGCGATCGCGGCAGCAAAGGCTCACGACAAGGACGCTGTGCTCAACGTCGGCGAAGAGATCGACAACGCCTGCGAGAGCTGTCACAAGGTCTACTGGTATCCGGACGAGAAGATCCCGAGCGTACCGGCCAGCGGCGCGCCAACCTCAAAGAGCTGACGTTGTCGGGCGGGTCCTTTCGGACCCGCCGGCGCAGTTATACTGAGCCGCTCAAGGGAGGCTCAGATGTCCAACTGGTTCCGCGGTTCTTGCGTCGCCATGGTGTTGGGTGCGGCGCTGTTGATGACGGAGCACGCGCCAATTGCGCAGCAACCGCCAGCGGCAGCCGCATCAGCGTGTCAGGCGGCGGCACCTCCAGCGCGAGGCGCCGGCAGTGGGCGAACTGCGCAAGCACCAGGTGGAGCAGGCGCGCAAGCGCCAGGTGGACAAGCCGCTCAGGCGCAGGCTGGTCGCGCCGCGGGCGCAAGAGCCGGTGGAGGCGGTGGCACTCCGCCTCCGATCCAATGGGCAGCTCCGGCCTTGCCTGACGGGCCGATCACCATCCAGTCCGCGTCGCCAGCGCATCGCAACCTGCGTCTCGTCGTCACGAAAGGCTTGTTCCATCCATGGGGCATGGCGTTTCTGCCCGATGGAGCGATCCTGATCACTGAGCGCCCCGGCTGCCTGCGCATCGTGCGCAATGGCGTGCTCGATCCGAAGCTGGTTGCGGGTCTGCCGCCGATCTCCTCACAGGGCCTCTCGGGCTTGATGGACATCGCGCTGCATCCGCGCTTTGCCGAAAACAAGTTCGTCTATCTCACGTATCACAAGCCCAATCCCGCGGCCGCGAACGTACCTCCCGGACCGAATGCGCCGCCCGCGCGTCTCGCGACGCTTGCACGTGGCACCTGGGATGGCACGGCACTGACCAATGTGAAGGAGCTCTTCTCAGCAGACGCGACGACGGAAGCGTCGCGAATCGTATTCGGGTCGGACGGCATGATCTATATGAGCCTCGGCCGATCGACGGAAGGCGCGAACGCACCGTCGCAGGATCCGAATAACTACGGTGGCAAACTGCTGCGACTGCGTGACGATGGCACGGTGCCTCCAGACAACCCGTTCGTGGGTCGCGCCGGTTTCAAGCCCGAGATTTACACGATGGGCCATCGCAATCAGCTGGGTCTTGCGGTGAATCCATCCACGGGTCAGCTCTGGGCGAGCGAGCAGGGACCCAATGGTGGTGACGAGGTGAACGTCATTCAGGCGGGGAAGAACTACGGCTGGCCCGTCATCAGTTATGGGCGCAGCTATCCGGGGCCCCGCGTCTCGGAGAAGCCGTGGCAAGAGGGCATGGAGCAGCCGGTTGTGGTGTGGATTCCATCCATCGCGCTCTCGGGCATGACCTTCTACACGGGCGAGAAATTTCCCGGTTGGAAGAACAACCTGTTCGTTGGCGGCCTCCGGCAGGGTGAAGTGCCGCGAACCGGTCAGCTGCAACGCATCGAGTTCAACGACAAGTGGGAAGAAGTGCGACGCGAGCCTCTGCTGCGCGAGCTTGGTCAGCGCATTCGCGATGTCCGTCAGGGACCGGACGGCTATCTCTACGTGTTGACGGAAGAAAACGACGCGGCTCTGATCCGCATTGAACCAGGAGAGGCCGCTTCGACGAGATAATAGAAGGATGCAAATTGCGGAACGAATGACGCGGATCGGAATCGAGTCCGCGTTCGAAGTCCTTCAGCGTGCCCGTGCGCTCGAGGCGCAGGGCAAGCACGTCATCCATCTCGAAATCGGCCAGCCTGACTTTCCGACGCCGGCCCACATCAAGGACGCTGCGAAACGCGCGCTCGATGAGGGCTGGACCGGCTATGGGCCGACACCCGGCTTTCCGGATTTCCGCGACGCTATCGCGGAGTACATTTCGAGATCACGTGGCATCCGCGTCAGCGGCCAGAACGTGGTCGTTGTTCCGGGTGGTAAGCCGATCATGTTCTTCGCGATGATGGCCGTCGTCGAGCCCGGCGACGAAGTGATCTATCCGAACCCCGGCTTCCCAATCTACGAATCGGTGATCAATTTCCTTGGTGCGACGCCGGTGCCGATCCCGCTCGTCGAGAGCCGCGGATTCTCGTTCGATCTCGACACGTTCGAAGCGAAGCTGTCGCCGCGAACGAAGATGATCGTCCTCAACTCGCCAGCCAATCCCACTGGCGGCGTGATCCCGAAGGAGGATCTGAAGCGCATCGCTGACCTCACGCGCGATCGCGACCTGCTGATCCTCAGCGACGAGATCTACTCGCGCATCTGCTACGAGGAAGAGCCGCAGTCGATTACGCAGTTCGAGGGGATGCTGGACAAGACGATCATCCTTGATGGCTTCTCGAAGACGTATTCGATGACGGGATGGCGTCTCGGTTACGGCGTGATGCCACTGTGGCTGGTCGATGCTGTCGACAAGCTGATGGTCAACTCGAATTCCTGCACGGCGAGCTTCACGCAGCGGGCCGGCCTCGCGGCGCTGCAGGGACCGCAAGATGCGGTCACCGCGATGGTCGCCGAGTTCCGCCGCCGCCGCGATGCGATCGTCAAGGGCTTGAATGAGATTCCCGGGTTCAGTTGCACCGTACCCGCCGGCGCGTTCTACGTGTTCCCGAATGTGAAGAACACCGGCGTGCCCAGTCGCGAGCTCGCCAACATGTTGCTCAACGATGCGGGCGTGGCGTGTCTGAGTGGAACGGCATTCGGCAGCTACGGCGACGGCTATCTGCGATTCAGCTACGCCAACTCGCTCGAGAACATCCAGGAAGCCCTCAACAGAATCCGTGCCCTCTCAGAGCGATGGGCGCACGCATCCGTCCGCTAGTTTGAACGGCCGGCTTGGCGGAGGAGGGACATGACCTCCTCTGCCTCCTTCGGCACCGCGCTTGTAAGGACCTCAGCACCAGTTGGCGTGACAAGGATGCTGTCTTCGATGCGAATGTGCAGCCCCGGCATGTCGATGATCGGCTCGATGGCCATCACCATCCCAGCCTCGAACGGCAGGTTCCAGTCGCCGACATCGTGCACCGACATGCCGACGTAGTGGCCGACGTAGGCATAGCGCGAATCGAAGCCGTGCTTCTTGAAGATATCTTCGGCAATCTTCTGGACGACGCTTCGCGCGACGCCCGGCTTGATCGCCGCGATGATCGCCTTCTGTGCCTCGAGCACACACTCATATGCCTTGAGCTGCGCGTCGGTGAAGCGTCCTGACACCGGCCACGTCCGCGTAATGTCCATCGTCAGGTAGTCGAGCGAACCGGCGTAGTCCATGACGACGAGCTCGCCGGCTTTCATCTGACGGCCGTTCGCTTCGTAATGCCACTGATTGCCCATCGGGCCGGAGCCGACGATGGCAGGGTAGGCGGCACCCTGGAAGCCATTCCTGACCATCCAATAGGTCGCTTCGGCCTCGAGCTCGTATTCGAATTTGCCTGGAGCCGTCGCCTGAATCGCGCGCTTCAGTGCTTCGGCGCTGACGCGGCCGTTGTACCTGATGATTTCGATCTCCCGAGGCGACTTGATCATCCGCAGGCGATCGAGCTGCGGCGTCACGTCTTTCATCTCGTAGTACGGGAATTGCTCACGCAGCGCCGTCGCTCGCGCGGCGTCTTCGGTGGGCTGCTGCGCGAACGGATTGGTCAGCCGCCGTGCCGTGCCGATCGCGGTGTCGAGCCGGCTGCGATCCACGACATCGCGTTCGGAAAGCCGTGTCCACAGTTGTTCGGTTCCTGCAGTGGATCGCCGGCGCGCGAGAAACTCATGCAGCGCGGTGAGCGGCTGAATCGACGCGAAACCGTACTTCTTCGCCGCATCCGTTTCCTCGAGCCAATTCCCGCCCTCGTAGCGAATCTCAGTTGCGGTCAGCTTCGGGAGGAAGAGATGCGAGATGCCGGAGGCGGCGTCCATCACGAGCACGCCGTTGAAGGATTCATTGCCTGTCAGGTAGTAGAAGTCGTTGTCCTGCCGGAAGCGCACGCCTGGAATCGGGCTGGTGCCGCCAAACATCAGCAGCGTGCCGCGCTGAAGCACCTTCGCGAGCTGCTGCCGTCGGGCGGCAAACTCCTCGGGTGGATATCCCATTCGCTCGGCGCGCGGCAACGCTGAGACGACCACAGTGACCACGACGATCAACACCAGGCGGAGACGGGTCATCGCAGCGTGACGCATAGCCATTCCTCTTCCTGCGCGCGATGTTCGACGGCGAGCGGCGCGAAGGCCTCGAGCACCTCACGCTCTTCGCTCGCCATGAACCCACTCAGGATCAGGCGTCCTCCGGAATCGGTCAACTGTTTGAGTCGATTCGCGGTGGACGCCAGCAACGCACCAGTCAGGTTCGCCAGCACGACATCCGCGTTGGCCGGCGCGGCCTCACGGAGGTCGCCGACCTGCAGCGTCACGCGCGACCGCGGGTTGAGACTCAGGTTCTCACGTGCGGCCGCCACCGCATCGCCATCGTCATCGAACGCGATGACATTCGCGGCGCCAAGGAGGCTGGCCGCGATCGCCAGGACACCCGAGCCGGTGCCCACGTCGATGACAGTCTTGCCGTGCATGTCGATCTGTTGCAGGGCAGCCAGACACAGCCTCGTCGTCGCGTGGTGTCCGGTGCCGAACCCCATCGAAGGCTGCACGACGATAGTGATCGGAGCGTCCCAGGGGGGAGCGACGATGACGCGGCCGACGTGAACCGCACGAACGTTGGCTTGTGATCGGGCGGCCCAGTCCTCGTCCGGGACATCGATCGCTTCGAGTGACAGCCCGTCGAATGCGTCGCGCAGTTCGCGTGCGGCGCGATCGCGTTCCGCGGCGTCATGAAAGAAGACGCGCCAGACCTCGTCGCCTTCATTGATCGCGGTGACGTGATAGTCGGTGAGCGCCGCCTCGAGGAACTCTGGAATGTTCCGTACGTCGAGAGCAGGCCAAGTACGAACCATCAGAAGTTGAACACGAACCGAGCAGTGAGAATTGGGAAGCGTGAACGACCGCTATCCAAAAATGTCCTTGACCCGATCGAGCAGTCCCTTGTCGTCCTGGTCGCCGACCGGCGTCGGCTCGAAGGCCTCCTTCGGCAAGGTCGCCGCGAGTTGCTCGAGCAACTTCTTCTGGTCCTTCGACAGCTTGCGCGGCGTGCTGACTTTGACCGTGACGAGCAGGTCGCCGTGACCGCGACCGCTGACGTCGGGCATGCCCTTGCTTCGGACGCGGAACGTCGTTCCGGTTTGTGTGCCGGCTGGAACGCTGAAGGGCTCGTCACCATCGAGCGTCGGAATGCGAATGTCGCCGCCGAGCGCGAGTGTGGTGAAGTTCAACGGTACTTCGCAATACAGGTCGTTGCCGTCCCGTTGGAAAAACGGATGATCCTGTACATGGATCACGACATACAGATCGCCGTGCGGGCCACCAAGCGGACCGGCCTCGCCTTCACCGCTCAGACGCAGTCGCTGGCCGGTCGCGATACCGGCCGGAATGCGGACGGTGAGCTTCTTCTCTTGCTGGACACGTCCCGCGCCACGACACGTCGCGCACGGCTTCGAGACGATCGACCCGGTCCCGCGACACTGATTGCACGTGCGGGCGACCGTAAAGAAACCCTGCTGATAGCGAAGCTGGCCGCGGCCCTGACACTGCGGACACGTCACCGGCTGAGTGCCGGGCGCGGCACCGTTGCCACCGCAGGTCTCGCAGGCCACTTGTCGTGGGATCTGAATCGACGCTTCGACGCCTTTTGCGGCTTCGTTGAATGAGATCTCGAGGTCGTAGCGCAGATCGGCGCCGCGTTGAGGTCCGCTGCGCCGCCGGCCGCCGCCGAAGACATCGCCAAAGCCGAAGATGTCGCCGAGGCCGCCGAGAATGTCTTCGAAGCCGCTGAATGCGTTGGGATCGAAGCCGCCTGTCGCCGCGCCGCCAAGCCCGGCGTGACCGAAGCGGTCGTACATGTGCCGCTTGTCGGTATCGATCAGCACCGCGTAGGCCTCGGCCGCTTCCTTGAACCGCTCTTCGGATTCTTTGTCACCGGGATTGCGGTCGGGATGGTACTTGAGCGCGAGCTTCCGGTAGGAGCTCTTGATTTCCTGTTCCGTCGCCGTTCGGGTGACGCTCAGGATCTCGTAGTAGTCACGTTTGCTCACGCGCCTTTGGCCACCTTGACCATTGCAGGCCGGAGCAGCCGTTCGCCGACCTTGTAGCCGCGCTGCAATTCTTCCATGACCTCGCCCTCACGATGCTGATCGCTCTCCTCGTGAGTGACCGCTTCGTGGACATTCGGATCGAAGTCGGCGCCGAGCGCCTCGATCGGCGTGACACCACGCTTGCGCAGCATCTCGAGCATCTGCTTGTGAATCAGCTCGACGCCCTTGCGCAATGGGTCCTCCTGCGCGGATGCCTGCAGCGCGCGCTCGAGGTTGTCGATGATCGGAAGCAGATCCTTGATCGCCTCGCCCGCCGTGTGCTCGGCGAGGTCACGCCGCTCGCGGTCCATGCGCTTGCGGTAGTTGTCGAATTCCGCAGCCGTACGGAGCAGGCGATCCTGCAGCGCGTCTCGCTCGCGGCGGAGTTCCTCGAGCGGATCGGGCTGGGACTCGTCTTGTTGCTGCTGTTGCGGATCCTGATCGTTCAAAGTTTCGGCCATGGTCCTACGGTGCGTCGCGGAGGACGCGCGACACGGCTTGTGTCGTCCCGTCCACCAGCGAGATCGCACGTGAATAGCGCATGCGCGTGGGGCCAATCACGCCGACGGTGCGCGTGGTCGTGCCGTCTACCGCGGTGGAGGCAATCAAGCTGAATCGCTGGAGGTCTGGCGCGGCATGCTCGGTGCCGATCACGACGGTCAATCCGGGGCCGTCGATATAGGCGTTGAGCAACTGCACCATCCGCTCTTTCTCTTCCATCATGTCGAGCAGTTTACGCAGCGTCGCCACCGACACTTGCTCGTGTGCCCCTTCGTCGAGCAATGACGCCGCGCCTTCCACATGGAATGTCTGCTGTCGCGGCAGCTCTTCCAGCGTCGAGCGCGCCAGCCGGAGGGCGCGCGCTAACAGCTGATCGTACAGGATTCGTTCCTGCTGGAGCCGGGCGAGCACAGCCTCGCGAACCTCGAGCAGCGGAAGGCCAGCAAACTCAGTGTTGAGATAGTTCGCCGCCTGCACGAGATCATCGGACCGCAAGGTCTCCTGCGCGTCCACGACTTTCTGCGTCACCTGATTGCCGTGGGCGATGACGATGACCAGGACGCGCGAGCCACCGAGCGGGACGAACTCGATCCGCTGCAGGACGGCGGCGTGGCTGTCGGCCATCGCGAACGCGACGTGACGGGCGGCGCGCGAGACGACGTGCGACACGCTGGCCAGCAAATCGTCCATGAGTGGAGACGGACCCGCGTGCTGGCGGAGTTGATGTTCGACGTCTGCCGCGGCACGCGCCGGCCGGCGACTTTCGAGCAGCAGATCGACGAACACGCGATAGCCACGGTCCGTCGGTACGCGGCCCGATGACGTATGCGGCTGATAGAGATAGCCGCACTCTTCCAGATGTGCGAGAACGCTGCGCACGGTCGCCGAGGACACATGCAGCCCGCTGCCGCGAGCGAGGACCTGCGATGAGACGGGCTCGCCAGTCTCGATGTACTCCCGCACGAGCGTCGCCAACAGGCGGCTCGACCGTTCGGACAGTTCGTAGGAACCCATGGCCAGGCAGGCGCTTAGAGAGGCCTCTGCTGCTGATTATACCGGTCTATTTTTGAGGCGCCTACTTTCGTAGGGCCCCCTCCCATCGCATGCTCACGGCAGCGACGTTGGGTTCGGTGATCTTGCCGTGTTTGGCCGCGATCAGTTCCGCGACGATACTGACCGCAATCTCCTGTGGCGTGATCGCGCCGATGTCCAGGCCGATCGGTGCATGGACGCCCTTCAGGGACTCGTCGGACACGCCTTCGCGCAGCAGTTCGTCGAAGATCCGGCGCACCTTCGCCTTGCTGCCAATCAAACCCAGATAGCGAAGGCGTTGCACGGCCAGCGCGCGGAGCGTGTCGAGGTCATGAGTGTGGCCGCGGGTGACGATCACAGCATACGCATTCGGGGGCAGGGGATGCTGGTCGATCCAGCTCGGAATGTTCTCGACGATGACGTCGATGCCCTCGCCAAATCGTTCGGTGCTGGCGAACTTTTCGCGGTCGTCGATAACGTGCACGCGAAAGCTGACATCGTGCGCCATCTTCGCCACCCAATAGCCGACGTGGCCCGCGCCGAAGACATAGACATCGGGCGCCGCTTCGACGGGTTCGATAAAGACCTCCATCTGCCCACCGCACACCAGACCAGTCTCCTGTGCGAAGTCGTCGTTGAGCTCGTATTTCACGTTGAGCGGCCGTCGAGCTTTGATGGCTTCGCGGGCTTTCCAGAACGCGTCGTTCTCGTAGCAGCCGCCGCCGATCGTGCCGACCGTCCGGCCGTCGGGGAAGACCAGCATCTTGGCGCCGACGCGTTGGGGAGTAGAACCGGTGGCGGCGACAATGGTCACGAGGGCGACTTCTTCCCCCCGATCCAGGGCTTCCGAGAGGGCGGCAAAGACCTCCTGGTTCACACTTTGAATTATAGACGCCGCAGCGAATTATGAGGCGCGCCTTTGCTTCGAGACGTAAGAAGCCACCATCAGGAGAAGCACCGCCAGGACGCCACGTTCGAGCCAGGAACGGTTTCTGGTATTTCGCAGCGCGCTGTTCTGTAGCGCCGTCATGAGTTTTAGCCCGGCGACAACGGCTAAACCGGCGAGAAAGACCTGCAGAAAGGTGTAACGGCGCCGCCCTGGGGCGTGGGGTGTCCAGGGGTTTGTGGCGGCGCCGCGCGAGGTATTCGGCTCCCAGCGATAGTCCGTCCAGTTGATGAAGTCGGCAAAGGGTGCCCTGCGCCGGTGCCTCTGTCTGAACATCCGGTGTTATCGACGAAGCAGCCCTTCCGGAAGTTCGGGTGGTCCTTCCTGGGCGCCCCCATGCAGCGGGCAGTACTCGATGGGCTCCGTTCCGACGATGAACGATTCGGTGAAGACACGGGGGCAGTTCGGCGTTGCGAGCTTGCCTGTGTCGTGATCGATGTTGACGAAAGTGATCCCCTCCGGCACCTCGAACTCGGTGTTCGGATGTCCGGCGAGCGCGGCCTTCATGAATTCAGTCCAGATCGGGAGCGCTGCGGTTGACCCGCTCAAGCCAAGCGGCTGATTGTCGTCGAAGCCCACCCACACGACCGTGAGCAATTCCGGTGTGAATCCGACGAACCATGCGTCGCGGAGGTCATTCGTCGTGCCGCTCTTGCCGGCGGCATCGAGGGCGAAGCCATTGGCGCGCGCGGCTGCGCCGGTGCCTTCGTTGAGCACGCTCCGCATCATGTTGGTGACGAGGTATGTCGTGTCCGCTTGCGCGACGTTCCGCAGCTTTGATGCTGCGGGCGCCAACGTCTTCGTTCCCGTCTGCACGTGATCGATCGCGCGCAGCGTTCGCACGGCGCCGCCATTGGTGAAGAGCGTATAGGCCTGCGCCACTTCGAGCGGCGTCAGTTCGAACACGCCGAGCGTGATCGACGGATAGCCCTTCGGTGACGTGCCGACACCGACCTGCTTCCAGAGCGAGGCGATTTTGTCGAAGCCGATGCGTTCGCCGACGCGAATCGTGCCGAGATTCCGCGACATCGCCAGCGCGCGACGCAGTGTGACCTCGCCGTCGTACTCGTCGTAGTTCTTCGGCTCCCAGACCTGGTCGTCAAACGTGAACGTCGCGGGCTCATCGTTCGTGATCGAGGCTGGCGTGAGATCGGTCCAGCCCTCGACCGCCGCGTGCTCGAAGGCGGCGAGATAGACGAACGGTTTGAACACTGAGCCCGGCTGCCGTCGCGCTTCGATGACGCGGTTGTACTGCGACTGATTGTATGAACGACCGCCGACGAGGGCGAGGATCTCGCCGCTCCGCGGATCGACAGCGAGCAGTACGGCCTGCGCCGACTGAGGTTTTTTCTTGCGTCGCGACAGCAGCTTGTCCACGTTGGCGAGACCGTTGCGGACCGCATCAAGCGCGACGCGCTGCATGTTGAGGTCGAGCGTCGTGTAGACATCCACCGCACCAGGCTGCGTCGTCACGCCGGGGAACTGCTCGTTGACCTGTTCGCCGACCATGTCCACGAAGTACGGCGCTTCGTTGTCCACACTGCGGGCGACGACCTGCAGCGGCTCACGGCTCGCTTTCGCCGCTTCATCGTCGGTGATGTACATCTCAGCCGCCATCGCCTGGAGCACGACATTGCGGCGCTCGACTGCTGGCTTTGGATTGGCGAACGGCGAGCGTCTGGCGGGACTCTGAATCACGCCCGCGATGAGCGCGGCTTCGCTGAGGTCAAGATTCGCGACGTCTTTGCCGAAGAAAATGCGCGACGCTTCGGCGACTCCGTGGATCGCAAACGAGCCTCGCTGACCGAGGTAGACGTCATTGAGATACAGCTCGAGGATCTCTTCCTTCGACGTCCGCCGCTCGAGGACGAGCGACATCATGATCTCGCGCGCTTTGCGCAACGGGGAGACCGTGCCGGACTGCAGTTCCTCATTGAACTCGTCTTCGAGGAAGAACATGCGCGAGAGTTGCTGGGTGATGGTGCTCGCGCCGCTCGGACGGCCGCGGCTGAACAGACTCCCAATCGCGGCCGCAATCGTCCGGAAGGGATTCACGCCGGGATGTGAGTAGAAGCTCTGATCCTCTATGGCCAACACGGCCTGTTGCATGCGCTTGGGTATCGTCGACAGTGGCACGTGCCGGCGTTTCTCGCGCGCGCCCGACGTCATCAGCGACGTCAGCAGCGGTGGATCGAGACGAATGACCTCGGTCCGGCCGCCGCCCTCGACTTCGAGCGACTGAATCCCGCGCCCGCCCGCCGGGTTCGGATTCGTCTTGGTCGCTTTTCCCGCTGGGAATGTGACCTTGATGGTCCTGCCGGCCAGCTCGCCGCTACGGGGGACCAGCGTGATGACGTTTCGATACCCAGAGAACTCACCGGCCTGCTTCACGGCCGGCCGGTCGGCGTATCCCAGATCGTTGAGTCGAACAATCAGATCCTGCTGCGATAGACCCTGGCCACGCCGGAACTCCGCGGGTCTGGCATAGACCCGCGGCAACGTGCGCTCGCGCTCGCCGTGCAGGCGCGCATCGATCATCTTCGAGAAAGAAAGGTAGGTGTAACTGAGGCCGGTGACCGCACCCGCCGCGATGCACGCGACCGCGTACAGCAAATAGCGGGACCAGCGGCGCTGGAACTTGATGCGCAGCGTCATACGGCCGCGCTTACGAGCGGCAGGCGGTTGTTTCGTCGTTCCTGCCAAAGTGTGGGCCTGGTCTTATATCGTCATTACCCAATGGGTTCCTGCATCCACTGGAAGTTCCGCATACAGTCGGTCCACCAGTGCCGGGCCGTACTTGTTCAGAAAGTACACGAACCCGACGGCTCGTTCCTGCGGCTCCCCGCCCGGAAACGCTTGCGCGCGCGCATTCTGGAACTGTCGTCGCAGCGTTTCATCCTTACGCTTGGCGGCCTGGATGATCTTCCCATGGAGCTTCTTCAGATCGTCCTGCATTCGCGACAGCGTGGATCGAGATGCTCCTTCTAATGTCGGATCGATCTGCACCACTTCTTTAGTCAGCCGTTCCATGCGTTGCTCGAGAGTGCGCACGGCTTCGTCCAATGACGACTCAACCGACGGCGGGAGCTGCGCTTCGAGCACCGCATTGAGGATCGCCTCGTCCTGCGCGCGGAGCGATTCCAGTGCGACGTCATATCGCGTCAGGAATCGGACGGCGTTGGAATCAAGCAGGGTGGCGGTGGCACGCTGCTGAATCAGCGGCATCGGAGTGGAGAAGGCGTCGTACACGCGTCGAAGCTGACCGAGGTAGGCGAGCTCGTTCGGGCCCGCCACATAACAGACCGTGGGGAAAAGCGTGTCCTGCACGATCGGCCGCAGCAGCACACTCGGGCTGAAGTCTTCCGGTGAGGTGCGGACGCGGTCCAGAAGTGCGGCGGTGGACTCCGTCCGATCACCGACGACGAAGCCTCCTTGATCGGCTCTGATCGGCTGGCGGCCCGCATTCATGTGAAACAGGGCCAGGCTGCCTTCCTGCGGCGTGGCTTGTGCGTGATACCCGAGCGCTTCGAGCGCCGTTCCGGCCTCCGCAGCGAGGCGGGCCGTCTGCCCTGACTGCTCAATCTCGCGAGCAAAGATTTGGGAGACCAGCGGTTTGGCACCGGGATCGGACGCGTCGAACACGATCAGTCCGCGAGGGCCGAGCACCGTTTCGAGCCAGCGGCCGAACGCATCCGCCATGCCGGTGCCTGGGGCATAGGCCCGGCGGAGGCCATCGATCAACGCGGGCGTGAACTCTGTGCCTGGCATCGACGTCTCGAGCGCGCTGATCGCGGCGTTCACCGACTCGTCGAGCCGGACGCGGGCCACGGGATCGGAATGTGCCTGCGGCGGATCGCCCGCGGCGATGGCGAGCGGCTTCATCTCCGCATCGAGCACACTGCACGACTTGACCTCATCCCAGTCGTGATCTTCGGCGTCGATCCAGAACACCGCGACCGTCGGCACGCCGTGCTCGGTTTTCACCTGCTCGGCGAGTCGAAGCGCAGTGAGCGCTTTCAGAAGCGTGAACAGAGGCCCGCCGAACAGTCCGGCTTGCTGTCCTGTGACGACGGCAACGGTTTGCGGATTGCGAAGTAGGGCAGTTGCCGAGATGGCAGCATCCGACGTACCGCGGGCGCGCTGCTGAGCCTGCACGAGGTTGGCGATCGCTTCGCGATCGCGGCGATGCTGATGCGTGCGAGCGATGGCGTCGCGCCAGGCCGCTGGATCGTCGGGATTGCCAGCGAAAAAGTCGGCGACGCGCGAATGGTCGAAGACGTAGTCCGCAGCCAGCCGCCGGATCCACGGGAATCGTCGGATGTCGATGGGAAGCCGGGCGCTCGCCGCATCCCCGCCACGTGCGCGCGTGTCGGGACTGGCGGGGGTGGACACACCTGAATCGGACTGCACCTGCTGGTACTGTTGCAGAGCCCTCCGCACAGTGTCAAGAAACCAAGCTGCGGATGTTACGATCGCATGATCCCCATGAATGCATTGCTAGCACTTGAAGATGGCTCCTGGTACCGCGGCGTCGCGGCCGGTGCGCAGGGAGAGGCCCGCGGCGAGGTTGTGTTCAACACGAGCATGACCGGTTATCAGGAAGTCCTGACCGATCCCTCGTACGCCGGTCAGATCGTCACCATGACGGCCCCGCAAATCGGCAACTACGGGGTGGCTGACGGCGACGCCGAATCGAGCATGCCCCGCGTCGCAGGATTCGTGATGCGCGAAGCGTCGCCCATTGCGAGTAATTATCGCGCGGACGCCACGCTCCGCGACTACCTGATCCGAAACAACATCGTCGCGATCGCCGAGATCGATACCCGTGCGCTGACGCGCGTGCTGCGATCTGCGGGCGTCATGCGCGGGGTGATTGCGACGGGGCATGTCGATCCGGTCGAGCTGGTCGAAAAGGCTCGTTCGATTCCGCGCATGGAAGGCGCAGATCTCGTCCGCGAGGTCACCACCGATAGACCGTACGAGTGGCGCGCGGACTCACTCGGCGAAGAGGACCACGCCGAATTTGGCATCACGCCTGGTTCGCGTGCGTCGCGACGGCTGAAGGTTGCGGCGTACGACTTCGGCGTGAAGTTCAACATCCTTCGCCGGCTACAGGCGTACGGCTGCGACGTGCACGTGTTTCCCGCCACCGCGCCGGCCTCGGACCTCCTGGCCATCGAGCCGGATGGCGTCTTCCTGAGCAACGGCCCCGGTGACCCCGCGGCGTTGACTTACGCGATTGACAACGTGCGCAAGCTGACCGAGTCAGATGTGCCGATGTTCGGCATTTGTCTCGGTCACCAGATTCTGGGACTGGCGGTCGGCGGCGAGACGTTCAAGCTGAAATTCGGACACCGTGGAGCGAATCACCCGGTGAAGGAGCTGCGCTCCGGCAAGGTGGAAATCACCTCGCAGAACCACGGGTTTGCTGTGAAGCCCGAGTCGCTGCCGTCAGACACGACCATCACCCATCTCAATCTGTACGACGGCACTGTCGAGGGTTTCCGGCACGTCACGAAACCCATCTTCTCGGTGCAGTATCATCCTGAGGCCTCACCCGGGCCGCACGACGCCGACTACCTCTTCCAGCAGTTTCTCGAATCGATGGAAAAGAAGTGACCGCGACTGATGCCAAAACGTACTGACATCAAACGTGTACTTGTCATCGGTTCGGGACCGATCGTCATCGGTCAGGCAGCCGAGTTCGACTACTCCGGAACGCAGGCATGCAAAGCGCTGCGCGCCGAGGGTCTTGAAGTCGTCCTGATCAACAGCAATCCGGCGACGATCATGACGGACCCGGAGCTGGCAGAGGCGACGTATGTCGAGCCGCTGACGCCGGAATCCGCGGAAGCCATCATCGCGAAAGAGAAGCCTGACGCCGTGCTGCCGACCGTCGGCGGACAGACGGCGCTCAATCTGGCGGTTGCGCTCCACGAGCGGGGGATCCTCGCCAAATACAACGTCAAGCTGATTGGCGCGCAGATCGACGCGATTAAGGTCGCCGAGGATCGTCTGCTGTTCCGCAACGCGATGCAGGAGATTGGCATCGAGGTGCCGAAGAGCGGCGTAGCACGCACGCTCGAAGAAGCGCTCGCGCTCGTCGAAGAAGTTGGATTCCCGGCGATCATCCGCCCGTCGTTCACGCTCGGCGGCGTCGGTGGTGGAATTGCCTACAACGTCGAGGAGTTCCGCGAGCTCGCCGGTCGTGGCCTGGACCTGAGCCCCGTACACGAAATCCTGGTCGAAGAGTCGGTGATCGGCTGGAAGGAATTCGAGCTCGAGGTGATGCGCGACGTCGCCGACAACTTCGTGGTCATTTGCTCGATCGAAAACATCGATCCGATGGGCGTCCACACCGGCGACTCGATCACCGTCGCGCCGGCGCTGACCCTGACCGACAAGGAATACCAGCGGATGCGCGACATGGGTCGGCGCATCATCCGCCGCGTCGGCGTGGAGACTGGCGGCTCGAACATTCAGTTCGCCATCAACCCCGCCGATGGTCGCATCGTCGCGATCGAGATGAACCCGCGCGTGTCGCGGTCGTCGGCGCTCGCCTCAAAGGCGACGGGATTCCCGATTGCGAAGATCGCCGCGAAGCTGGCCCTCGGCTACCACCTCGACGAGATTCCGAACGACATCACCCGTCTCACGCCCGCGTCCTTCGAGCCGACGATCGACTACATCGTCGTCAAGTATCCGCGGTGGAACTTCGAGAAGTTCCCGCAAGCGGACCGCACGCTAACGACGCAGATGAAGTCGGTGGGCGAGGCGATGGCGATCGGGCGCACGTTTAAAGAAGCGTTCCTGAAGGCCGTGCGCTCGCTGGAACTGGGGAAGAGCGGCAGCCTGTTCGCCGGCACTGCCGCGCAGCTCGAGGAAGAGGACGAGAGCGCGTTGCGCAAGCGTCTCGTCGTTCCCAGCGATCGACGGATGTGGGCCTTGTTCCGCGCTTTACGCCGCGGTTGGACTGTCGAGACGCTGCACGACCTTACTAAGATCGACCCGTGGTTCCTGCAGCAGTTCGCCCACATCGTCGAACTGCGGAACATGGCCGACCTCGGCGAGTTCCGCGAAGTGTCATCGGATCTCTTGCTGACGCTGAAGCGAAGTGGGTTCAGCGATGCCGACATCGCTGGCGTCTACGGGATCGACGAAGAGATCGTTCGGCAGCGTCGTCTCGAAGAGGGCCTGGTCCCCGCGTTCAAGCGCATCGACACCTGCGCGGCGGAGTTCGAGTCCTTCACGCCGTACATGTACGGCACCTACGAGAAGTTTGACGAGGCCGACCCGACGCCGAAGAAGAAGGTCGTCATTCTCGGGAGCGGGCCCAATCGCATCGGGCAGGGCATCGAGTTCGACTATTGTTGCGTCCACGCCGTCTTCGGCTTCCGCGAGGAAGGGTTCGAGACGGTGATGGTCAACTGCAATCCGGAGACGGTGTCTACCGACTACGACACCGCCGACCGCCTGTATTTCGAGCCACTCACGT
>JBKPRH010000138.1:0-3913 GCA_046765795.1 Acidobacteriota bacterium | reverse complement strand
TTCGTCGGCAGCGTCAGATGTGTATAAGAGACAGGCTTGAAGGTTTCCTCGATGAGGCGCTCGTTGTCTTCCCGGGTCACGTTCCGTTCGAGCACCTTCGAGGCGATGGCAATCGAGATGTCCACGGCTTCGTTGCGGATCTGCTGGATCGCCCGCGAGGTCTCCATCTCGATCTGGCGCTCGGCGTTCTTGATCACGCCGGCGGCTTCAGACTGCGCCTTCTGCTTCAGTTCATCGCGCAGCCGACTGGCATCCGTGCGTGTCTGCGAGAGGATTTCCTCCGCCTGCACCCGCGCCTCTGTGAGAATCTTGCGCGACTCAACGTTCAGACGCTCGAGCTCCTGCTTCGCCTGCTGCGCATCGTCGAGCGACTTGCGAATCGTATCCTGACGCTGCTCGAGCGCAGCCAGCAGCGGCCGCCAGGCGAACTTCGCCAGCAGCCACAGCAGGACGAGAAACGTCGCGATGGTCCAGATGTAGAGCCCGGGATCGGGCTGGACCAACGGGTTATTCATGACGCGTCCCTTTCGGTGTCAGCTTTTGAAGACGATCATGAGGCCGCACACGACGGCCAACACGGCAACGCCTTCGAGCAGGAACAGCGGCAGCTGGACCGCGCCGTTGATCTGCGCGCTCGCGCTCGGCTGACGACCAATCGCCTCGGCAGCGCCCGCTGCGAGCTTGCCGATGCCCAGTCCGGCGCCAATCACCGCGAGACCCACGCCGATGCCGGCGCCCATGTATGCGAACTGCAGTTCCATTTCGTCCTTCCCTCCGTCGCTCAATGGTGAGCGTGAATAGCCATCCCGATGAACACGGCCGACAACAGCGTGAACACGTATGCCTGCACCAGAATCACGATCAGCTCGAGCCCTGACAGGCCGACCCCGACCGGCACCGACAAAATCAGGCCGACGCCGAGTGCTGCGACCTGGCCAAACAGCTCGAAGAAGATGAACACGAACGACAGGATCGCGAGAATCGCGATGTGTCCGCCGGTCATGTTGGCGGCAAGTCGGGCTGTCAACGCGAACGGCCGGACCAGCATGCCGATGATCTCGAGAGGAATCAGCAGCGGATAGAGCCAGACCGGTGCGTGTGGGACGAGATTCTTCCAGTGCTGCACGAAGCCATGCGCGCGCGTGCCGGCGACAATGATCGTCAGGAACGTGACGGTCGCCAGCCCTGCGGTCACGTTGAAGTTACCGGTCGCGGTCACGCCACCGTGGAGCACGCGAGCGAAGAACGAATCCTCGGGCGCATGGATCAGCGTGTGGTTCAGCAGCGAGAGCACGTCGAAGATCGGAATGATGCCGATCAGATTCGCCGTCAGGATGAACAGGAAGAACGTGAGGAGGAGTGGAGCGTAGGTGTTGACCCACTTCTTGCCGACGTTCGGCTCGATGACGTTGTCGCGCAAGTAAAGCACGATGAACTCGAGCGCGTTCATGAAGCCCGATGGAACCCGACGGTCCTGCCGCAGATAGCGACGCACGGTGACGGTGACCAGAAAGAACACGATCGCGGCGACGATCCAGAGCATCAGGACGTGCTTGGTCACCGACAGGTCGATGCCAAACACCTTTGGCAAATGAATCAGCGGATGATCGACCGAGCTGTTGGAAACGTGCTCGATGATCACTTCACCAGGATTGAACTTCTCAGCGGCTTCCTGGGCGCCGGGCGTCTCGGCAATCTGCTCGGGCTGAAACATCGTTCCGTGTAGTGTCCGGCTTCAGCCGGAGCGTCCTCTATGTGCGCTCGCGACCTGGCGAACGCATCGCGCCCATCACCAGGCGCCGCAAACTGAAGGCCTCCATCGCGTGCAACGCGATGAACGCACTCGTAAAACTCATCACGAACGGCACTGCACGCAGATCCAGCACGCGCATCGCCACTGCGACGTAGACGCTGAAGAAGATCAGCTTCAGCGCAAACGCCGTGATCATCACCCGGGTCAAGCGCTCTGGCGTCGCCTTGTTGGCCCCGACATACGCCATCCAACTCACGATGGCGCTCACCAGCGGGCCGGCAATGCCCCACGCCGCTTCCGGATTCGCACGGTTACCCAGTAAGGCCGTCACGAGGATCCAGGCTGCCCCGCTTGCAGCCACCATCCACGCGACCGGCTTCACCGCCGAGCCGCTTTCACTAACTCGTAGAACCCGACGACCAGGCCGAGCATGAGGCCGCTAAACGCACCCCACGGCGCCGAACCGAACCAGCGATCTGCCGCGTACCCCAAGCCACCCAGCACGACGATGGCGCCGACCAGGGAATAGCTAGCGGTCGCGGCCGGACCCGCCCGGTTGACGTTGTCCTGAAACACCTGAATGGACCGCGTAAGCGAGGAGCGTGAGTTCTTCTTAGCCACCGGTACCCCATCGCGCATATTACGCGCGCCGGGGACCCCGCCATCTCGCTGCCCGCCTCACGCGGGCCGGCCGTTCAGGCGTAAACGCACGGGTACGCTCACACCAGTCCCGGACCGCCCACCAGTATAACCCTGGTTTGTGAAAAACTTCACCAGCATATAAACCGCCCGTTCACCTGCACATGAACCGGCTGTCATCCCGATCAGCTGGCTGGTTGCCATCCAACCGATCAAGTCCAGTGTTATCAACAGCTTCAGTCAGCCCACGATCCTTGACGCTCGCTTCGAGCGGGACCTATACTGCCCCTACCAGCGTCCGCGCCACAGACTCACCTTATGCGCACTTCGCCCCGGCACATTTTGATCCTCGCGTTGGCGTGCGTCACCACGCTCACCGGGTTCGGAATCCGCACCAGCGCCCAGAACAGAGAGACACGCGAGCGCGCACTCTTCGTGAGCGCCGTCGACAAGGATGGCGAGCCAGTCGCCGGCCTCGGCCCCGATGCATTCGTCGTTCGTGAGGACGGCGTACGCCGTGAAGTTCTTCGCGTGTCGCGCGCGACCGAGCCGATCGACATTGCCCTGCTCGTCGACAACAGCACAGCGGCGAGCGACGAGATCACGTTCCTCCGCGAGGCGCTCTCGAAGTTCGTCGCCAAGATGGCACCCGGCAACAACATCGCCGTGATCACCCTGGCCGATCGGCCGACGATTGTCGTGGACTATACCAACGATACAAAACGTCTCGGCGATGCTGTTGGCAGGTTGTTCTCGATGCCGGGGAGCGGCATGACGCTCCTCGACGGGATTGTCGAGACGACTCAAGGCTTGGCGCGGCGCGAAACGCCACGCGCCGTCATTGTGCCGGTCATTACCGATGGCCAAGAATTTACCAACCGCTATTCCAACGACGTCGTTGCGGCGCTCGACCGTGTGGACGCCGCGCTGCATATCGTCGGTATGGGTCAGTTTGTCTATAACGAAGAGCACGGAATCCGCGAGCGCTCGTTCCTCCTCAGCAATGGGCCAGCCAAAAGCGGAGGCCAACAGATCACGCTGCTCAGTCCGCATGGTCTCGATCCAGCCATGCAGCGACTGGCGCGCGAGCTGTCGTCGCAGTACAAAGTGATCTACGGGCGACCGCAGTCGCTTATCCCGCCGGAGCGGACTGAGGTGTCATCCGCGAAGCCGGGCATAACGATGCGCGGAGCGCCAGCGCGCGGGGAGTCGGGAGCTTGAGGTGACACGTCTTTCCATCGTCGTCGCAATCGTTCTCGCGGGTTTTACCGCCGGACTCTGGGCTCAGCAGACAGCGGAGCCAGCGCCGCCGCCCGCTGTTCCTGCGCTGCCGGTTGCGCCGACCCCGCCCCCTGCAGCTGCAACGACTCCTCCCGCACAGCAGGCTCCGGGTCAAACACCGCCGCCCTCGGCGCAAGGCGATCGACAGCGGCCGTCGTTCCGCGCCGGCATCGACATCGTCTCGCTCAACGTGACCGTGACCGACGCCTCCAATCACTACGTGACCGATCTCGCGGAGAA
>JBKPRH010000137.1:0-3754 GCA_046765795.1 Acidobacteriota bacterium | reverse complement strand
TGGATCCGCCATGTTGCGCCTCGTCCACCTTCTCAAGAGGCGGATCAACTCGGTGCGTGGGCCGCCGCTCGATCTGCATCCTCCTGTTTACGGCGCGCCGCTGTCCCCCGCCACGAAGAACGGTTCCATCTCCTTGTACTCGAGAATCTTCACCGCCGGAGGTGCCGGGCCCTTGCCCTGCGCGAGCGCGAGGAACGCCTGCTCCGACTGCGCGACCATGGCGCGCGCCAGGTCATTCTTGTGAATCGAGTGGTAGCGAGACGGCATCGCCCACTGGAACAGCGGCATGACAAAACCCAGTGCAGAGGGCGTGTTGGAGTTGCCCAGAATCACGGACGGGCGGTAGAGCCCGAGGAAGTCGAACTCGAGCTCCTCCGACTTCCTTTCCTTGTCGCCGATGTTGCGGAGGTACTTGGTCGACGATCGCGAGTCGGCGCCGGCCGCTGTCATCATCGCCAGCACACGAGCGCCGCCCGCCTTGGCCGCAGACGCGAAGGCCGTGGGGTAAGTGATTTCGATCTTACGCACCTCCTCGTCCGCCATTTTCGCGCTGCCCTCGCCGACGCCGAACGCCGCGAGCGCGATGTCGACGCCATTGGCTTGCGGCGCGAGCTCCTCCTCGAGCTTGTCCATGTTCACGACCACCTGCTGCACCTTGGTGTTCGCAAGCTCCGCGACGTTGCGCCGAGTCACGACGACCACCCTCTTACAGAGCGGGCTCTGCACGAGCAGGTGCAAGATGCGCCTGCCCACGTTGCCAGTCGCGCCCAGCAACATCGCCGCGTACCCGAGCCTGGCCTCTCCGCTGCCGTAACCGTGACTCATACGCAATATGACTGCGAGCGCGCGCAGCGACATGAGCGGCGTGGGCGAGACACTAGCACCCGTTCACGTCTATCGGCGGAGTACTCCTCCATATCAGGCGATATACCTCGATCTGTGTCGCGATCGCTGTAACGACGTGTTCGTCAATGCAGCTCCCTATTGAGGCGGCGCTCCCGCGATGGGGCCGGCTCGGGAGCCAGATGCAGCGTCAGCGCCACAAGGTCCGGCGCGCCGGCCAGGAACCACATCGCGATGAGCGAATCGAATACAAAGCACCCCAAAGACGATGCCCCCATGAACGGCCAAATCGGATTTCCCCAAAGGTGATGTGGTAAGTCCCAGGCGGCGTGCATCAGCCATGCGACGCCGATGTAGCGGTGCGACTGAAGCGCGCGATAGACCACGGGCGTCGCCACCACGGGATACACGATCTCCCACATGCCGAAGCCGCCACTCAGGTACACACCAGACGCACCAGCAACGATCACAGCATTCAATGTTCGGCGAGCCGGCTCGCGCACGAGCGACATGACAAACACAAACACGCACGCGCCAATCGCCGGCCCCAACACATCCATGACAGTCACATGGATTCGATCCTAAGGACTGCGCGATAATGCGCCAGTGGCAGAAAAGACAATATTCGCAGGAATCAAGCCACGGCCGAAACCAGTCCGACGGCAGCGGCGACACCTCGTCGCCGTCGTCGGCTTCGACGGTGTGGTGCTCGGCGACCTTGCGACACCATGCGAGGTGTTCGGGCGCACGCGTGATGCTGATGGGAATCCTTCGTACGACGTCCGCGTCTGCGGTCTGCGGCCGAAGGCGGCATCGGCCCATGTCAACCTGACCGTTCGATGGCCAATCGCCCTTTTGCGCAGAGCCGATACGATCGTCGTACCGGGAATCGACGATCTGGATCGCTCGATTCCCTCCGCGCTGCTGTCGGAACTGCGCCGAGCCATCAACCGCGGGGCACGCGTCGCCTCGATCTGCACAGGCGCCTTCGTTCTCGCGCGCACAGGCGCGCTCGACGGCCGCGTCGCGACCACACACTGGCTTGCCGCGTCCGAACTGGCGCGGCGGTTCCCGGCGATCACCGTCGATCCCGACGTCCTCTACGTCGACCATGGTGCACTGCTGACTTCTGCAGGCGCTGCCGCCGCATTGGATTTGTGTCTCCATCTCGTACGACGTGATCTTGGATCAGAGATCGCCGCGCACGTCGCCCGCGCCGCGGTCATGCCGCTGGAGCGCGCCGGTGGGCAGGCGCAATTCATCGTTCACGAACCGCCCGATGTGCCGAACGCGACGTTCGGGCCGTTGCTGATCTGGATCGACCAGCATCTGCGCAACGACCTGTCGTTGGCCGCCATCGCCCGTCAAGCGGCAATGAGTTGTCGCACGCTCAGCCGCCGCTTCCGCGAGCATGTCGGGATGACGCCGGCGGCGTGGATCGCGAGGGCCCGTCTACGTGAAGCACAGCGCCTGCTGGAAGCCACCAAGCTGTCGGTGGAAGAGGTCGCCGAGGCGGCCGGGTACGGCTCGACCACCGTCTTGCGAGATCGGTTTGCCGCAATCGTCGGCGTCAGTCCATTGGCGTACCGTCGCTCATTCTCCTCGGTGCGCCAACCCTTGGATCGACTAGCCGTCGCTCAGGGGCGAACTCGCCTGGTCGATGCCAGGATGAACAGACCGCGCGTGGCTGTGAGGCCGCGCAGGGATTAACCTGACAGTCGGGATATGCCCCAATTGAGCCTGTTCGATTCCACCGTCGCTATCGTGGTTGACGCTGGGAGAGGACGAGTCACATACACGCCGCGGTTCATCGACGCCCAGACGGCAGCCGCGTGGTTCGCGGAGCTTCGACACGGCGTGGAATGGCGCGCGGAGCGGCGGATGATGTACGACCGCGAGGTCGATGTGCCCCGTTTGGTCGGCCACTTTCGGCTCGATGCACCGCCTGCGTCCATGCCTGGCGCGATCCTCGATGCTGCGCGGCGTGTCGCCGACGAATTGCACGTCGCGTTCAACGCCGTGGGGCTGAACCTGTATCGTGATGGCCGCGACAGCGTGGCGCCCCACAACGATCACCTGAACGAACTGCGGAAGGGTTTTCCGATCGCGCTCGTCTCGCTCGGTGCAACGCGGCGGATGACGATACGCGCCAAGGCGCTTCCGCGGCAGGCGGTGCATATAGACCTCGAAGCCGGAAGCCTGCTGGTGATGGAGTACGAGACGCAGCTTCACTACACGCACGCCGTGCCGAAGACGTCAGACCCGGTCGGCGAACGCATCAGCCTGGCTTTCCGAGTGAAGCCAAATCTCCAGAACAAGAGCCAAGCCGTCTACGGCGGCTAAGCTCCTTTCGGCTCCTTGCGAATTTCTGCCACGTCAGGCGTCGAAACGAGCCAACGGGTTGCCGCAAGCGCTCATTGAAGGATCGTAGAAGCGCACATACTGAATCCGTCTCGACTCATCGGCATCGTGTCGAAAGAAGTCACTGGATAAGAGATACCGCGTGTAGTGTTCATCTCGTAGCGGCATCCGTCTCGAGAAGTCCTGGCGGTATCGCAGACAGTCTTGAAAGTACCGCTCGACGCCGACGGGATCGAGATCGAGGTACCTGAAGTGCGCGCGCAAGCGCCGCTCGGGGCTGAGCGTCATCGCAGCGAGCCGTGCATAGCTGCGGCGAAACAGCCACGCGACGAAGTCTCGCCAGGCCACGACGCCGACGGTCAGTGTCGTCGCGGCACCGAGCGCGACAGTGCGCATGAACGTCCGCCGCGTCATCATGATCCCGCTCCCGTCGACGATGCCGATCCCGATGCCGTCAGTTTCGTCGCTGCCCAGAGCGACAGCGCACATATGGTCAGCGTCGGATTTGCAGGCGTGATCGTGGGAAACACGCTGCCGCCCAGGACTACGA
>JBKPRH010000136.1:0-17372 GCA_046765795.1 Acidobacteriota bacterium | reverse complement strand
GGGTATGGCCACGCAGTCGAACCTCTCCATTCTGACGTTCACGCCGCACCCGACGGCCAAGAAGCAGCTGCACGCGGAATGGCCGATTACGTTGAAGCTCGAAGGGAACTACCACGACCTCGGTTCGTTCCTGGAACGCGTCAGCAAGTTCCCGCGCATCATCAACGTCGGCGACATCAAGATCAGCGCGCGGAATAGTCAGAACGACGGCTCGACGATCACGGCTGAATGCACCGCGACGACGTTCGTGCTGCTCGATCAGAAAGAAGTGGCCGCAGCGGCGGCCAAAGCCGGCGCGAAGCCGGGTGCGGCGCCGGCAGCGCCGAAGAAGGCGGAGTGACGTCAATCATGCGAACCCTGTCACTCACGTCGATCGCACTCACGCTCATCGCCGCGCTCGCACACGCGCAGGCGCCGCCGCCGGCGACACCCGCTGCAGCCACGACGCCGGTTGTCGGAACGCCGGCAACGCCAGCGGCACCGACGACACCCGGCGCAGCGACAACACCGGCCGCACAGACAACGCCAGCCGCGCCGGCTGCTGAAGCATCCGCGGCCGACGACAAGAGCAACGCCGCCGAGCCGCAGGGCTTTACCTACAACCCCGAGGGCCGGCGTGATCCCTTCGTCAGCCTGCTGCGTCGTGGTGATTCGCGCAACACCGGTCCGAAGATGGCGGGGCTCGGCGGACTCGGCACCTCCGAGGTGAGTTTGCGCGGTGTGCTCACGAGCGAAGGCGACTTCGTGGGCATCCTTCACGGCGTCGACTCGAAGAACTACATCGTGCGCGTCGGCGACAAGCTGGCCGACGGCTTAATTCGCTCCATCTCCAAGGATTCGATGGTGATCCTGCAGCAGGTCAACGATCCACTCTCGCTCGAGAAGGAGCGCGAAGTGCGGAAGCTGCTCCGACAGACGGAAGAGGCCAAGTAACCATGTACCGATACTCGATCCTCCTCGGCCTGTGCCTGGCCATGGCGGCCGGCGTGATGGCTCCACTGGGAGCCGCAGGGGCCCGTAGTGATGCGGCGATGCTCAAGCGCATCGGATCCCGCATTGACGGGCGCACAGGGGTTATCGCCATCGAGGCGTCCGCGCCCGTGCCCTACGTGGCGTCGCAGCCGGATGCCCGCACCTTCGTCGTCGAACTCCGCGACATCGTGACGGCCGGCTTCGAAGATGGCTTCACTGCTGACCCGCGCAACCCGATCGCGTCCGTGAAGGTTGAGAACTCGCAAGCGTTCGACGGCGCAACCGTCGCGCGCGTCCGTCTCACGCTCAATCAGCCGATGCGGCCGCGGGTGCGCAGCGCGCGCAACATGATTTACGTCGAGGCCGATCGCGTCGACGCCGCGCCGAGCGTTGGATCAGGTGCGATCAACCTGGCCGGACCGGCGACGGCGATTCGCGACCTGCGCGTCGCCAAGCGCGGCAACGCGACGGCGCTCACGCTGCTCGGCACCGCGCGCCTCGTGACCACCAGCATCCAGGAGCCCAAGGACGGTACGCCGCGACTCGTGCTCGACATGCCGAACGTGACCTCATCTCTGCCGAGCGTCACCTCGATCAAGCAGGGCCCCGTGAACAGCGTGCGCATCGGCGCGAACCCGCGCTCGCCGCTGCTGACGCAGGTCACCGTAGACCTGACCCGTGCGGCCGCGTATCGCGTGGAATCGTCACCGGATGGCAATGACCTCACGCTGGTCTTCGATGAGCCGATCAACGATCCGATCGCGGCGCTGAAGACCCCGAATGCACCGGTCCTGCGTCAGGCGCCGCCGGCTGGCGTCGAGCCCAGACTGCAGCCCGGTCCGCAGGTTGCGGCACCAGTCGCGCAGGCGCAGGCCGCGCCAGCCGCGCAGGCACCGCAGCCGCAGCCCGCCGCGGCGCAGGCGGCGCGCTACACCGGCAATCCGGTGAGCCTCGATTTCCAGGGCGCCGACCTTCGTGCGGTGCTCCGCACGTTCTCCGAGATCAGCGGATTGAACCTGGTCATCGATCCGAGCATCAACGGCACCGTTGATGTGGCGCTTCGCGATGTGCCGTGGGATCAGGCGCTCGACATCATCCTGCGCGCGAACAAGCTGGGCTATGTCGTGGACGGAACGATCGTGCGCATTGCGCCGCTGACCGTGCTGGCCGCCGAAGAAGAGGAGCGCCGCAAGTTGACGGATGCGCAGGCGCTCGCCGGCGAGTTGAATGTGCTGACGCGGTCCCTGAGTTACGCACGCGCCTCGGATCTGCGCGAGCTGATTACCTCGACGATCCTGTCGCAGCGCGGGTCCATCCAGTTCGATACGCGGACCAACACCATCATCATCCAGGATCTGCCCGATCGCCTCGAGCGAGCCGCGGCGTTGATCAACACGCTCGATCGTTCGGAGCCGCAAGTCGAGATCGAAGCGCGCATCGTCCAGACGACGCGTGAGTTTGCGCGCCGCCTGGGTGTGCAGTGGGGATTCAACGGTCAAGCGTCGACGGCGCTTGGCAATACGCTGCCGACGACGTTCCCGAATCAGGTGCAGATCGGCGGCCGGACCGGCGCCGTGCAGGGACCGGGTAATGGCGGCGATGCGGTGAGCAACGCGGTCAATCTCGGTATCCCAGGCGCGGCCAGCGCCGCGGGTCTGGCGCTCGGATCGATCAACGGCGCGATCAACCTCGACGTCGCGCTGTCGGCCATCGAGCGTCAGGGACAGGGCCGCATCCTCTCGACGCCGAAGATCTCGACGCAGAACAACATCGAAGCCGAGATCACGCAGGGTATTCAGATTCCGATTCAGACCGTCGCCAACAACACGGTGACGGTGTCGTTCCGCGATGCCGCGTTGACGTTGCGCGTCACGCCGCAGATCACCGCGGCAAACACCGTGATCATGCGCATCGCGATGGAGAACTCGGCGCCCGACTTCAGCCGCGCGGTCAACGGCATCCCGCCGATCGATACGCAGCGTGCGCTGACGCAGGTGCTGGTGAGCAATGGCGAGACCACCGTCATCGGCGGCATCTATGTGAGCCGCGAGCAGAGCAGCCAGGACCGCACGCCGGCGCTGCATCGCCTGCCGTTGCTTGGGTGGCTGTTCAAGCGCGACGAGTTCACGGATGAGAGCCGCGAGCTGCTCATCTTCATAACGCCGAAGGTCATGAGGCTGTAGGGGAGACGTGACTGTGACTGCGAAACTTCAGAAATTGGTCGCCGGCCTCGGCGCCGTGGCGATGTCGGCCTCACTAGCCGGGTGCGGCGGAGAGTTTGTCAGAGACAGCCGCTCGCCCGTGCGTCTGGTCGTCAACAAAGTCGAGGTCAACGACGACGAGCACACGCTGCTGTCCGACGTCATCACGATGGTGACATCGCCGGAGCCGTGTAAGCCGGAGAGTCCGTGCCCGGCAGTGCTGAATGACATGGCCGTCGTGAACATGAGTCTCGTGTTGCGTGACCCGGGCAATCCGGCGTCGCCGTCCTCGCCCAGTGATTTGAACCAGGTGACGATTAACCGCTATCGCGTCCAGTACCGCCGCAGCGATGGACACAACGTGCCCGGCGTCGATGTGCCGTATGACTTCGATTCGGCATTCACGATGACGGTCCCAGCGAGTGGCACCGGCGAGGCCGCATTTCAGATCGTTCGCCACTCGGCGAAAGAAGAAGCGCCGCTGAGGGCGCTGCGTTTCACCGGCGACCTCATCTCGACCATCGCCGAGATCACGTTCTATGGCCGGGATCAGGCAGGGAATGAAATCAGCGCGACAAGTTTCATGGGTATCGACTTTGGCGACTTCGCCGACAAGAAGTGAACGTAGGATGATCATGGAACGCAGCAGACTCTTCGCAACCCTTCGTCTCAGTGCGGCGATCATGTCGGTGGCCATGCTTGGCTCCGCATGCGCTGTGGACAAGCAGGAAGCGCCAGCGGTGGCCGGACCGTCAGGGTTCGCCCAGTCACTGATCGTGACGGCGGCGCCGCAAGTGCTGTCCCGCGACGGCAGCTCGATGTCAACGATCTCGGTGACGGCGCGGAATGCCGACGGGTCGCCGGCAACCGGACGCCGCTTGCTGTTTTCCGCAACAAGCGGAACGTTGATGACGAGCGAAGTGCTGACCTCGAACGATGGCCGGGCATCCGTGATCTACATCGCTCCGTCAGCCAACGAGCCGGTGAGCGTCGCCGAAATCTCTGTGACCCCCATCGAAGCCGGTGATCGCGTAAATACCCACGCCACGTCGGTCGTTCTGGAGCTGCGAGGCCCGAATGTTCCGGTGGCGAACTTCACATTCACGCCCGGCGACGCCAAGGTGCTGGATTTGGTCTCATTCGATGCCAGCAGCTCGAGACTCGGCAGCAGCGCGTGCCTGGCGGGTTGCACCTACGCCTGGGACTTCGGCGACGGAAATTCCGGCAGCGGTCTGGGCGTGTCGCACGCGTATTCGACCGCCGGGGTGTTCAATGTGACGCTGACGGTCACGTCCGTCGCGGCAGGCACGACGGGGACCACGACCAAGCCGGTGCGAATCGCGCTTCCCGCCGCACCAACCGCGATCCTGACGTTCAACCCGCCCAGCCCGGCCGCGGGAGTGTCGATAACCCTGTCGTCTGCGACTGTGCTTCCACTTGGCGTGACGATCTCGCGCCACATCTGGGAGGTCGACGGTGTGTCAGTCGATACCGGCACCACCTCCTCCTATGTGATTAGCGGGGGGTTTGCTGCGGCGACATCGCACCAGGTGTTCCTGACGATTGTTGACAACTACGGGCGGACCAGCAAATCCACGGCTGCCACGATTTCGATACCATAGCGTTCGTGTCGGTCAACCCGCGGATTGAAGAACTTCGACGCCGGATCCAGAAGGATCCGGCGTCGATTGCGTTTGCGCAGCTCGCCGAAGAGCATCGGCGGGCAGGCCAGTTCGAGGACGCCGTGAACGTCTGCCAGGCTGGCCTCGCGCAACACCCGGCCTATCTCTCCGCTCGCATCACGCTTGGTCGTGCGCTGCTCGAAATGGGACGGTACGACGAAGCGGCCAGCGAGTTTGAATATGTCCTCAAGGCGGCACCCGACAACCTCAGCGCCACTCGCGAGCTGGCTGACATCGAACAGCGCCGGCGCGGGCGTGCGCCGCAGGTCGAGGTCAAGTCAGCCGTCGAGCCGGAACCTCCGCCTCAGGAGGTCGATCTGGTGATCGCCGAACTCGAGGCCTGGCTCGCTGTCCTTTCCGACGAACGTGACTCTCGGGTTACCCGGATCTGACGTCCTTGCGGCCCGCCATGCTCGTGTCCGCTCCGCCCTCGAGGCCACCGGCCTCGAGGCCCTGATCGTCACGACACCGGCCAACATCCGGTACCTCGCCAATCACATCGGGTCCGCCGGCACGCTGATCGTCACGCCCGACGACCTTCAGCTCCTTGTGGACTTCCGCTACAAGGAATCCGTTCGAACTCGGCAGGACTCACCGGCGGCATGTCCAGGGCTCCGCATCATTGATGTACCCGAAAGCTACGATGAGGCACTGGTGTCGGCGACCATGGCATCGCCGGCCAGGATCATTGGAATCGAGGCGGGACATCTGACCGTCGCGCGCCAGGAATGGTTGATTCGTACCTGGCAGTCCAGATCGGCTGACATCACGTTGCGATCGACCGAGCGGTTCATCGAACGGTTCAGAGCCGTGAAGGATGCGGCGGAAGTATCTGTGCTGCGAGAGGCGGCGCGACGTCTGACGGCGGTCGCCGAGACGGCGTTCGATTCGATCCGCGTTGGGCTGGCCGAAAGGGAAGTCGCCGCGGTGATCGAAACCGCGCTCAGACGAGCCGGGTACGAGCGGCCGTCATTCGACACAATCGTAGCGTCTGGGCCAAATTCCGCGCTGCCGCATTATCGGGCTGGCGACCGGGCGTTGCACGATGGTGACCTGGTGGTGCTGGACTTTGGCGGGGTATTGGACGGATACTGCTCCGACCTCACTCGAACCGTGACTGTCGGGAATCCGTCACCTGAGGCCCGCAGACTCCATGCCGCGGTTCTAGAGGCGCAATCGGCGGCGATCGATGCCGTCAAACCTGCGGTGACGACGGCCGATGTCGATGGGGCCGCGCGACGGGTACTCGTCGGGCATGGATTGGGAGAGGCGTTCGGGCACGGCACGGGTCACGGCCTGGGGCTCGACGTCCACGAAGAACCTCGCGTCTCGAAGCCGCGGCCTGATGTTCCGCCCGAGCGGCTCGAACCGGGGATGGTCTTCACCATTGAGCCAGGGGCATACGTTCCGGGGTTCGGTGGCGTCCGTATTGAGGACGATGTCCTGGTGACCGAGACTGGATGCGAAGTCCTGACATCTGTACCCCGTGAGTTGCGGCGGTGCGGATAGGACGCGGAATGGATCTAGACGAGATCAAGCAGGTCCTGGAGATGATGCGCGAGCACGACCTGGCCGAGTTCGAGCTCGAACGGGACGGCGTGAAGCTGCGGCTCCGGAAGAACATTGGTCAGCAGTGGAACGGTACAGTGCCGCCATTGCCGCAGGTCACGTTTGTGCCACCATCAATGGCCGCGCCCGCCGCGACCAACGACGGCGCCACGCCGGCTCCGGTCCTCACACCGGCCAACGAGGATATCGACCTCGCTATCGTGAAATCGCCGATCGTCGGCACGTTCTATCGGCAGTCGGAACCGGGAGCCAAGCCCTTCGCGGAGGTTGGACAGACCGTCAAGAAGGGGCAGGTACTCTGCATCATCGAAGCGATGAAGCTGATGAACGAGATCAACGCCGATATCGACGGCGAGGTCGTGAAGGTCTACGTGGAAAACGGCCAGGCCGTCCACTACGGCGAGCGGCTCTTCGCCATCAAACCACATGTTTAAAAAGATATTGATTGCCAATCGCGGTGAAATCGCGCTGCGCATTATTCACGCGTGCCGCGAGTTGGGCATCAAGACCGTCGCCGTGTACTCAGAGGCTGACGAGAACTCCCTGCACGTCCGGTTCGCGGACGAAGACGTCTGCATCGGGCCGCCGCGGAGTGCCGACAGCTATTTGAACGTGCCGGCGATCATCAGCGCGGCGGAGATTACCGGGGCCGACGCCATTCATCCCGGCTACGGCTTCCTGTCGGAAAGCGCCTACCTGGCCGAGGTCTGCGAGGCCTGCCATATCCGCTTCATCGGCCCCGATCCGAGCGTGATCAAACTGCTCGGCGACAAGGCGCGCGCGAAAAAGGCGATGCGCAAGGCCGGCGTCCCGATGCTCCCGGGCAGCGATGGCCCGGTGACCGGGGAAGAGCAGGCACTCAAGGTCGCCAAGGATATTGGCTATCCGATCATCATCAAGGCTGTCGCCGGTGGTGGTGGACGGGGCATGCGAGTTGTGCAGAACCCCGGCGAGTTGCCCAATGCGCTCCGCACCGCACAGCGAGAAGCAGAAGCCGCCTTTGGCAATGGCGACGTCTACGTCGAGAAGTACCTCCAGAATCCCCGTCACATCGAATTCCAAATCATCGGCGACCATCACGGCAACGTCGTTCATCTCGGCGAGCGTGAGTGCTCGATTCAGCGACGTCATCAGAAGCTGATCGAGGAATCGCCATCGCCAGCCCTCAGCGACAAGATCCGCAAGAAGATGGGCAGCATCGTCGTTGATGCGGCCAAGGCCGTGCAGTACACCAATGCGGGCACGTTCGAGTTCCTGATGGACGGCGACGGACGCTTTTATTACATGGAGACGAACACGCGTCTTCAGGTCGAGCACCCCGTCACCGAGATGGTGACTGGCATCGACATCGTCAAAGAGCAGATCCGGATCGCGGCAGGGGAACGGCTGTCGTTCAAGCAGAGCGAGGTGACGTTCACCGGCCACTCGATTGAGTGCCGGGTCAACGCCGAGGACCCCGAGACGTTCGCGCCCTCACCGGGCACGATTCACACCTTCAGCGTCCCGGGTGGTCCCGGCGTACGCATCGACACATTCGCGCATACCGACTGTACGGTGCCGCCGTATTACGACTCGATGATCGCGAAGATCATCGTCCACGGGCGCGATCGCCAGGAAGCGATCGCGCGCATGCGACGTGTGCTCGAGATGACGGTCATCGAAGGCATCAGAACCTCCGTTCCGCTCCATTTGAAGATCCTCAACGAGGCGGATTTCCAAGCCGGTCGACTCAACACGGGCTTTATGGAGCGTTTCATGCCCAAGCAGAAGAAGCCGACAAGCCTGGCGGAGAGTGCCTAGATAGTTCTTGGTCCCTGGTCCCTCGTGCTTGGTCCTCTGCACGCCATTGTCGATGTCGATGTCGCGAGGCATGCCGGGTGGACGCCGCTCGATGTCGCCTGCGCTTATCTCGACGGTGGAGCGCGGTTTCTGCAGTTGCGCGCGAAGCAACTCGCATCGGGACCGCTCCTCAATCTCTGCGATGGAGTCGTTCAGGCCGCCGCGCGGTACAGCGCGTCCATCATTGTGAATGACCGGGCGGATCTGGCCGTGCTGGCGAATGCGAGCGGGGTGCACGTCGGGCAGGATGACTTAGCGCCGGCGGATGCCCGCCAGTTGCTGGGGTCTGCGGCCATCGTTGGATTCTCGACTCATACCGTCGCGCAGATCGAAGCCGCCATCCGCGAACCGATCTCGTACCTCGCAGTGGGTCCGGTCTTCGGCACGACGACGAAGGACACCGGTTACTCGGCGGTCGGGCTTGATCTCGTTGCAACAGCAGCCCGGCTGGCGGCATCGATTCCGGTTGTCGCGATTGGCGGCATCACGCTCGCGACAGCATCGTCTGTTCTGGACGCGGGAGCGACATCCGTGGCGGTCATTGGCGATTTGTTGACGCACGGTAATCCACAAGCACGCGTGGCAGCGTATCTGCAGCGACTCGAGAAACATCGCGTATAGTCCCGTAGGGGCCGGTCCTGTGGACCCCCTGATGAAAGGAATCCTGTGGCGAGTGCATTGTTTCGGACCAAGTCTATCGACCGTCTCCTCTCCGAGGCTGGCGCGACGGGCGAGCGCACTCTCAAGCGGACGCTCGGCGGCTGGTCGCTGGTGGCACTGGGCATCGGCGGGATCATCGGCGCGGGAATTTTCGTTCGCACCGCGGCCGCGATCGCGGAGCGCGCCGGGCCGTCGGTCACCCTGGCGTTCATCGTCGCGGCTGTCGGCTGTCTGTTCGCAGGCCTCTGCTACGCCGAGTTCGCCTCGATGATCCCGATTGCCGGCAGCGCCTACACCTACTCGTACGCGACGATGGGCGAGTTCGTGGCGTGGATCATCGGCTGGGACCTCGTCCTCGAGTACGCGGTCGGGGCGGCGACGGTGGCCATTGCCTGGAGTGAGTACTTCAACAGGGTGCTCGAGTTCCTTGGCTACAGCATCCCGTACCAATGGCGCCATTCACCTTTGGAATCGATGGAGGGCGTCTCGGGCATCATCAACATTCCTGCCGTCGTCATCCTGGCGATCCTTTCTGCGCTGTTGATTCGCGGCACACGCGAATCGGCGTTCGTCAACAACCTGATCGTCATCACCAAGGTCACGATTGTGGTGATGGTGATCGTGATCGGCTGGCAGTTCATCAACCCGGTGAATCACACGCCGTTCATCCCGGCGGCCACCACCTACGTGACGCCGCAGGGTGTGACACACACCTATGGCGGATTCTGGGGGATTATCGGGGCCGCCGGAGTCGTGTTTTTCGCATTCATCGGATTCGATGCGGTATCGACGGCGGCACAGGAGACCAAGAATCCCAAGCGCGACATGCCGTTCGGCATCCTTGGGTCGCTGGTCGTCTGCACGGTGCTCTACGTCCTGTTCTCGTACGTGCTCAGCGGCGTAGCGACCGTCGACGATTTTCGGACCCGGGGCGGTGAGGCGTCGGTGGCCTTTGCGATCTCGACGTACATGACTGGCTACGGATGGCTCGCGCCACTCGTCTCGATTGCCATTCTCGCTGGGTTCTCTTCGGTCATCCTCGTGATGCTGCTTGGCCAGTCGCGCGTGTTCTACGCGATGAGCCAGGACGGGCTGGTGCCGAAGGTCTTCTCAGACGTGCACCCACGTTTCAAGACACCGTACAAGTCGAACATGATCTTCTTCGTGCTGACGTCGCTTTTCGCCGCGTTCATTCCCGAGAACATCGTCGGCGAAATGACCAGCATAGGGACGCTGTTTGCGTTCATGCTGGTCTGCGCCGGCGTGTGGATCATGCGTGTCCGTCGTCCCGATATCCCGCGCGGGTTCGTTGTGCCGGCGCTGCCGGTCGTTGCCGTTCTGGGGATCGTTACGTGCGGTCTGATGATTTTTGGTTTGGGCTGGACCAACTGGGCGCGGCTGGCGGCTTGGCTGGTGATTGGATTGTTCCTGTTCTTCGGCTACGCGCGCAAACACAGTCGCTTGGAGACACAGAGTCGATTGGAAACTGCATGACCGCACGCGTCCTGGACGGGCAGTCGCTCGCTGCCCGTATGCAAGAGGAGATCAAGCCAGAGGTTGCAGCATTTACCAAGAAACACGGACGCCCTCCGGGCCTGGGCATCGTCCTCGCAGGAAATGACCCGGCGTCCGAAGTCTACGTGGGCCACAAGGTCAAGGCCGGCACGAGTGCCGGCTTTCGTGTGGATCTCGAGCGGCTTCCCGCGACCGCGTCACTCGCCGATGCCCTCGCGCTCGTCACCCGGCTGAACGCGAGTCCCGATCACGACGGCATCCTCGTGCAGTCGCCGCTGCCCACAGGCATGGGGCGCGGAGCAGAGCAGGCGGTCTTCGACACGATCGATCCAGCCAAAGATGTTGACGGTTTCGGCGCGGCCAGCGTGGGGCTGCTCGTGCAGAACCGTCCGAAGCTCGTGGCCTGTACGCCGTCGGGCGTGATCGAGTTGCTCCTGCGCGAGCAGATCCCGATTGCGGGCCGCCACGCCGTCGTCGTCGGCCGCAGCGATATCGTGGGCAAGCCGATGGCGATGCTATTGCTGCATCGCGATGCGACGGTCACGATCTGCCATTCGAAAACGCCAAACCTCGCCGAGGTCTGTCGCGACGCTGACATCCTGGTTGCCGCAGTTGGCCGGCCGGGGCTGGTGACACGCGACTTCGTGAAGCCGGGTGCTGCGGTCGTCGACGTCGGCATCAATCGCGTCACCGATCCAGCGATCGCATCACGACTCTATCCCGCCGGACACAAACGGTTGGCGCTCTTTCAATCCAAGGGCTCCATCCTCGTCGGCGATGTGCATCCCGAGGTCGAGGAAGTGGCCGGGGCGCTCACGCCGGTCCCTGGCGGAGTCGGTCCGCTCACGATCACGATGCTGATGGCGAATACGCTGAAGGCGGCGCGGGAGCGGGTTGGTGGTTAGTGGTTTGGTTCGTGGTTCGTGGTTGGTGGTTGGTGGTTCGTGGTCAGAGCAGCCCGAGAAATGCGAGGCACCAGTTCCAGGTTCCTTCAGGTTGTCGCGACTTAATGAGCCCGTTGAGCATCCGTCCAACTCGATCCACACGCTGCTGAACTCGAGCATGATCCGATGGGGTGCAGAAGCCGAGTCGTTTCGCAACTTCGAGCTGCACATCAACCTCGCCCTGCGAACCTAGCGCGATATCTAGATGATTGAGCAGGACTCGACGGCGTTTTCGTCGAGAGCCTTCGCCGATATTCGATGGAATGGATACGGCTGCTTTTCGGAGTTGCGAGGTTAGGCCGAAGAGCTCTTCGCGCGGGAATGACTTCGAGAGGGCGTAGATATCCTCTACCAGCGCCATCGACTCCTGCCAGACCTCAAGGTCTTTGAAGGACGTTGTGAGAGTCATGGCCGCCTCATTGAGCACGGTTCATGCCGAAACGCTTTGGAACGAGAATCAATACTTGTGTCGTTGCAAGTACGCAGAATCAGAAATGCATCGGTCGACTAAAGATGGAATGATCTGCAACCACGAACCACGAACCACGAACCACTACCCACCAACCAGCACTTCGTACACGCTGCGCACTTGGCGATTCGTTTCTTCGAACGATCCATCCGTGTTGATCACGTGGTCGGCGCGGCGAACCTTCTCCTCGATCGGCAGCTGCGCCGCGACCCGTGCGCGCGCTTCTGCCTCGCTCACATCGTCGCGGGCCATCACCCGCTTGATCTGCGTCGATGGATCGCATGCGGTGACGATGACGACGTCGAACTCGCCCTGACGACCGGTTTCGAACAGAAGTGGAATGTCGGCGATCGCAATAGGCGCGGAGTTGCTGATCGACGCGAACCACGCGTCGATGGCGCTCCTGACGGCCGGATGAATGATGTCTTCGAGATCGCGTCTGGCGACGGGGTCCTGGAAGACGATTGATCCAAGCTTCCGACGGTCGAGTGCGCCCGTGTCGTCGAGCACGCCGCGACCGAAGCGGTTGATTACCGCTTTGAGTCCAGGGCTCCCTTCCGCCACCGCATCACGCGCCAGCCTGTCAGCGTCGATCGTCGGGACGCCGAGCCGCTCGAAATCGGCGCGCACGTGACTCTTGCCGGTTGCGATGCCACCTGTGAGTGCCACTCGCTTCATGCGTCAACCGCGAACCCACCAACCACGAACCACCAACCACGAACCCCGAACTGCGAACCCCGAACCACGAACCACCAACCAGCTAGCCTTCGCTCAACTCCGCGACGATGGTGTCTTTGGCGGGTGCAATGCGCTCCTCGACGAATGTATTCCATTCGTGGCATTGCGGACACTGCCAGAGCAGCTCGGTGCTGCGATAGCGGCAGCGCACGCACACGTGCGGATCGAGATAGAAGACCGCATCGCGCGTCAGCTCGACGTAGCGTCGAACGAGTCCAGGATCAAGATCGAGCGCTGACAGCGCGTGCCACAGCTCCTGATGGATGACGAGTCCGTGTGGGTTGTGGGGTAGCGCGTCGAGTAGGAGATCGAACGCCTGCCGATGGTGGCCGGCCGCCGCGTGATGCCGCGATAGCGCCAGACGCGCTCGCCAGTCCTGCGGGTCGCGCGTAATTACCCGCTGGCACAGATCGATAAAGCGCCGCGGTGCGGCCAGCGCTCGGTATGCGCGCTCGAGACGCTCGAACGCGAGATATGCGCGATCGGGTACGGCCTGCACGAGCGTCTCCCACGCTTCGACCGCGGCGGCGAGGTTGCCCTGTCGCTCGCGCACGTCACCGAGATTGAGATAGGCGGGTGCGATTCGGCTGTCGATGTCGATGACGTCCTGGAACGTCTTCGACGCGCCTGACACGTCACCAGACGAGGCCTGCACGCTGCCCATCTCGTTGCGCAGGAACCCGAGGATCTGCTGATCCTCCTCGTGGCGACGCGCGTCGATGGCAGCGATCTGCTCACGGACGCGCGCCGCTTCCGCCCACTGATGCTGGTCCTCGTACAGCTTCTGCAGGTTGACGAAGGCGTAGCGGTTGCGTCGATCGAGGCGAACGACCTCTTGAAACGCCTCGAGCGCACGATCGACGAAGCCGCCATGACGGTAATCGAGACCGAGACAGAGCAGCACGTAGGCATGTTCGAGCGTGCGCAAATCGGTCCGCTGGAGAAGTGCCTGATGGACGTTGATGGCGCGGCCGACCTGTCCCTTCTGCCGGTACAGGTTGCCGAGAATCATCTGAATCTCGAGCGCGTCGGTGTCGGTGCTGGTGGCCTGTGTGAGTTCGTCGATCGCTTGATCGATCTGGTTGTCCACCAGGAAGTTCAAGCCGAGCATGTAGTGCGGTGTCTCGCGGAGGCGGCGCCGATCGATCCAGCGGCCATCGCGCAGCTTGTAGCGCTCCCACGCCTTGCCGACGGCCAGACCCACGAGGAGCGCCACAAGAACGGCGAGAAGCGGCGCGTACGCGGTCATGACGACGACTCTAAATCATTTGCGTGCGCCAGAGGTCGTGCAGGTGGACGACACCCTGCACGACGTTCGCGGCATCGACGACGACGAGCGACGTGATCTTGCGCTGTTCGAGCACGTGCAGTGCCTGCGTGGCGAGCGTATCTGGCGCGATGGTCACTGGACGACGCGACATGACGTCTGCGGCGTGGCGGCTGAGGATGTTCGTGCCGTTCGACATGTGACGACGCAGGTCGCCATCGGTGATGATGCCGACCAAATGCCCGGCGTCATCGACCACGCACGACATCCCGAGACCTTTTCTCGACATCTCGTAGATGATTTCTGGCATCAGGGTGTCAACCCGAACGACCGGTGTCTGTTCGCCGCCGTGCATCAGCTGCTCGACGCGCATGAGCTTCTTGCCTAACTTGCCGCCTGGATGGAGACTGGCAAAGTCCTCCTGTTTGAATCCCTTGGCCACCAGCAGTGTCATCGCGAGTGCGTCGCCAAGTGCGAGGGCAGCGGTGGTGCTCGCGGTGGGGACGAGATTCAGCGGGCACGCCTCTTCCGATACGCGGCAATCGAGTGTCACGTCGGCGGCTTTACCGAGCGACGACTGACAGTCGCCGGTGATGGCGATGAGACGCGCGCCCAGTCGCTTGATCGTCTCGAGCAGTCGCAGCAGTTCATCGGTCTCTCCGCTGTACGACAACGCCAGGATCACGTCATCCGCCTGCAGGACACCGAGATCGCCGTGAATCGCTTCGGCCGGGTGAAGGAAGAACGCCGGTGTGCCGGTGCTCGCGAACGTTGCCGCGATCTTCTGGCAAATGATGCCGGACTTGCCTATGCCAGTGACGATGACGCGGCCGCGGCATTCGAGGAGCAACGCGACTGCACGCTCGAAGGTGCCGTCGAGACGATCGACGAGTGCGAGAATGGCCGCCGCCTCGGTCTGCAGGACCTTTCTGGCGAGTGTCATGTCGAGCGGCATCACGCGCGCACTCCGCCGGTGACCGAGCCTGCACGCGGGCCGGACGTTTCCCGAACGACCGCATCGAGCCGCTTTAACTTGCGCAGCAGCGCTTCGAGCTTGTCCAGACGCAACGCATTCGCCGCATCGCTCTTGGCGCGCGAAGGCTCTTCATGGACTTCCATAAAGACCGCATCAACGCCAGCCGCAACGCCAGCCGAGGCGAGCGGCTCGATGTACTCGGCGAGTCCGGCGGTGACGCCGTCGCCGGCGCCAGGCAGCTGCAGACTGTGCGTGACGTCGAACACCACCGGATAGCCAAGCTCGCGCAACATCGGAAACGCGCGCACATCCACCACGAGATTGTTGTAACCGAAGCTGACCCCGCGCTCGGTGACGAGAATCGATTCGTTGCCTTCGGACGCAATCTTCGCGATGACGTGCCGCATGTCGCGCGGAGCGAGGAACTGTCCCTTCTTGACGTTGATGGTCTTGTGCGTCCGGGCGGCGGCGACGAGAAGATCGGTCTGCCGCGACAGGAACGCCGGAATCTGAATGATGTCGGCCACCTCGGCGACGGGATCGGCCTGCCCGGGTTCATGAATGTCGGTCAGGATCGGCAGGCCGGTACGCGCCTTCACGTCAGCCAGCGTACGGAGTCCTGACTCGAGCCCCGGACCTCGGAACGAGGTCCGCGACGTCCGATTGGCTTTGTCGAATGACGCCTTGAAGACAAGAGGAGTGTCGCAGTTCGCGGCAATCCCCTTGAGCGCCACGGCGAGGTCGATGGCGTGACCCGGACTCTCGATCACGCACGGTCCCGCAATGAGGGCAATCGGATTGCCGCCGCCCACGGCAAACGAGCCGATCGAGACCGGTTTCACGCCCTTATTCTAGTCGTTAGGCTGCGGTCGATCGGCTCCTGGCGCCAAAAGCCCAAGGCCCAAAGCCTGAAGCCCATAAGCGTCGCCCTATCCAACCTGCACACGAGAACCTTTCACTCCGACGTGTTCCAGCTTGCCCGACTTGTGCCGATACGCCGCCTCGACGAAGCTCGCAAACAAGGGATGCGGCTTGATCGGTTTCGACTGGAACTCGGGGTGGAACTGCACGGCGACGAACCACGGGTGCGAAGGCATTTCCGCGATCTCGACGAACTTGCCATCTGGGGATCGCCCTGACACGCGCATGCCCTTCTCGGCCAGCTCTTTCTCGTACAGGCAGTTGAACTCGAAGCGATGACGATGGCGCTCGGAGATGAGCGAGGTGCCGTAGATGCGCTCCGCGATTGAGCCTTTCGCGAGCTCGCATTCGTATCGGCCGAGGCGCATGGTCCCGCCGAGATCGTCTACGCCGAGCAGATCACGCAGCTTGTAGATCACTTTGTGCGGCGCGTTCTCGTCCACCTCGGTGGAATCTGCGCCGTCGAGCCCGCACACGTTGCGGGCGAACTCCACGGTCGCCCACTGGAATCCGTAACAGATTCCGAAGAAGGGCACGACGTGCTCGCGCGCGTATTCGGCGGCCTTCATCATGCCGCGCGTGCCGCGTGAACCGAAGCCGCCCGGCACGAGAATGCCGTCAGCGCCGTCGAGCAGGGCGGTGCCGCCTTCGCGTTCGAGCGCTTCGGCCTCCACCCAGTTCAGACGCACCTTCAATCGATGCGCGAAGCCGCCGTGAAACAGCGCTTCGTTGAGGCTCTTGTATGAATCTTCGTAGCCGGTGTACTTGCCGACCACGTGAATCGTCAATTCGTCGGTCGGATGCTTGATTCGATCGACGAGCTCTTCCCACGCCTCGGTGCGCGCCTGCGTGAGCGGCAGCCCGAGCTGTTTCAGGACAATCTGATCGAGCCCTTCGGCTTTCAGCACGAGCGGGACTTCGTAAATCGTGTCGACGTCTTTCGCGGTGATGACGGCCTCTTCGGGGACGTCGCAGAACAAGGCGATCTTGCGCTTGATGTCGGCGTCGAGGAACCGGTCGGTGCGGCAGAGGAGCACATCCGGCTGGATACCGATCGAGCGAAGGTCGCGCACGCTGTGCTGCGTGGGTTTCGTCTTCAACTCGCCGGCCGTGCCGATGAACGGCACCAGCGTCAGGTGAATGTAGAGCGTGTTCTCGCGGCCGACGTCGAGACGGAACTGTCTGATCGCCTCGAGGAACGGCATGCTCTCGATGTCGCCGACCGTGCCGCCGATTTCGACGAGCACGACATCCACGTCACGCGCCGCGAGGCGGATGGCTTCCTTGATTTCGTTGGTGATGTGCGGAATGACTTGAACCGTGCGACCGAGGTAATCGCCGCGGCGCTCTTTCTGGATGACCGACAGATAGATCTTGCCGGTCGTCCAATTGCTGTTCCGCGTCGCCACCATGCTCGTGAAGCGCTCGTAGTGGCCCAGATCGAGGTCCGTCTCGGCGCCATCGTCGGTGACGTACACCTCGCCGTGCTGATAGGGACTCATCGTCCCCGGATCGACGTTGATGTAGGGGTCAAGCTTCTGCAGCCGGACTTTCAGCCCCCGGCGTTCGAGGAGCATGCCGACGGACGCGCTGGTCAGCCCCTTGCCGAGGGAGCTGAC
>JBKPRH010000135.1:0-5719 GCA_046765795.1 Acidobacteriota bacterium | reverse complement strand
TCAGCCTCGTCTCACAGCGGATCGCTGACCGCTATACCCCGTCTCGGCTCAATGGACGACCGGTGATCGAGATGACGGTCACGCCGCTGCACGAGGAGATCTCCGGCCGCATGGAGCGGCCGCTGCTGCTGTTGTTTGCGGCCGTCGGCCTCGTGCTGGTTGTGACGTGTGCCAACGTCGCGAACCTGGTGCTCAGCAGATCCGCGGCGCGCTCGCGGGAAATCGCCGTCCGGACCGCGCTCGGCTCGAGTCGAACCCGTCTATTGCAGCTATTACTGGCCGAAGCCGCTATCCTCTCGGCCGCTGGCGCGCTGCTCGGTTTTGTCCTTGCGCATCTGGTCGTCTCGGCGGTGCCGGCCGTGGTCACCGAGATGCTGCCGATCGTTCGTGAGGTCTCGCTCGACGTTCCAGTCCTGTTATTCACCACAGGCGTGGCGGTAGCTACATCGATCCTGTTCGCGATCGTCCCGCTTCTCGCGCTCGAGCGCCGAACTCCAGGAGCGGCGCTTCAAGAGGAGGCCACGCGCACCACACCTGGGACTCGACGGCATCGACTACAGGCCGGTCTCGTTGTGTCCACCGTCGTTCTCTCGTTTGTCCTGCTGGTGGGCGCCGGTCTGTTCATCAGAAGCTTCTCGGCGCTCATGGCGCGGGATCCCGGATTCAACGCCGAGTCCGTGCTGACCGCGTCGGTGGTGCTTCCCCGCGCCGGCTACGCCAACGCGGCAAGCGTTCGCAATTTCCACACGACGCTGTTGGCACAGGCCGCTTCGCTACCTGGTGTTCGATCCGCGGCGCTGATGACCGAGCTCCCGCTCGAACGGTACGAGCAACGCGGTGTGTCTGCCGAAGGCGTCGACGACGCCGCCGTTCCGAGCACGCTTCTCTCGTGGGTGGACGGTCCCTACTTCACCACGCTGGGGATCCGGGTGATCAACGGGCGCGCCTTCACCGATGTCGAAAATGTCGAGCAGAGAGGCGTTGTGATCATCAACGAGCGGTTGGCCCGCGCGTTCTGGCCGGCACAGGACGCGGTGGGCAAGCGTCTCCGATGGGGCCGCGGGCCAGAGAATCCAAACGCATGGCTGACGGTTGTCGGCGTCATTGCCGACGTCGCCGACGGCCCACTCGACGGCGAGCCGTTCTTTCATGCCTACGAGCCCTTCAGCCAATTTCCGGAGTTCATCTGGAACGACATTCCGACGACGTTCGGACGAGGGGTGAAACTGGCGATCCGCACCAACGGCGATCCGCTCACACTGGCACCCGTGGTCCGCACAGCAATCAACACGCTCGACCCCCAGCTCGCCATCGGATCGATGGCGACGATGGCCGATCTGATGAGTGACGTCGTGGCGCCACGTCGCTTCAGCGCGATGACACTCGGCGCATTCGCGAGTGGGTCACTGTTGCTCGCGGCGACCGGTCTGTACGGACTCCTCGCGTTCATGGTGCGGGAGCGCCGTCGTGAGATTGCCGTTCGTCTGGCGCTCGGCGCCGAGCCGCGGCGGATTCTTCACATGGTCGTCGGGCGGGGACTCACACTGGTATCAATGGGTCTGTTGGCGGGGGCCGTGGCCTCGTATTTCATGGCACGGGCGGTCCAGTCGTTGCTCTTTCAAACCGACAGCCACGACCTGGTGACGTTCGCGACCGTTCCAGTGGTCTTGGCGACCATCGCCATCATCGCATGCGCGCTGCCGGCCTATCGCGCATCGCGCGTCGAACCGCTAGGGGCGTTGCGCGCTGATTAGATGCGGTAGGTGGGCGGCCGCGATCGCATAGACTCTGCCAGTACGGAGGTCTTATGCGTCAGATCAGTGCGCTGATACTGCTCGGTGCCGCGATCGGGATGACGGCACCGCTCGGCGCCGCGGGATTCCTGGAACCGGTTCAGGCCCAGAGTCAGGCGCCGCCGCCCGAAGGGTTCCGCATCATCGGCAACATCTATTGGGTTGGCGGCGAGTATGGCTCGTATTTGATCACGACTCCGCAGGGCCACATACTCCACGACACGGGCACCAACGAGATGCACGACGTCATCGTGTCGAACGTCAAGAAGCTGGGGTTCGACGTCAGGGACATCAAAATGATCATCTCGAGCCATGCGCATTTTGATCACGTCCAGGGACACGCGGCGATGAAAAAGTTGACCGGAGCGCAGGTCATCGCTCTCGGCGGCGACGCCGCGGCGCTTGAAGCCGGTCAGGACAATTCCGCTGGAGGATTCCCCGGCATGGTGGCGGTCCACGTCGATCGCGTCATCAAGGACGGGGATACGGTTTCCCTGGGTGGCGTGACCTTGCGCGCCCTCTGGGTGCCGGGGCATACGCAGGGAGCTACCGTGTGGATGACCACGGTCTCCGAAGGCGGAAAAAACTATTCGGTTGCATTCCGCGGCGGTGAAACTCCTAACGACGGGGTTCAACTGATCGGCAATCCCAGACACTCCAACGTCATCGACGATACGAAGATGACGCTTCAACGGATGAAGGCACTCGTTCCTCCAGACCTCTTCCTTCACAATCACCGGCAGAACCTCGGCCGTCCGTTGAACCCGGCGCTTCCCGTCAATCCGCTCTGCGTCACGTGCATGGACGCCGAGGCGTTCAAAGCGATGGTTGCGAACGCCGAAAAGTCATTCGCAGAAAGAGTCCGTCAAGCGGAGTCGCAACAGAAAAAATAGGTTTGACCATGAGACTTCGACTGCTGTCAGGATGCGGATGTTCGGCGGTGCTGCTCGTCGCCCTCACGCTCACCGTGCACGCGCAGGGCCCGACACCGGCCACTCCTGAGAACCTCGTCGCTGCGGCAAAACGTGCGGCAGGCGTCGACTACGCGGGCACGTTCCTTCGGATCTGCGTCGCGCCCGACAACCTCGGCGGCGGTGGCGGTGCACGCGGCGGCGGTGCTCGAGGCGCGGCGCCGCCGGCTCGCGTCGTGCCCGACCGCGCGACGTGGTACGCGCGTCCCTACAAGGTCTTCGACAACCTCTACTTCGTCGGCACGAAGATCCATTCGTCCTGGGCGTTGACGACAAGCGACGGCATCATCATCATCGACACACTCTTCGACTACGCGATCGAGCCGGAGATCGTCGACGGCCTGAACACGCTCGGCCTCAACCCGCGCAACATCAAGTACGTGCTCATCAGCCACGCACACGGCGATCACGATCAGGGCGCGGCGCTGCTGCAAAGCCGCTACGGGGCGAAGGTCGTGATGGGCACGGCGGACTGGGACTCGACGCTGCAGCGTCCCGCCTCCGCGCCGGGCGGAGTGCCGAAGCGCGACATCGCCGTCGGGCCTGAAGGCCTGAAGCTCACACTGGGCGACACGACGATCGACGTCATCGCCACGCCCGGCCATACACCCGGCACGCTGTCGTACTTCTTCCCGGTCAAGGACGGGCGCCGGACACTGACCGTCGCGTACGCCGGCGGCACCGCGTTCAACTTCCCGCGGCTGGCGTCAAACTTCGCCATCTACCGCGACACCCAGCGCAAGATGAACGAGGTGGCCGAAGCGGCCGGCGCCACGATCCTCATGACCAACCACACCGAGTTCGATCGCGCCTACGATCGCGTGAGACTCGCACAACTGCCGCGCGCGCCAGGTGAGAAACATCCGTACGAGACGGACACGGCGACCGTGCTGCGCTATTTCGAGATGTCGGGCAATTGCGCCGAGGCGCAGCGCCTGTTGACGAAGTGAGGATCAACTCTTCAGTTGACGCCGTCTTCCTTGGCGGCTTCCCGGGCTCGCTGGTCGTTCGGATACCAGTAGTGCAGGTGACAGCTCTCACAGGCCTTGTCCACGTCTTCGAGCTTTGAAAAGAGCTCTTTCTTGTCTCGCGCGTCGATCGCCTTTAGTGCGAGAGCGGCCGCATCCTGGAGTCGTCGAGCGTGGCGGATGAATGCGTCGCGATCGTCGTCGATCAATTTTTGAATCTGCTCCGGGCCGAGTTCGACCTCGCGGTTTTCCGCCTTGTCACCGGGCTCGGCGACTTTGCGGCCTGGCGTCACGAGAAGGTTCGGCGCTTCGAACAGCATCAACGCGCGACGCCGCACTTCCTTCCACTCGTCGTCGGTCTTCGGCATCTTGTCGATGATTCCCTTTTCGTCCACGATGACGACGATGTTGTCGAAAAGGTACTCGGCGCTGGGGTCGACCATGGCGTTCATCAGATCCTTGATGGTCGCCGCCGTCGCGAGCTCAGGGCCCTGAGAAACTGATCGACTGCATCCGCACACGAGGCAGAGCAGCGTTGCGATCACAGTCCAGTAGGTTTTCATGCTGGAGCTCCCAGAGTTGCGGGTTCGGCTCGCCCCATTATGAGCCCGTGGCACTATCGCATCAGATCGAGGAGAATGCGCCACATGCGACGAATCATGACGGCACTTGTCGGGCTTTGGGCGGCGGTTCTGGTCATCGAGGCACGAGCCGAGGTCACGGTCATGGCAGTGCGGCTCGGTGCCAGCGACGTCGTCGCGCTCGCGAAGTTCTACGACGCGGCGTTCGGCCTGAAGGAAATCGACCGCGTGGGCAATCCCGCCACCGAGATCATCATGCGCTTCGGCGCCACCGTTGCGGACGCGAAGGCGGGCGCATCGCCCGAGTTCCTCGTGCAGAAGCGCGAGGGCGTTGTGAAGGACCCGATGCACCACGCGATCTTCCGCGTCTCTGACATCGTCGCGACGGTGGCGGCTGCGAAGGCGGCAGGTGCCACCGTCGATCGCGACGTCGCCACCGTGTCGATCGGTGGTGCGCCGATCAAGATCGCCATGCTCGTGGACCCGCAAGGCAACGCGCTCGAGATCATGGAGCTGCCGAAGTCGCTCACGCACCTGCCGCACTAGCGTGCGCTATTAGAACGGGTAACCTTGCAGCCTTTTCGTCCTGGGCTTCCAATCAGGTAGCGGCGCGTAGTTGTCGCCGATGGGCATTTTAACCTTGGGCAGACTCTGCTGGTCGAGTGCCTGGTCCTCTGGAATCACATCGTTGATGAAGAGAAGAAACGCCGTCAGCGAGTACACCTCGTCGGGAGTCAACGTCCCCTCTCTGTTGAGAGGCATGCCGCGATTGATATAGTCCCACACCGTCGTCGCAAACGGCGCGCGCAGCGGCAGAATACGTTCTCGCGCCCAGACATCGGGGTTCTTGGGATCTTTGCTTTTCAGAATGGGAGATCCACATACGGGCCACAAAGCGAGGAACCCAAGCCGGGTCGTGGGCCTTCGCGCGCTGTTAGTTGGTTCTTGCGAGCGGCCGCACTTGGGCGATGACACCGGTCTATTCATGGCCGCAAAACTGTTCTTGGAACGCGGAGAGCAGAAGCAACGTGCGTTGAAGCTACTTGAACACAGTCCGCAAAATTGGCCACCCGGTCTGTCTCTAAGTCATTTGCGCTCTCGCGCTACGCGCTCGCGCGGATCAGTGCGAGTACAGCCGAGGAGCCTGAACCCCTCATAAAGTCTTGCGGTGCTTCGCCGAGATCCGCTGACACGGATCTGCAGACCATCATCATCTCGGGCATTTCGAACCTGGAGGGCCTGTCCGACCATTGTTGAATCTCGCTCGGTCAATCGTTTTACTACATGGGGACTCGATCTGAATGAGCCCCCGACTGCGCTTCACAGTTTTTGCTGCACGAATAGATGGATGAGCCCAATCTGGAAGGGCTGAGTGCGCCTGGGGGAACGATGGCCGAGATCCGCAC
>JBKPRH010000134.1:0-4664 GCA_046765795.1 Acidobacteriota bacterium | reverse complement strand
CTCCTGGGTGACGTCGCTGCGGTTCCGGAGCCGACGTCGCTGACGCTGGTCGCGCTGGGCTTGGCCGGCGCGCTTCGGCGGTCATTGGCGTTGAAGTGTTGGAGGTAAGGAATGGGGCGGGTGACGGGTCTCGAACCCGCGACTTCCTGAGCCACAGTCAGGCGCTCTACCCCTGAGCTACACCCGCCATTCGACGAGGCGAACATAGTAGTCTACCACGGCAGTGATTCGGTCCGTCGCGTGGGTGGTGCTCCTCGTCGTCGTGTTCTCCGCGACGACGGCGTTCCGCTTCCTCAATCTCAAGAACGGATTTCCCGACGACCACTACGTGCATCTGGCCGGTGGCTGGCAGATGACGTTCGGCGAGTGGCCGACGCGCGACTTCGTCGATCCCGGTCTGCCAGCGATGTTCGCAGCGTCGGCTGCCGCGCAGTGGCTCTTCGGCGACACGTTGTATTCGGAAGTTGTGCTCGTCGCAGTGGCGTTCGGCGCTGCCGCGGCGTTCACGATGCTCGCCGTTCGGCAGCTCACGGGGTCGATGATCCTCGCGCTGCTCGCGGCGATCGCCGAAGTGGCGATCGTGCCGCGCACGTACGGATATCCAAAGCTGTTGCTCTATGCCGTCGGCTTCTGGTTGATGGCTCGCTACGCGGCGCGGCCGACGATCGTGCGTGCGGCGACGATGGCGGCAATGGTCGTCGTTGCGTTTCTGTTCCGCCATGACCACGGGCTGTTTCTCGGCACCGGCGGTGTGCTTGTCGCAGCGCTAAGTACGCCGGAACGAAATGCGCGAGCGGTGCTGCGATCGGTTGGCGTCTTCGCAGCGCTTGTCGCGGTGTTCCTTCTGCCCTATCTGATTTTCATCCAAGCCTACATGGGCATTGGACTCTACGTGCGGACAGGCATCGAGTTCAGCCGCGCCGAAGCCGCACGACAGGGTCACGTCTGGCCGAGTCTGTTTGGCGAGAACCGATTGCAAGCCGCGTTGTTCTACGAGTTCTATCTGATCCCGCTCATTGCACTGGCAGTCGTTGCATGGGGGCGCCAGCGCGAGGCGATCGCGCAGATCGTGCCGATTGCCGTGGTCGGGCTCATGGTGAACTACGGATTCATCCGAGAACCGCTGGGCACGCGATTGCCGGATGCGATCGTTCCGCTTGTTGTCCTCGGTGCGTGGTTGATCTGGCGCGCGTGGGCGCCCGGTCGGCCGGTCCAAAAGGACGGGCCCTCCATGGCACACCGGCGCATTGCGATCGCGGTGTCACTCGTGGCGTTCGTCGTCGTGGGCGCATCAATCGTGCGCGCTGGCAGCACAATCGAGGAGCTCGATCGCGCGGCGCTATTGGCGCGGTGGGACACGATTCCCGGACGCTTCGGCGAACGTGCCGATCAATACAAGACGCGGTTCGATGACTACCTGATTCCGAGCGGAGAAGTCTTCCGGCTGGTGCCGTTCTTCAACTATCTCGATCGCTGCACGACCAGGGACCATCGACTGCTGAACGTCGGGTTCGCGGTGGAGGTGCCGTATTTCGCGCGGCGCGCGTTTGCCGGCGGTATCAGCTACTTCGCCGGTTATCCGGCCGTCCCCGAGCTCGACCAACGCGTGCTGACGAAGATGCGCAGCGAGGTCGTGCCCTTCGTGCTGATCGCCAGCGAGTTCGCGAAAGAGTTCCCGGTGCGCTTTCCGCTTACCGAGCGCTACGTCCGCGTGCGCTACACGCCGCTGCTCGACGTCAAGATTCGCGACGATCTGACGATGCACATCCTGATTGATCCGAACCTGCCGTCGCGCGGCCGCGATCAGGAGACCGGCTATCCCTGCTTCGCGTGAGTCCGTTCGTCAGCGCGCCGAGCAGACGAAGTTGCTCGCGTCGTTGATGTCACCCGTTCCCTTGTAACGCGGCAGTTGCGGATACGGACAGAGCGGGCGCGAGATCGGTGAGTTCGCCTTGGTTGCGGTCATCGATGCCGGAGCCACGCCTTTCTCAACCCAATTCTCGAGCGCGGTGAGCGCGTCGAAGCGATCGGGCCCGGCGCCGCCACCGCAGTGCAACACACCAGGCGCCAGGAAAAGGCGTACCGCGTCCTTCGCAGCAGGTACCTTTGCATTGACCGCGTCGAGGTACTCGATCGTCGAGAGCGGACTCGGACCCGGATCGTTGAACCCGTGCCACAGCAGCAGCTTGCCGCCGCGGCCAACGAATTTCGCGATGTCGGGGTTCTGCTGATGCACGTGCTCGGCGGCAAGACCGCGATTGAGGGCGGCCATGTCGCGCTCGGGATCGAAGGTCATGAGGTCGTAGGACGGGTTGGCCATGACGATGTTCGAGACGAAGGGCGCGCCGAGAACGGCATTCACGCCGCGCGGTGCCTGCGGCGTGCCGATCATGCGTGAGACCCAATCGCTCTCACCGCCGCGCATCAGCGGCATCGCCGCGTAGCGGCCGTCCTTCGTCTTCACGCCGGCATACGCGCGGCGAACAGTCTCGACCTGCGCGGGCGTCAGGCAGTCGCCGGATGGCGCTCCTTTGCATGCGAGCTCGCTCGGGTCCCACGTGCACGCGCGCGGATCCGTCAGGATCCCGTCGGCAACGCCGTCCTTCATGTCGCACGCCGCGAGCACCGCCTTCTGGATCAACGGCATGTGAGCCGGCAGCAGATTGCTCTCCGGCTTCGCATGAAAGGTCTGCACACGCAGGATCGCATTCGAGTACACCAGCGGCGAATACACCGGTGCGCCAGCGATCACGCCGTCATAGTCAGCGGGGTAGCGCTGGACTTCGGCGAGGCCCTGGCGGCCGCCGGTCGAGCAGCCTTGCCAGTAGCTGCGTTCCGCTGGACGCTTGTAGAAACGCGAGACGACATCTTTCCCGACGACCGTCGCGGTGTGTGTCGCGCGGTGACCGAAGTCGATGATCGCTTCAGTGTTGGGTTGCCCAGGCGCTTTCACCGCAAAGGTCCAGTCCGTGGCGCTCGTGCCCGGGTGGCCGAGATCGTTCTGGACGACCGCGTAGCCGCGCTTGAGCCCGTCGGTTGCGCCCTGGAGCGTGACGTTGCCCGCGGATCCGCCGCCGCCGATGCCGAGGATCTTTCCGTTCCAGTTGGATGGCAGACGATACACCGCGCCGATCGTCGAACCGGCGACGGGGGACAGCGTCGCTTGCACTTCGCAGAACGATGGCGTTCCGCTCGCGTCATTAGCCGGTACCGTCTTGGCCGAGACGATCGATGTGCCAGGCATCGATACCGCAGAAAGCGCGGTGCATGCGTCTTGCGCGGACGCGGCACTGGACGTGACAAGCGTGATGATCGCCGCATACGAGGCGACCACGCGAACGGTCGAGAAACGGTGCAAGGTCGGCATAGCGCTGGTGAGTGTAAACCATCGGGCTCTGCTAGCATGAGCCGCGATGCTCTTGGACATTCTCCGGGTCGCTCCCGTCTCGACGATCGACGAGGTGCTGTCGATCATGACCGCGATCGACAATCAACTCTCCGACGCGGACGGCCTGAAGTGGTTCAACCGCCTCTACCTGCAAGTCACCCTCGGCGTGCGTCAGGCCGTCACCGGCCCCGCGTTCAGCGACGTCCGCTTCATGACGTCGCTTGACGTCGTCTTTGCGAATCAGTATTTCGCGGCGATTGCGGCAGGTGACACTGATGCCTCCCGTGCACCATCAGCGTGGCGCCCACTGCTCAGGGCGCGCGCACGGCCCGGCATCGCCCGGCTTCAGTTCGCGCTTGCCGGTATGAACGCCCATATCAATCGCGATCTGCCGCAGGGAATCGTCCAGGTGTTCGAAGCGCTCGGCGGGGACCCGACCTCAGACCGCGTCCGGCGTCAGGACTTCGACAGCGTCAACGACTTGCTTGAACGCGTCGAGGGCGAGGTGAAGCAGGAGTTCTCGGTCGGCCTGGTCGCCGTCGTCGATACGGCGGCGGGACGGGTTGATGACGTCGCTGCAATGTTCAACGTCCGCGTCGCGAGAGCCGCGGCATGGACCAACGCCGAAGTGCTGTGGACGCTGCGGCCGACTCCTCACATTCGCGACGCGTTCTTCGACACACTGGACAGGTCCACCGGTCTCGCCGGACGAGGCCTGCTGGCGCCGTTCGGGTTCGGAGTCGCGTAACGCACGTCCTAGCGGCGAATGGGAACCATGGCGCGCAGCCGCGGTTCCCTCGCGTAGAGCCCGCCCCAGATCAGAACCGCCACATAGATCGGAAACAGGATGTGCGTGAACAGCGGACTACCGATGCGTAGGTGCGTCGCGATGGCGCCGCCGAGATAGCCGGTAAACAGGATCGCGCCGAACACTGACGTCTGCGGGATCACATACAGCACCAGGCACACGAGCTGAATGATTCCAATGACGAAGACGGTGCTCTCCGGATACCCCAGTTGCGTCGTTCCGTCGATCGCGACGGGAAGCCGGAGCACTTTGACGATGGTGTCGAACGACAGAAACAGGATGGCGAGCGCGCTAAGGATGCGCCCGACCCAGATGGTCTTTGGTGTAGTTGTCATGATGCGAAGCCGATGCCTGCATCATAGGGCTCTCGAACGGCGATGTTTTGTATAGAAACGACAACTGCTCGTCACCGCGGCCAATGCCGGCCGGGGTCTGGCCGATGTAATACCTGAGTGATCGAGTGAGATG
>JBKPRH010000133.1:0-10601 GCA_046765795.1 Acidobacteriota bacterium | reverse complement strand
GGCGATAGACGCCTTCAAAGTTGAAGGCGAGGAGCGTGGTGAGCTCACCAAAACCGATCTCGAGGTTGGGACGCGCGAAGACGTTCTCGTTGAAGAACGGCCCGAGCTGCGTATGGGCGCCGAAGATGAACAACTCAGGATCCAGCGCGCTGGCGCCGCGCACGCCGAGACGATAGCGACGGCTCTGCCGCTGGATCGACCGCTCCAGTTGGCGCACCGATGCCGGGACGGGTTCGTCCGCGACTCCGGGCGTAGGCGCAGGAACCTCGCCGGTCAACGCGGCAACCTTTGCCGGTGGCGGAGCGGTGATTTGCACGGCATCGGCAATCGGCGGCGTCGATGGATCGTTGGTCGGCGTGAACAACACTGTGACTTGCGCCTGCTCCGGAATGGTCTGAGGTCGCACGGTATCGCGATCGAGCACGAACAATTGAAAGATGCCCTCGCTCGTCCTGACGATCACCGAGGCTTTCGCCGTGGAAACGACGGTGCCCTGCAGCGAACTCAGTTTTGGTTGTGCCGTTTGTCTCTCCTGCGCGTGAGCAACGATAGCGCTGGTCGCGAGACAAATCAGCACGCACCCCGCCAGCATTCGCAATGATGTCTGCATACGCACCTCGCGGAGCCGAAGTGCATACGTTGTGCCGCGGTGCCGGTGCGCACGAAGTGCATTCAGTCGAAGATGAGCATCAGCGATGCGCGCGTGACGAGTGTGTTGAAACCGCGCGTCGTCGTGGCCTGACCACGAAGGCTACGAGCTGCCTCGATGCATCGCTCAACGATGTGCTCGGGCCATGACGTGGCAGCGCTTTCGCTCTTGTCAGTGCAGTCGGCGGGCACGTTCCGCGGAGCGCGAGCGCGAATGCTCCGGAAACGAGCTGGTTCTTTGCGTGTGGAGACAGGAACGCGGGTGCATGACTCGCGACGATATGTCGCCAACCACGACATGTCGCGACGGCTCGCCCTCGACGGCTGCGCGAGCGGCTCCCGTCTCACAACCATTGGGAGAGTACATGTTATGAAGTCGTTGCTTGCCTTCACCCTCGCCGCTGCGCTGGCGGCCGCGTGCTCGCACTCTGAACAGCAGAAGGCGCCGGACTCCGCACAATCGCCACCGCCGGCTGCACAACCCGCATCACCGCCACCTCCGGCTCCGGTCACAACGCCGCCGCCGGCAGAGACGGCGCCACCACCGGCAGAGACGGCGCCGTCGCCCGCTGAACTGCAGAAGTCGGCCGCAGCAACGAGACCTGCGCCATCACCGACGAAGACCGCACCATCATCAGCCGCGACCGCGGCACCGCCTGCGGCCGCGCCGACGGCTCCCGTCGAGCCGCCGAAGCCAGTAGAACCACCGCCGCCACCGCCGCCTGTCGTGAAGGAATTCACGGTTCCGGCCGGCACGTCACTCGCGGTGACCGTGCTGAGCACGCTCGGTTCGGAAACGAGTCAGGTCGAGGATGTGGTCAAAGCATCACTCGCGAAGCCAATCGTGATCGACGGCACCACCGTTGCGCCGCAAGGCGCCGAAGTGAGAGGCGTTGTGAGCGACGCCAAGAAATCAGGGCGCGTCAAGGGCAAGGCGACGCTGAGCATCGCATTCGATCGTCTGACGGTCCGCGGCGAATCGCATCAGATCCAAACCGCGCCGGTGGTGCTCGAGGCACAGGACAAGAAGAGTGACGACGTGAAGAAAGGCGGCCTCGGAGCCGGATTGGGCGCTGTCGTCGGTGGCATTGCCGGTGGTGGAAGCGGTGCTGCGATCGGCGCGGTCGCCGGAGGCGCTGGCACCGTGCTGGCGACCAAAGGCCGTGAGGTTGAACTACCGGCCGGAACAGTCGTGAACGTCTTGATGCAGTCGCCCCTGACGCTGAAGGTGACGCTCAAGCAGCCGCCGCAGTAGCAGTAGAACGATCTCGTCGTATGCCGCGGGCGGAGCGCCACAATCGTGGCTCGCTGCCGCGGACGTGAACGCGTCCGGATAGTGATTGCGAGCGCAGTGGCAGACGTGTCACTGCGCTCGCGGTGAGTGGCCACACTCACCGGCAGGCACGCGTCATGCTCCCCTTGCAATCCACCTTGCGTCGATCGGTGTTTCGCCAACTCGTGCGGCTCGTGTTGATCGTGTTTGTCGTCGGCGCGTTGCCGGTGGCGTTGCATGCGCAATTGCTCACGCAACACGTCAAAGGAGCCGTGGGTCTGAAGGCGGGCTCGCAACCACCACCGGGTGGATACGTACCGTTGCCGGTGTTCTATCTCTATAACACCAGCAAGGTGAAGGATCGCAACGGCGACCGGTTGCCCGGGAACGCGGATCTCACTTCGACGTTCTTTGGCGCGGGATACAGCCACGTCACGACCAAGAAGATCTTCGGTGGGTTCTACGGATTCTCGGTGCTGTTTCCCGTTGGCGCCAACAACCGGATTCAGGGTACGGAGATCGACGCAAATCCTGGCGCCGGGCTCACTGACTCGGCATTCGCGCCGATCAGTCTCGGGTGGCACCGCTCGCGCGCCGACGTCATCACCGCGTTCAACATCTACATTCCCACCGGCAAGTACACCGATGGCGCCAATGACAACACCGGTCTCGGGATGTGGGGCTTCGAGCCCGCTGTCGGCACGACGGTCTATCTCGATGGCAAGAAGCAGTACCACGCGGCCGCCGAACTGTCGTTGAATGTTCAATCGAAGAAGGAAGACAGCGAGACGAAGGTCGGCAATCAGATGAACATCGATGGCGGCGTGGGTGTCGACTTGCTGAAGGGCGGGCTCTCAACGGGTCTGGCCTATTACTCATCCTTCAAAGTGAGCGACGACACGATCGAGGGCCTGCCCGGAATTCTGATTCGCGGCAGGAACAAGGTATTCGGACTCGGTCCGGAAGCGACGCTGGCGATTGCCGCGAAGAACAAAGTCTACGGCTTCATCACCGTGCGCTACTTCTGGGAAGTCTACGCGCGCACAACGACGCAGGGGAGTTCACTGTTCATTGCAGGAACGCTCTTGACCAAGCCGATCACGGTCCCAGGCACGTGATCAGACGAAGGAGATTGACCAATGCCCGACGAGAAGAAGAAACCCAACATCCTGATCATCTGGGGCGATGACATCGGCTGGTTCAACATCAGCGCGAACAACCAGGGCATCATGGGCTATCGGACGCCCAACATCGATCGCGTCGCCAAGGAGGGGTGCAACTTCACCGACTGGTACGGTCAGCAGAGTTGCACGGCAGGGCGTGCGGCGTTCATCACCGGTCAGTCGCCGATCCGCACCGGTCTCACGAAGGTCGGTCTTCCTGGAGCGGATCTGGGTTTGCGACCCGAAGACCCGACGATCGCTGATGTGCTGAAACCGCTTGGGTACGTCTGTGGGCAGTTCGGCAAGAATCACCTCGGCGATCGCGACGAGTTCCTCCCGACCGCGCATGGCTTCGATGAGTTCTTTGGCAATCTCTATCACCTGAACGCCGAGCAGGAGCCGGAGAATCCCGACTATCCGAAAGACCCGGAGTTCAAGAAGAAGTTCGGACCACGCGGCGTGCTCCACACATGGGCCAACGCTGACGGTACGCAGAAGATCGAGAACACCGGCCCACTGAACCTCAAGCGCATGGAGACTGTGGACGAGGAATTCCTCGACGCGAGCCTCAAGTTCATGGAGAAGTCGGTCAAGGACAACAAGCCGTTCTTCTGCTGGTTCAACTCGACCCGGATGCACATCTTCACGCACTTGAAGAAAGAGTCCGTGGGCAAGACCGGTCTTGGTGTGTATCCGGACGGCATGGTCGAACATGACGGTCACGTCGGCAAGCTCCTCGACAAGGTCGATCAACTCGGCATCGCCGACAACACCATCGTCATGTATTCGACCGACAACGGCGCCGAGGTCATGAGCTGGCCCGATGGCGGCACGACGCCGTTCCGCGGCGAGAAGGACACGAACTTCGAGGGCGGCTGGCGTGTACCGTGCGCGATCCGCTGGCCCGGGGTGATCAAGGCCGGCATGATCTCCAACGAGGTCTTTTCGCACACGGACATGCTGCCTACCCTGGCGGCTGCGGCCGGCGAGCCAGACGTCGTGGAGAAGCTGAAGAAGGGTTACAAGTCCGGAAACAAGACGTTCAAGGTACACATCGACGGCTACAATCTGCTGCCGTTCCTCAAGGGAGAGGTCAAGGAGAATCCTCGCAAAGGCTTCCTCTACTGGAGCGACGACGGCGACCTGATGGCGCTGCGTGTCGGCAACTGGAAGGCGACCTTCATGGAGCAGCGCGCCAAAGGCTTCGGCGTGTGGGAAGAGCCGCTCGTGGCTATGCGGGTGCCCGACATCTACAACTTGAGGAGCGATCCCTTCGAACGGGCGAAGGAAGACGCGACGATGTTCTACGCGAAATGGAAGGCCGATCGTGCGTTCCTGCTCGTGCCGGCGCAGGCCATCGTCGGGGAGTTCCTGAAGACGTTCAAGGATTTCCCGCCGCGGCAACGGCCGGCGAGCTTCAGCATCGACCAGGCGCTCGAGAAAGCGCGCCAGCAGCAGGCGGCGATGGAGACGAGCGGCGGTGCGGGCGTGAAGTGAGCACAACCACCGCCCGCGGAGACATGCGCACACCTGACGCCAACCTGGATCCGGTGTGCGCGTTCTATACCGAACACCCGTATCCGCCGCCGGTCGCGAACCTCGATCGCGCGCGCGCCGAATGGCAGGACGGCAATCGCCATCGTGCCGAACACCACTTGCTATGGCCCGGCACGCCGTATCGCGCCGATCTCGACATCCTCGTGGCTGGCTGCGGCACGTGGCAGGCGGCGAAGTACGCGCTGTGCCGTCCGCTGTCACATGTCGTCGGCATCGATGTCAGTACGACGAGTCTGGATCACACCGAGCAGTTGAAACGGAAGTACGCGCTCACCAATCTCCAGACATGTCATGTCTCGATCGAGGCTGTCGAAGCGCTCGGCCAGCAATTCGATCTGATCGTTTGCACGGGCGTGCTGCATCACCTCGTGGATCCAGTGGCCGGCCTGCGCGCGCTCCGTTCAGTGCTGAAACCCGACGGCGTGCTCTATCTGATGGTCTACGCGCCTTACGGCAGAACCGGGATCTCTATGCTCCAGGGATACTGCCGCACGCTCGGCGTAGGCCGATCGGACGGAGAGATCGCCGATCTTCGCGCCGCAGTGGCCGCTCTGCCTCCGCAGCATCCGTTGCATGACGAACTCGCCACGTCACGTGATGCACAGAACGCCCACGCCCTTGCCGACGCGCTGCTGAACCCGCGCGATCAGTCGTACTCAGTGCCGGAACTCTTCGACTTCATCGAGGGAGGCGGAGCGCGCTTCACGCGCTGGTATTGGCAGGCTCCCTATCTGCCGCAGTGCGGCGCGTTCGCGGCCACCTCACACGCCAGTCGTGTCGCGCGGCTGAGTCCGCGCGACCAATACACCGCAATGGAGTTGTGGCGAGGCACGATGGGGGCGCACAGCGTTGTCGTGTCGAGAGACGATGCTCCGGATGACGGCGACGTGCACGTTCGCTTCAGCGATCAGCGGTGGAGCAGTTTTGTGCCGATCCGTTTGCCGTACACGCTGTGTGTCGAGGAACGGCTTCCGCAGGGCGCCGCAGCTGTGCTGTTGAACAGAAGTCACCAGCACCGCGATCTGCTTCTGACGATTACCGCGCCGGAGAAGCGGATGTTCGACGCGATCGACGGGCAGCGAACGATCGCCGAGATCGCCGTCCAGGCTGGACTAGAAAGTGCCGCGGATTGCGCGAGGACGTTCTTGGAGAAGCTTTGGCGGTACGACCAGGTGGTATTCGATACGTCAGGGGCTACGTTGTCGTCCCGCGATCTCCGGTGAGTGGGTCACGAATTTCGGAGGTCCAATATGCCGTGATCTGGCCATCCGGCCATTCGCGCACGACCAGTAACGCGTCGTAGTCGCCAACGAATACCAGGGGCCACTCTCTGGTGGGCGTCTGATGGGTCAGGCGGACGAGGGCTTTCACCGCCGCCAGATCTCGTTTGATTTCCGGGTCAAAGCCCTGCCACATCAGTCGCTCCTCGTCTCGTCGCCAACCTCATCCTCATTATAGACGGCACGGCGCGTGCTGTCCTGACGAGCGCCCCGCGATTCCCGAACGATCGCCGGGGTCATCGGCGCCGCTCGCGAGATATCGCGGCGCGTCCACCGAAATCGTGAGAGCCACGAGGGAACGAGGTTGCCGTGTTCGTGGAGTTGCGAGTGATGGCCGTTGCTGTCGTGGCGATGGCGACGCCGGTGTTTGCGCAACCGTCTGCGCAGACGCGTGAGGCCGACATCATCGTGGCGCAGAAGGCCAAGGCAGGCGAGCTCAAGCCGTACGAGGTCGGGCGCGTCGAGGCGTGGGTCGACAATCTCGAGGACGCGATGTTGAGCGGCCGTGCCAACTGGCACCCGTTCTTCGAGAGTGCCTACGCCGGTGGTGGATTCACCGTCGGCGCTGGATATATTCATCACGTCAGCAGCTACAACACAGTCGATGTGCGCGGCAGCATCACGCCGTCCGGGTACAAACGGATCGAAGCCGAGTTCCTGGCGCCTCGACTCTTCAACCGTCACGGTGTGCTCTCGGTTATCGGTGGCTGGCGCGAGGCGACTCGCGTCGGCTTCTATGGATTTGGAACCGATACGTCGGTGGACGATCGCGCGAACTATTCATTCACGCAACCGTACGCGCAGGCGATCCTCAACGTCCGGCCGACTCGCGGATACCTCGTGCTGACCGGTGGCTTCGAAGTGAGCCAGTGGAATCAGGACGCCGGCGGTGGCAGCGCACCATCGGTTGACGAGGTGTACACGCCCACGACGCTTTCCGGCCTCGGCGCAAACCCAACCTATCTGCATCCACAGGCGGCGGTCGCGCTCGATTGGCGCACGGCTCCGGGCTACACGAGAACCGGCGGGTACCTCGCGGTCACCGGCCATCATTTCGGCGATACCGACGACCAGTTCAGTTTTCAGCGCGTCGACTACGACGTCATTCAGCACATCCCAGTGATGCGCGACACGTGGGTCGTGTCGCTGCGCGGCCGCATCGAAACAACGTTCGTGGACGAGAGACAGACGATTCCCTTTTTCATGCTTCCTGCGCTCGGGGGCGGTTCGACGCTGCGCGGGTTCTCCAGCTGGCGCTTTCGCGATCGCCACAGCCTGTTGCTCTCAGCCGAATGGCGCGTTCTCGTGAATCGCTTTCTCGACACGGCGGTGTTCTACGACGCGGGGAAGGTGACGAGTCACACGTCGGATCTAGATCTCACTGATCTCAAGAGCGACTACGGCTTCGGATTCCGTTTTCACGGACCCATCGCGACACCCTTGCGCATCGAGTTTGCGAAGAGCAACGAAGGACTGCAGTTGGTGTTTTCGGCGAAGGCGCCGTTCTAGAGGATGCGATGCGCGTTGCGCTTACTCCCGCTCTCGTCACTGCACTCCTCCTCGCTGTCGCGTTCCGCTGCATCGTGGACACAGCCGGGCCGAAGTTTCGTTCCGACGATCCCCTCGCACGTGAACCCGATAGTCAGGATGCGGCAGGCGTGAAGGAGTCTGACATCGGACTCGTCTACAACCTGGGTTACAACCTGTTCGTCACGGCGTCGCGACGGCCCGAGCACGTGCGCGCGCTCAACGTCAACACGATCGATGAGGTGCCTGACTCCAGCTGGTTCACGAATCGGATCGGAGCGAAGCCGTTGACCGCCGCGGACATCGTCCGGCAGTCCACGCCAGGTCCACCTCCGGCGAGTGAGAAGTGGACAGTGATCCGTGAGAAGTCGGCGGGCTTTGCGCCCGGTTTCACGGCGCGTGACGCGAAAGGCGAGACGTGGTTCATCTCGTTCGATCCGCCGTCCAATCCCGAAGGCGCGACCGGGGCCATGATCATCGCCAGCAAGATCTTCTGGGCGCTTGGCTACAACCAGGTCGAGACATTTCTGACCACGATCGATCGGCGCACGCTGCAGATCGATCCGGAAGCGACCGTGCGACGCCCGTCCGGTACGCGCACGCCGATGACGCAGTCCGATCTCGATGAGGTGTTCGAGCGTGCGGCGCGCGGTTCCGACGGTCTCTACCGCGCTGCTGCCGGGCGCCTCCTGTCCGGGCGTGTCGTCGGCGCGTTTCGATACAAGGGCACGCGCTCCGATGACCCGAACGACATCGTCCCCCACGAGCATCGACGCGAGCTGCGAGCGCTGCGCGTGTTCGGCGCCTGGACAAATCTCACCGACATGAAGGCCGGCAACACGCTCGATACAGTCGTCAAACGTGACGACCGCGCCGTGGTGGTGCACTACCTGCAGGATGTCGGATCGACCTTTGGGATGGGCGCGAATGCCCCGCACGACTGGGATGAAGGCTGGGAGTATCTCTACGAGGGCGACACCACCAAGAAGCGCCTGCTGTCGATGGGGTTCTCGCGGAGTCCATGGCAGACGGCGCACTACGACGAACACCCGGCCATCGGCCGTTTCGAGGCCGAGTCCTTCGACCCTCTGACCTGGAAACCTCGTGTTCCCACCGCGGCATTCATCGAGATGCGTGATGACGACGCCTTTTGGGCGGCGCGGCGCGTGATGGCCTTTGACGACGCGACTATTCGCGGGCTTGTGGAGGTCGCCGCGTTCAGCGATCCGGCTGCCGCCGCACAACTGACCGCAACGCTGATCGCACGGCGCGACAAGATCAGCCGCGCCTATCTGACGCGCATCAACCCGATCGTCGATCCGGTTCTCGATGACGAAGGCACGTTGATGTTTGCGAATGCTGCCGTTCGCGCTCATGTCGCGACCGCACCGGCGTCGTATCGAGCGGCCTGGTTCACGTTCGACAACGCGACCGGGAGCACGACCGCTCTCGGCGAGACCCGCAGTTCACTGGAGTCGATGAAGACGCCGGCGCCGCTGCCGACGACACCCGGAGCCTTCGTGAAGATCGAGATCGCTGCCGTCGGCGCCCCACACGAATCATGGAATCGCCCTCTGCACGTGTACTTTGAACGACAGCAGACTGGCTGGAAATTGATCGGATTGGAGCGAATGCCGGAGAAGGCGTAAGCGGAAAGCGCCGGACTCGGAGTCGACGATGAAAGCGGTGTCGCGAATCCTGTGGCTAACAATAGTGTCGATACTGATGATCGCTCACGACGCTGTCGCCCAAAGCGCCGACGAGCTCGCCAAGCAAACGCAGAATCCCGTCGCGAGCCTGATCAGCGTACCGTTTCAGGCGAACTGGGACGCGGGTATCGGCGCGCGAGAGGCAGTCGGCACGACGCTCAACATTCAACCGGTTGCGCCGTTCTCGTTGACCAAGAGTGTCAATGTGATCCTGCGCGTGATCATGCCGCTCGCGTCGAACCCGACCGACGATGGCCTGCGCGTCAACGGCATGAGCGATACGCTGGCCACCGCATTTCTGTCGCCGGCGCATACGGGCACGGTGATTTGGGGTGCCGGTCCCGTATTGCTTTTGCCGACAGCGACGAACAATGTGTTGGGCAGCGAACAGGTCGGGTTCGGGCCGTCGATCGTCGCGCTCGTGCAGCCAGGGAAGTGGACAACCGGAGTCCTCTGGAACCAGGTCTGGTCCCTCGATGGCCCGCCAGACCGGACCGATGTCAATCGAGGTTTCTTTCAGCCGTTCGTGAACTACAACCTGCCAGACGGTATCGCTGTGGGCGCGAGCATCGAGGCGACTGCGAACTGGGACGAGGATGAGGTCTGGAATTCGTCCCTCGTGTTTACGCTCAGCAAGGTGACCCAGCTCGGCAAGCGGCCGGTCAACTTTTTGGTCGGTGCGGGCCCGCACATCGCAAGTCCTGATGGAGGCGCCGACTGGCGATTGCGTATACAGGCGAACTTCCTATTTCCCCGGTGAGCGGTCAAACCATGTCAGCTGCCAAGCTGCACCAAACGTTCTGAAGTCCGCACCGATACGAGTGGTCGCGCCTGTGCTGCCGGAGAACTTGATCGATTGCTGCCGTCCGATCGGGAACGACAGCGTGCCGCCGACCCTGGAGTTTCGCTGCAGGTCGCCCTTCTGCGTGCCGTTCACAGTTGTCGTCCCGCCGGAGTACCACGTCGCATCGAAGGCGGCCCAGAGTTGCCGGCGAAGCGTGTAGCTGACGTGGGCTTGAAGTGCGACCACCGGTGACTGCGTACGAACCGACGTCCCCGTGTAGTACTCGTGATTGGTCGTAAAAACCACGACGCCGCTATATCCCTCGATGGTCCACTTACCGAGTGCGTGCGAGATGCCGACCTCCGGCTTTACGGCCCAGCGATTCGCGCCGAGGTTGATCAGCTTTCTTCCGGTGTACTGACCGAGGGGCGGGGCGACCGCGAGGCTGACACCAACGATCGTCGACCGTGTCGTTCGGGCGAACTCGCGTGGAGTCAGTGCCCGCCCACCCAGCAGGTTCACCGACAGTTTTAAACGCGGATCGGCGAGGCCTGAGCGTGTGATCCGTCGTGTCTCTTCGCCGACGCTGCCCGTGACGTCGCCCCACGCATAGGGCACCACCGCCAGGATGAGCCCCGTACGTCCGAACAGGTCGATGGT